>NZ_CP071870.1:3119066-3430973 GCF_017569205.1 Propioniciclava sp. MC1595
GCCCATCACCGACACCGACCGCACGTTCCTGACCCGAGCCGTCGACCTCGCCGAGCAGGCACTCAAGGCAGGCGACGAACCGTTCGGGTCGGTCCTGGTCTCAGCCACGGGCGAGACCCTGTTCGAGGACCACAACCATGTCGCCGGCGGCGACCACACCCAGCACCCGGAGTTCGCGATCGCCCGCTGGGCCGCCGCCCACCTGACCCCCTACGAGCGCGCAGAAGCCACCGTCTACACCTCCGGCGAGCATTGCACGATGTGCGCCGCCGCGCACGGCTGGGTCGGGCTGGGCCGCATCGTCTACGCGTCCTCGTCCGAGCAGCTGGGAGAGTGGCTGACCGACCTCGGGTTCCCGCCTGCACCCGTGGCCACCCTCCCCATCACGACGATCGTCCCCCAAGCCCACGTCGACGGCCCCGACCCCGACCTCGCCCGGCGGGTCAGGGAACTGCACGAGCGGCGTCCGCGCCCCTGACCCCTGTACGCCGAATGCGGCCTGCCGGACGCACGCCATGGCGCACGAACGACAGGCCGCAAACGGCGGACACTCAACTCAGGGTCAGGGCTCGACGGTCACCTTGATGGCCTCGCCCTTGGCGACGATGTCGAACGCGTCGAGCACGTTCTCCAGCGGCACGTGGCGCGTAATCAGGTCCTTGACCGGGATCTGACCGGTGGAGATGTACTCCAGCGCGCGCTTGTGGTGGGCCGGGGCCGACCCGTTGGCGCCGTGGATGTGCAGCTGGCGGTAGTGCACCAGGTTGCTGTCGCACTCGATCATCGGGTTGGTCTTGGGCAGGCCGCCGAAGAACGAGATCCGGCCGTTGCGGGCCGCCATGTTGATGGCCTGCTCCTGGTTGATGTTGGCCGGGGTGGCGGTGATGATCACGTCGGCGCCGCGACCGTCGGTGAGCCGCATGACCTCCTCGACGACGTTGACCGACGAGGCGTCGATGGTCAGGTCGGGGTGGACCGCCTCGGCCGACATGGCCAGTCGCTCGGCGTTGATGTCGACGAGCACGATGGTGCCGGCCTTGTGGACGCCGCGGGCGATGCGGATGTGCATGCACCCGATCGGGCCGGCGCCGAAGACGACGACGAAGTCGCCCTCCTCGATGCCGAGCTGCTCCTGGGCGTTGATCGCGCAGGCGAACGGCTCGGCGGCCGAGGCCTCGTCGTAGCCGACGCCGTCAGGGATGCGGTTGAGGCCGTCGACCTTCAGCACCTCCTTCGGCACGATCATGTACTCGGCGAAGCCGCCGTCGTACTGGTAGCCGACCGAGGTCTGGTTGGCGCAGACCTCCATCCAGCCCTTGTTGCACTCGTGGCAGTCGCCGCACGGCACGGCCGCGATCACCTGGACGCGGTCGCCGACGGCAAACCCACCCAGCGCGTCCGCGCCGACCTCGACGACCTCGCCGGCCACCTCGTGGCCCATGGTCGTGACGCGGGTGATGTTGACGTGTCCGTTGTTGCGGATCTTCACGTCGGTGCCACAGGTCGAGCAGTTCTTGACCTTGATCTTGACCTCGTCCGGCCCGCAGACCGGCTCGGGGACGTCTTCCAGCCGCACATCGCCGGGCGCGTAGAAACGGAGTGCCTTCATGTCATCAATCCTCTTCCGGTGCCAGCAGGTCCAGCACCTCGTCAACACTGGTGGTCGTCCGCAGCCGCTCGGCCTTGGACTTGTCGGCGAGCACCGTCGCGAGGGCGCTCAGGATGCCCACGTGCTCGTCGGAGTTCGATGCGATCGGGATCGCGACATAAGCAGTCTTGCCGTTCCAGTCGACCCCACCGGGGAACTGCAGGAACCCGAGCGCCGCACGCTTGATGTGGCCACGGCTCTCGTTGGTGCCGTGCGGGATCGCCACGCCGTTGCCCATGAACGTCGACACCTGGGTCTCGCGCTCGAGCATGCCGTCAATGTAGCCCTCATCGGCCGCTCCGATGGCGACCAGGGTCTGGCCGGCCATCCGGATCGCGTCCTCCTTGTCAGCGGCGATCAGACCCAGGCGCACGGCCTCGCGCGGCAGCACGTTCGGGTCGAGCGCCTTCTTCTTGCGCTTCGGCTTCGCGGGGGCGTCGGACGCCGTGGGCGCGTTGGCGGCCTTGACGGCCTCCACGACCTCGTCGTAGACGGGGCTGCCCATGAAGTTGTCGACGGTGTACAGGGCGGCCGACGGCACGAGGGGGGCGGCCCGGGCGGCCAGGTCCTTGTGGGTGACGATGATGTCGTAGGAGTCGGTCAGGTTCGCGATGGCCTGGTTGACCACCTTGACGTCGCTGAACCCGGCGTCCTGGATCTTCTTGCGGAGCACCGAGGCACCCATCGCCGAGGAGCCCATGCCGGCGTCGCAGGCGAACACGACGTTGCGGACCGGGCCGGAGAGCGCGGCGGCGCCGGTGCCGGCGAGGGTGGAGGAGACGGAGGACTTCTTGCCCTTCATCGACTCCATCGAGGCGGTGGCGGCGCCGAGGTCGCCCTCACCCTTGTCCTTCGACAGGCGCAGCAGCAGGGCGCCGACGGCGAACGAGACCGCGGCCGCGACGATCCAGGAGATGGTGACGCCCACGATGCCCTGCGGGGTGATCGACGCGTAGACCGCGATGATCGAGCCCGGGGCCGCCGGGGAGCGCAGGCCGCCGTTGAACAGCACGTTCATCAGGACGCCGCTGGCTCCACCGGCGATCGCGGCGATGATCATGACGGGCTTCATCAGCACGTACGGGAAGTAGATCTCGTGGATGCCACCGAGGAAGTGGATGATCGCGGCGCCGGGGGCCGAGGCCTTGGCCGCACCCTTCCCGAAGAGCATGAAGGCCAGCAGGATGCCCAGGCCGGGGCCGGGGTTGGCCTCGAGCAGGAACAGGATCGACTGGCCGGTGGCCTGCGACTGGGCCAGGCCGAGCGGGGTCAGGACGCCGTGGTTGATCGCGTTGTTGAGGAACAGGATCTTGGCCGGCTCGATGAGCACCGAGGTCAGCGGCAGCAGGCCGTTGTTCACGAGCACCTGCACGCCGGCGCCCATCGCGGTGCTGACACCGGTGACGACCGGGCTCAGGGCGAAGAAGCCGGCCACGGCCAGGATGGCGCCCCAGATGCCGGCGGAGAAGTTGTCGACGAGCATCTCGAAGCCGGGCTTGATCTTGCCGTCCCACAGGGCGTCGATCTTCTTCATCGTCCAGCCGCCGAGCGGGCCCATGATCATGGCGCCCATGAACATCGGGATCGAGGTACCGGCGATGACGCCCATGGTGGCGATCGCGCCGACCACGCCACCGCGGGGGCCACGCTCGTTGTAGACCATGCGGCCACCGGTGTAGCCGATCAGCAGCGGCAGCAGGTAGCTGATCATCGGGCCGACGATGCCGGTGTTGGCGACCTCCTCCCCGTCGACCATGCGAGTGCCCCAGCCTCCGAGCTGGGCGACCCAGCTGTCGGCCGGGAGGGTGCCGCCGGCCGCGAGGTTCAGCCAGCCGGCTTCGATGAAGAGCGAGGTGATGAGGCCCCAGGCGATGAACGCGCCGATGTTGGGCATGACCATGTTCGACAGGAAGGTGCCGAACTTCTGGACCTGGGCCCGTGCGCCGGGGCCCTTCGGCGTGTCGACGCGAGGTTCAGTGAGCGTCCTGCCGTCCTCCGTGGGTAAACCGGCCGCTGCGGTGCGCCCGGGGTGGACGACTCCGTCCACTGCGCACCAGCGTCAACCAAAACCCACATAGAGTCAAGAGGTTTCTTGGGACTTTGCGTTGTTTTACCTGCGCTTGCCCCGGACGTGCAGAACCCGCACCGCGGAGGGAGGATGCGGTGCGGGTTCTGGTGTCCGGGGTGGCGTGCCCGGTGCGAGGGGTGGATCAGGCGGCCGGACCGGGCAGTGCCAGCGTGTCCAGGCGCAGGCCGTGCTCGTGCACCCACTTCACGGCCTGGGAGCGGCGCTCGACGCAGATCTTGCGGTAGGCGCTGCGGATGTGCGACTTGATGGAGTTCGGGCTCAGGAAGAGTGTCTGCGCGATGGCCTCGTTGGTGAGGCCACGGCCGATCAGGCCGAGGACCTCGGTCTCGCGGGGGCTCAGGCCGGCGCGCTCGGCGGCCGTCCCCTCGTCGTCGGCGGGGTCCACGCCCCACGCGACCACGACGTGCCCGCGGGAGATCCGGCGCAGCGCCTTGGCGAGGTCGTCACCGGAGAGGGCCTTGGACAGGCACCCGCGGACGCCCTGGCCCAGGGTCTGCTCGGCGGGGGCCCGGCGTGTGTCCCACGTGTAGACGACCAGCGCGCCGCGCCCCTGGGGCAGCGGGCCGGCATCCGGCTCGCCGTCGCGCTGCAACCACGGGTCGAACAGGAGCACGTCGGCAGTGCGCTCGGCCATGCCTCCGGCGCCCACGACCTCGATGTCGGGGTGCGCGCCCAGCAGCTGGCGCAGGCCCAGGGCCACGACCTCGCAGTCGTCGACGAGCGCCACCCGGACGGTCCGGCGCAGCGGCAGGACCGCACCGTGGGACCGGCTCTGGGTACGTGCACTTCCGTGGATCATGTCGCCTCCTCGCAACGCGGCTCTGGTGTCACTCACCCCCGTGATGAGGACGTGCATCCAGCCTCACGCATGCACTGGGGGCGGCGATAGGACGCCGAACGAACGGTCACACCGACGAGAACGAAGCCCTACGGCCGGCGGAGGGTGTCCCGGGGGGACTCCCCGAACAGGTCGCGGTACTGCGCACTGAGGCGCCCCATCTGCTGGAAGCCCCACCGTGCCGCTGCGGCCGTCACGGTCGCGCCGTCGGCGGGATCGGCGTGACGAAGCTCCTGGTGCAGGCGCTGCAGTCGCACCCGCCGCACGTAGGCCATCGGGGTGGTGTCGAGGTGGCGGCGGAAGGCCAACTGGAGCGCGCGGGCGGTCACGTGGCTGGCCGCCGCGATGTCCTCGACGCCGATGTCGGCGGTCGGGTCGGCCTCGATGAACTCCACCGCCCGCTGCACGGTCTCGGAGGTGGAGCTCGCCTCCGACGGGACGCCCGCGCCCTCCTCACGGTCGAACAGGGCGATCAGGGTCGCGGCGAGCAGGCGCCCGGCCTGCGCCAGCACCAGCGGGCTCTCGCCGGCCACGTCGTCGGCCGTGGTCTTGGCCACGTACGCGACGGCCTGGGCCCACACCTGTGCCGCCGAGGCGTCGAGGGGATCGACGCCCAGGTGGTCGAGGCGCTCCACGGAGGCCGCGTCCAGCCGGGCGAAGATCCGCGGGTCGACGCTGACCACCTCGAGGGTGGCGCAGGACAGGCGATGGACGTGGTGGCCCTGGGGTCGCGCCACCAGGCAGACGTCACCGGCGCCGAGCTCACGCGGGACGCCCTCGGTGGTACTGGTGAGCCGACCGGACAGAACGCGGGCAACCATCGGGTAACCGGGTGCGTCCACGGCGAGCTCCAGGGTGGAGGTGTGGCTCAGTCGATCGATCCGCACCCCACCCATGTCGATGCGGCGGTGCTTGTACTCGAACCCGTCCTCGTCGTCGGTGACGGCGAAGTGGTGGCTGGCGTACGCCTGCTCGATCTGTGCGCGGGCGCGCTCGGGGTCGCGCGTGTCGAACTCCGTGAGTTCCGGACGTCGCATGTATCCCCCCGATCGACGTCAGGATACCCCGACGCAAGGTCGGTGTTCCATCTGTCGACCGGACTACTATTCCCAACTGACTAGGCGTGACGACGCCCTCAGCCTGACCCGAACGCCTCCGTGGGCGAGCAGCCGTACGTGGCCCGGAACTCGGCGGCGAACCGCCGCGGGTTGGGGAAGCCCCAGCGCCGGGCGATGTCGTCGATCCCCGTGGTCCCCTCGGGGTCCGCAGCGACCAGGTCGTCGTGGGCGCGCGCCAGGCGGGTGGCCCGGAGGAAGGCGGCCGGTGAGAGGCCGCGGCGACGCTGGAACGCCTGCTGGAGCGCGCGCACGCCCGTGCCCGCGGCGTCCGCGACCTCGTGGATGGAGATCGGGTCGGCCGCGTGCTGCTCCATGTACGCCTCGGCGCGGGTGACCGTGGCGAGGCTGACCCGCGCCGACCGCGTGCGCGGCACGGCGAGCGCCGTGTTGGGGAAGGCCTTGAGGGTGGTGAGCGCGGCCGACTCGACGAGCTGGTCGTTGACCAGGGGGTGGGCCGCGGGGCTGCCGGACGCCGCGAGCGTGGCGAACACGTAGCGCAGCATGCCGACCCAGTGCCGGTGCCAGGCGGCCGAGACCGGCCGGACCCCGGTGAAGCGGAACCCGCCCGGCCGGCAGCCGGTGGTGCGCTCGGCCACCGCCGCCACCCGGTCGAACGGGATCGTGAGGAACATCTTCTCGAAACCGCGGCAGTGCAGGGAGGTGGGGACGCCCACCGGGGTGAGCACCGAGTCGCCGGGGCGGACCTCGTGCTCCTCCCCCCACACGCTCAGCGTGCTGGTGCCCCGCACGGTGTGCAGGATCGTGAGGCCGGGTGCCGGGTCGACCACCCGGGACACCTCGAGGGAGGAGGACACGTGGTCGGCACGCAGCGGGCCCGCCGTCGCGGAGGTCAGCGAGAAGTGCGTCTCGCCCTCACCGCTGCAGGTGCACTGCGAGCCGAAGAGCTCCTCGACGAGCGCCGTCGCCCCGTCGCGGTCGTGTGCCTCGACGTGGCGGCGCTCGACGACCATGGCCTCAGCCGGCCGAACATACGTGCTCATCCCTCACCTCCTGACTTCATCCTCCCGCACCACCCACGAGGGCGCCGAGGCCGAAGGCGATGAGGCCCGCGGCGAGCGGGTTGCCCTGGGTCTGCCGACGGACCTGGCGGGGGGCGTCCTGCACGGCGTCCTTGGCATCCCCCACGGCGCCGGCGGCGGCCACGCGGGCGTCCTCCATGGCGCCGGCGGCCCGGTGCTGCACGTCACCGACGGCCCCGTCGTCCCACGGGTCGTGCGGGTCGCCGAAGATCCGGGTCTTGAGGTCGCGCGCCCCACCGGTCACCCTGTCCACCTGACGGCGGGCGATGTTGGCCGGGTTCGCCTGGTCGGCGAGCGCGTTCACGTTGTGGCTCAGGTCGGCGCGGGTGCGCTCGATGTCGCGACGGATGTCGTCCGGGTTGCTGGTCATCGGTTCTTCTCCTCGTTGCCGGTGGCGGCGTTCGGAATCTTGCTGACGGTTTCGGCGGTGCGGGGCAGTCCCTTGACCCGCTTGAACTCGCCCTTGCCCATCGAGAGCAGCACGAGCGCGACGATCGCGTACACGACCGCGATGATGAGGCCGGACCAGCCGAGGGCCGGGCTGTCGACGGTCCCGATCAGGACCGCGATGCCCCACCATGCGGCGAGGGAGGCGAACAGGAGGGCGAACCCCCCGGCCACGCCGGCCCCGCCCATGAGGCCCGCACCCTTGCCGGCGCGGGTGGCCGACTGCTGGAGCTCGGCCTTGGCGAGGTCCACCTCCTGGCGGATCAGCGTCGAGGCGTCCGACAGCAGGTCGCTGGCGATGTCGCCCAGCGAGCGCGGGTCGTCCTCACCGTGGTACGTGCCCGTGGCGTCCACGGCCTGCGCCAGCGCGCGGTCCGCGGGCGTCCGGGGGGCGGCGTGCGACCCGCCGCCCACGGGGATCTGCTCGGTCATGCGTCGCCCCGGGGGTCGAGGGTCGGCTCGGGGAACGTCGTGGCGGGGTAGGTGCCCGTATCGCTCACGCGGTCGTAGGCGTAGGTCTCGGTCGTGCCGAGCGCCTGGCGGCGGTAGGTGCCGACCTCGTCGGGCTGGTCGGCGTCGCGGAGGCCGCGCGCGAGGCGTCCGGCGAGCAGGCCGGCACCGCCGGCGATCGCGAGGAACGCCCACGGGTTGCGCGCCGCGTACCGACGGACGCCGTGCAGCGCCTGGTCGAGGTCGTTGTCGCGCAGCCACGCGGCGGCGCGGTCACCGAGGTCGCGGCCGCTGCCGGCGAACTGGGCCAGCGGGCCGTTCGCGTCGGGGGCGGACGCCATGGCCGACAGCTCGTCGGTCAGCGCCTGGACGGTGTCGGCGAGGCGGGCCTGGATCGTTTCGGCCTGACCACGCAGCTCACCGACGGACTCGTCGAGCAGCCGGCGACCTTGGGTCTTGGCCTCCCCCACGACCTGCCCGGCCTCGTGCTTCGCGGTCTCGAGCACGTCCTTCCCCGCGGCGACCGCGGTGTCCTTCACGTCGCCGGCCGGGCCTGCGATCGAGTCGGCGGCGGCGCGGGCGCGCTCCCCCGTCTCGCTCGTCGACGTCACGGTCGGGTCACCCACGGGGCGATACGGGTCCTGGTTGAACGAGGACATCTGGCTCTCCTTCGGGTTGGCAGCCACACGGCACGTGTGGCCTCCCGAAACACGCTAGGAGGCGGCATCGTCGCTTGTCAGCACCCTTTCGGGTGGTTGGTGCAACACGCGCCGAGGGCTTGAGTTTGCATCGTGACATGCTTTGATATATCGTTACTGTCATGGTGAACGACAACCGGAAGGAACCACCATGAACCCCGACATGAACGACATGAACCCCCAGGGCCCGCGCCGCGGGCGACGCCACGAGGGCCGCGGAGGCCCCCGACGCGGTGGCGAGGGCCACCGTCACGGTGGCGGACGAGGCCGCGGCCGACGCGCCCAGCGCGGCGACGTGCGCGCCGCCGTCCTCACGCTCCTCGCCGAGGAGCCGATGCACGGCTACCAGCTGATGCAGACCATCGCCGAGCGCTCCGAGGGTCGCTGGACCCCCAGCCCCGGCGCCATCTACCCCACCCTGGCCGTGCTCTCCGACGAGGGCCTGGTCACCCTGGCCGAGTCCGACGGGCGCAAGCTCGCCAGCCTCACCCCCACCGGCGTCCAGCACGTCGAGGAGAGCCGCGCCACCTGGCCGAACCCGTTCCAGCGGGACGCCGCGGACGCCGCCGGCCCCGACCTCCACGCCCTGACCCGCGACCTCGTCGAGGCCGTCCGCCATGCCGCGCGCACGGCGTCCGACGCCCAGCGCGAGCGCCTGGCCGAGGTGCTCACGAGCGCCCGCCGCGACGTCTACCGCGCCCTCGTCGACGAGACCGAGGCCTGATCCACCGGGCCCTGTGGGGTGGCGTGACACGCCATCCCACAGGGCTCTTTGACGCGAATCCCATCGATGTTGTTTGATCGATGCCCCAGCGAACGCCTGTTCGAAACGAGGTGGGCCGATGGACGAGCCGCGAACCCCCTCGATCGTGCCGCCCGAGGGCCTGACCGTCAGGGTCAACTGCCGCACCGCCCCCCGGGGCAAACCCACCGTCCACGACGTGACGGTGGACGCCGACGGCCGGCTCACCACCCCCCACGACCTCGACCTCGAGCGCATCGGCGTCGCCCTGGGCGGCCACCTCACCTGCGTCGAGCTGGCCGACCACGACCTGCCGGCGGCGTGGGGCCTCCTCGAGCACACGCTGCGCACCCGGCCCGCCGACGTCGTCAACGTCGGCACCGCCCACTGGGCGGCGCTCGCCCCCGCCGCCGGCTGCGGGTGCGAGGAGGAGACCTGGCCGACCGCCGCTCAGGCGGCCGAGCACCTGCGCTCGCTCGGCCACTGGGCGAAGGCGTGGCGCTCCAGCCCCGCACGCCTCGCCGCGACCGTCGAGGCCCTCGGGTTCGCGGTGCCCGCCGGCGGGACCAACCCGATGCCGCGCTCCGCGGCCGAGGGGCTGCTCGCCGAGCCCGACGCGGCCGATCGGCTGTGGGCGGCAGGCGTCCCGTTCGCGCTGGTGCCCGAGCTGTGCCGCCAGCTGTCCCCCACCGGCATCCCGATCCCGACCCACGTCGTGGTCGCCCACCTCTACGCGCCGCGCGAGTGGGCGGTGCTGGAGAAGTTCGTCCCGCACGGCCCGGTCGTGCTGGCCTGGGCAGCCCAGCACCGGACGCCCCGCGACGCCCGGCGCCCCGACGAACGGCTGGCCTGGGTCGAGGCCGGCGTGCCGCTCGCCACCATCGACCGCGTGTTCGCCGGCGACGCCTACGACCTCGTCCACGCGAAGGCGTACGCGTCCGAGACCGGCGTCGACGTGCCGCGGGCCGCCACCGTCCTGGGCCGCTGGCAGGAGTCGGGCACCACGCCCGCGGTCCGTGACCTGGTCGAGCTGTACCGCCACGACCCGCACGCCGCGCTCGACCCACGGTGCGCCCCCGCCCCGGCGGCCGTGGCCCGCACCGTCGGCCTCGCGGCGAAGCGCGGCCTCGCGGTCGACACCGTCACCGCCGCGCTCGCGCTCGCCCGCCACGGCACCGCCCCGGATGCCGTGGCCCACCTCTCCGCCACCCGCACGCCCACCATCCACCTGGAGGTACCCCGATGAACCGGACCGGCTACGAGAACCTCCTGCAGGCGGTGGGCATCTGCGTGTCCGCCCGCATCCCGGCGCTGCTGTGGGGTGACCCCGGGCAGGGCAAGACGGCGGCGATCGAGTCGGCCCGCACCGCGGGGTGGCACGTCGAGACGCTGATCATCAGCCACTACGAGCCCTCCGACTTCGCCGGGCTGCCCGTGCTCGTCGACGGCCGGGTCGACCTGGCCCCGCCCGCCTGGGCGGTGCGCCTGCGCGACCACGCGGGCCCGGCGATCGCGTTCTTCGACGAGTTCTCGACCGCCTCACCGGCCCTGCAGGCGGCCGCGCTGCGCCCGCTGACCCACTACGAGGTGGGCGCCCTGCAGCTGCCGCCGACCGTGAGCTTCCTCGCCGCGGCCAACCCCGCCGACGTGGCCGCGGCCGGGTGGGAGCTGGCCGCGCCCACGGCGTCCCGGTTCGTGCACCTGGACTGGGAGCTGCCCCTGGAGGTCTACTCCGAGGCGCTCGTCACCGGCGCGTGGCCGACGATGCCGGTGTACGCGCTGCCCGACGACTTCGACCGGCACCTGCTGGCGCAGCGGGTGCTGGTCTCGGGGTTCCTGCGGGCGCGGTCGAGCCAGCTGAGCTCGGTCCCGAAGGCCGCGGTCGACCGCGGCCGGGCGTTCCCGACGCCCCGCACCTGGGACTACGCGGCCCGGCTCGTCGCCCTCGCCCGGGCGGTCGAGGCGTCCGACGCGGTCGTGCGGCTGCTCGTCGCGGGGTGCGTCGGCGGGGCCGCGGCCCACGAGTTCCTCGCGTGGGCCGCCGCGCAGGACCTGCCCGACAGCCGGGCCCTCCTCGAGGACCCCACCGGCGCCTGGTTCACCGGGGCCCGCGCCGACCACGTGTACGTCACGCTGCAGGGCGTGGTGGGCGCGGCCACCCAGGCCGGGACGCCGCAGGCGTGGTCGGCCGCGGTCGTAGCCTGTTGCACCGCGGCCGACCAGGCGGGCGTCGACCCGGCGGTGCCGGCGGTCCGGGCGCTGCTGCGCACGCGGCCCGCCGGCGCCGCCCTGCCGCCCGAGGTGAAGGTCTTCGCGTCGGTGCTGGCGCTGGCCGGGCTGCTGCCGGGGGCGGGGCCCGGCCCGGGCGCCACGGGTTCGGGCGGGACGGGGACCGGCCGTGCGGCGCGCCGGTGACGCGGTCGCCGCGGCCAAGCTCTGGCTGATCGCCGACGCCGGGGCCCGTCTGCCCTATCTGGCCCGCGGCCTCTACGCCCTGGTGACGGTCGAGACGACCGAGGTGCCGCGGATCGCCTCCGACGAGCACTGGCGGCTGTACGTGAACCCCGACTGGGCGGCGTCGATCGAGGTCGAGGCGCTGGCCCGGGAGCTGGCCCATGAGCTCTGGCACCTGCTGCTCGACCACGCCGGGCGGGCCCGCTCGGTCGGGGTCGACCGGGCCACGGGCGCCGCGTGGCACCGGGCGACCGACCTGGCCCTGTTCGACACGCTGTCCCCCGAGGGGGTGGCGTCCGCCGACCTGGTCGCGAACGCCGGGGCGCTGCGCGCCGGGCACCCGGGGAAGCTGCCGCCGGGGCGTCCGGCCGAGGAGTACTGGGCCACCCTCACCCGCCTGCCCGCCGGCGACCCCGAGCCCGAGGAACCCCCCGAGGGCGAGCACGGCCACGGCAGCTCGGTCGACGGACTCCCCCGCCCCTGGGAGCTTCCGCCCGAGGCCGACGTGGGCCTGGTGGACGCCGGCCACGCGCAGGGCGTCCGCGAGGTGGTGGCGATCGAGTACCGCGGCCGCAAGGGCGGGCGCGGCGACACCCCCGGCGAGGCCGCCCGGTGGGTGCGGCGGATGACCGAGCCGACGTTGCCCTGGGAGCAGCTGCTCGCCCAGGCCGTCCGGCGCGGTGTGGGCTGGACGTCGGGGCGCACCCACACCACCTGGACCCGCCCCAACCGCCGGGCGGCCTCGACGCCCGGCATGTTCCTGCCCGGCTGGCGGCGTCCGAACCCCACCGTGGCGATGGTCGTCGACACCTCGGGCTCGGTCGACGACGCGCTGCTGGGTCGTGCCCTCGGCGAGGTGGACGGCGCGTTGCGCGCCCTCGGGGTGGCCGGGTCGTCGGTCACCGTGCTGGCCTGCGACGCGGCGGTGCAGGCGGTCACCCGGGTGCGCCGGGCCCGGGACGCCGTGCTGCACGGGGGCGGCGGCACCGACCTCCGGGCGGCGATGGCCGCACTCGAGGAGGTGCGCCCGCGCCCGACCCTCGCGGTGGTCCTGACCGATGGGTGGACGCCGTGGCCCGCCACGCCGCCCGCCGGCTGCGCGGTCGTGGTGGCCCTGCTGCTCCGCCGGGGGGACGAGGCCCCCGAGGTGCCCGACTGGGCGACCGCGATCCGGTGCGAGCTGGACGACTGAGTCGCGCCCCACCCGGACCCGTGTGGGGCGTCGTCCGGTCAGGCGTGCTTGGGGTGTCTGGCCCAGAAGAAGCAGTAGATGCCGTAGGCGCCGATGCCCAGGGCCAGGGCCAGCAGCAGCCACATCCCGAGGGGTTGCTGCAGCGCCTGCTGCAGTGCCTTGTCCAGGCCGCCGGCCTTCTGGGCGTCGGCGTCCAGCGCCGCCCACAGGAACAGCGCGCCGACGATGCCGATGGCGATGCCCTTGCCGACGAAGCCGGCCTGGGTCAGGCGCAGCTTGGCGCCGGTGAGGGTGGTGTCGAGCTCGTCATGGAACGACGTGCGGAACGCCTTGCTCACCTGGGCGATGGCGTACCCGAGCACGGCCAGCCCGACGATGCCCACCAGCACCTGCCCGAACGGCAGCCCGAGCAGTCCCTGAGACAGCGACTCCTGGGCGTCCTCCCCGTCCTCGACGTCGGGGCCCGAGGCGATCCGGGCCGCAGCCACGCCGAGGTAGCCGTACAGCACGGTACGCAGGGCCGCCGAGAGGCGCTTGCGGACCCGCTTGAACCCGTCGAACTCGTGGAACCCGATCAGCGCCGTCACCGCCTGCCACACGACCAGCGCGAAAAAGCCGGCGGCCACGACCCACAGCAGGCCGGCCCCGAGCGGCGTCTCGGCGAGCGAGCGGAGCGCCCCGGTGTTGGAGGCCTCCTCGTCCGAGCCGCGCAGGCCCAACGCCATGCGCACGGCCGTGACCGCGACCAGCAGGTGGACGATGCCGTAGAACACCAGCCCGACCTTCACCAGCCACTGGTACGCACTCGATCCCTCGATCGTCCGAGCGGCGTCCTTGCCCTTGTCAGCGGCCTGCTTGGCCGCCCCCGCTGCGTCCCCCATACCCCCGAGGCTAGCGCTCGAGCAGCCCCTGCTCCACGAGAAGGCGCACGAAACCGTCCAGTTGTTCGGCCGCGTCGGCAGGCGGGTCGTCGAAGGCGGCCAGCACCTCGGCGACGACCTCGTCGGCCGGGCGGCGGCCCGGACCGAAGCCGGCGAAGACCAGGTCACCCGGCGAGGTGAGGGTCAGCACCGGCCCGGCGGGCAGGGCCGCGGCGAGCACGATCTCGCCGGCGTCCAGCCAGCCCGCACGCGGCGAGCGACGAATCCCGGACGCCGCGGGCCCGCCCACGTCGCCGCCCGCCTCGGGCACGGGCCAGCGCCCGGCCTCCACGGCCAGGCCCGTGATGCCGGTGAAGCTGGCGGGGGCGGTGTCGGCCACGCCCTCGCCGGCGGGGTGCACCTGCAGGTCGCCCCACAGCGGGTGGGTGAGGTGGCCCCGCGAGCCACGCCAGCCCATCGTGCCGAGCACGGCCAGGAGCGGCTCCGCATCGCCGGGGACGCTGATCCGAACGGCCTCGCTGTCGGGCCCGCCCCCGTGCACCACCGTCACTCCGAGGTCGCGCGCAACCACCTCGACCGCCGCGTGGTGGAACGCCAGGCGCTGGCCGGCGGTGAGCCCGCCCTCGGCGGTCGGCAGGCTCGCATCGTGGCCGCCCCACTTCTGCGCGATCCAGGCCAGGTCGGCCGCGGTGTTCATGCGGAATCCCTGGTAGTGCGCGTCGAAGTACGAGTGCGCGTGCAGGCACACCATCGCCGGGTCGACGACGCAGACCAGGCGGCCGTAGGCGGAGGTGAAGAAGTCGTTGTGGTCGACGCGCTTGAGCCGGTCGTCGTAGCCGATGGAGCGCACCGAGGCCGTGCGCGCGATGTAGAAGTTGGGCACCTTGTACGCCACGGGCAGGCCGTCGATGAGCGTCCCCTGCCGCACCTTGGGCTCACCGCGCTGGGCGTACAGGGCGGCCGAGGAGTAGTCGGCCGTGCGCCACAGGGGCAGGTGCACGACCCGCCCGCCGACCACGTCGACCTGCGGGTTGCGCTCGAGGTAGTCGATGGCCCGGGTGACATCGAAGTCGGGCAGCAGCACCATGTCGTCGTCGGTCATGAACACGTACGGGGTCTCGACGGCGTCCAGCAGGGCGTTGCGGCCGGCCCCGATGCCTGTGTCGAAGGGCAGGGCGAGCACGGTGGTGCGAGGGTCGTCGACCCGTCCCGGGGTGCGACTGTCGTCGGCGACCACGACCGGCCCCGCGAACACCTTCCGCACGCTGGCGAGCATGCGCCGCAGCACGGCGGGCCGCTCGAAGGTCTTGACGACCAGGGTGAGGGTGCCGGGGTCCACCGGGCCGCGCCCGCGGCGTCCGGCCCACGCGGCGGCAGCCGCGGACTCGACCCCGATCAACCCGCCGTAGGCCGCCTGCAGCACCGGACGCCGTCCGGTCCCGTGCGCCACCCGCGAGACGCGGTGCTTGAGCATGTCCTGCCAGTCCTGCCGTCCCATGGACCCATCCGACCACACCGGGCCACGTCAGGCCAGCGATGCCCTCGCCTTCGCGAGCACGTCGGGCGTGATGTCGGCCTCGGGCACCTCGGCGAGGAACGCCGCCGCCACGTCCGGCGGGTAGCGGTTCGCGAACGCCATCCCGAGGGTGAGCCCGTGTGCGGGTCGGTGGACGACCTCGATCGCCTGCCCGGCCTCGACGGGGCCGGGCGTGAGCACCTCGCACATCCCGCCCGGACGCCCCAGCGTGGTGAACCGCTTGACGTACCCGCGCTCGCCGACGAACCGGGCGAAGGTGGCGCACGGGACCCGCGGCTCGGTGAAGGCGATCTCGGCCCCGCCCACCCGCCAGCGCTCGCCGACCAGCACGTCGGAGAGCGACCCCGCTCCGGTCACCCGGAAGTTCTCGCCCATCCACCCGACCGGCATCGCACGGCCGAGCTCGGCCTCGATGACGGCGGCGTCCTCGTCGGCGACGACGTAGACGGCGCGGAACCGGCCCCCGTGGTGCTTGCGGTCGACCTGCACGTCGCCGCGCACGTTGAGCCGGTTGACCTGCACCGGGCCGGACACCGGCCGCTTGTCGATCGCCGTGGCGCCGAAGTGGCCGTCGTCGGGCAGTAGCGCGTGCACGACGCAGACGTGGGTGAGCGTGGGCATGCGCCCATCCTCGCAGGGGGCGTTCTCTTTGTCGGCGGCTGCTCGTAGGGTTTCGCGCATGACCACCCCGACCCCCTGCGACCTCGTGATGAAGGGTGGGGTGACGAGCGGCATCGTCTACCCCCACCTGGTCACGCGGCTGGCCCGGCGGCACCGCTTCGTGCGCATCGGCGGCGCCTCCGCCGGCGCGATCGCGGCCGCGTTCACCGCGGCGGCCGAGTTCGACCGCCACGAGCGGGCGGGTGGCCACGTACCCGCGGGCGACGGCCCGACCGGGTTCGAGCTCCTGCACACGATGCCCGACACGCTGGCCCACGGCCTGCCGGGGCTGTTCGCGCCGCGGCACGACCTACGCCACCACCTCGCGGCGGTGCTCGCCCTGGTCGACCGGCGCGGGGTCGGCGGCAAGGTCGGCCCCGCGCTGCGGCACGCGGTGGCCGGCACGTCCGGACGCCTCGGGCCCGGCCTGGTCCTGTGCCTGGCCGCCGGGGTCGGGTTAGGGCTGGCGGTCTGGGCGTGGGGCGGCGCCGCCCCGTGGGCCGCCCTGGTCGCCGGCACGCTCCTGGCTGTCTTGCTGGCCGGGATCGTCGCCCTCGCGTCGCTGTGGTGGTTCGTCCGGGTCGGCGTCGAGCGCATGGTCGACAACGGGTACGGGCTGGTCCGGGGGCTGACCGACCCGGCCGAGGGCACCGAGCCGGGCGGGGCGCTCACGGAGTGGCTCACCGACACCCTCGACGCCGTGGCCGGGCTCCCCGCCGGGCGGGTGCTGACGTTCGGCGACCTCTGGGGCCCCGAGGCGGTCGAGCAGCACCGGCGGCTCCGGCTGGGCAGCGCCGAGCGGGTGGTCGACCCGGTGGAGCTCGAGGCGTTCTCCCCGCGGGTCGACCTGCAGGTGATGACGACCTGCCTGTCGTTGCGGCGGCCCTACACGTTCCCGTTCACCACGCGGATCTTCCACTGGTGCCCCACGTGCTGGGCCGGGTGGTTCCCCCCACGCGTCGTCGCGGCGCTGGAGGAGGCGTCGAAGCCGGCCCACCCCCAGCGCCAGCGCATCGACGGCGAGCCGACGCCCATCCCCGACCACTGCCCACACCACCCGGGCACCCGGCTGCGCCAGCTGCCCCACCCGTCCGACGTGCCGGTCGTCGTCGGCGTGCGGCTCAGCCTGTCGTTCCCCGGCGTGGTCAGCGCCGTCCCGATGTGGGTGCTCGACCGCTACCGGGCCGAGGGCAACTGGGCCTACCGCGAGGTGTGGTTCTCCGACGGCGGGCTGACCTCGAACTTCCCGCTGGAGTTCTTCGACGCGCCCCTGCCCGGCCACCCGACCTTCGGGGTCACGCTCGAGGCGCCGCACCCCGACTTCCCCGACACGGTGGCGTTCCGTCCGGTGACGAACAACTCCGGCATCCTCGGCCGCGTGCGCCCGATCACGGGGGCGGGCCAGTTCGTCGAGGCGATCCTGGGCGTGCTGGTCGACTGGCGCGACGCGTTGACCGTCCCCGCCGCTGGCAACCGCGACCGGGTGGTCGAGGTCCGCATCCCCGAGGACGCGGGGGGCCTGCACCTGACCATGCCGCCCGAGGTGGTCGCCGACGTCGCCCGCCGCGGCGAGGAGGGGGCTGCGCTCCTTGAGTCCTTCGACTGGGACAACCACCGCTGGATCCGCTACCGCACCGCCACCGCGGGCCTCGGCGACCTGCTGCACGACGTGCGCGAGAACTGGCCGCACTACACCGACCTGGTCGCGCGCGACGTCCCGCCGAGCTACCCCGTGGCCGACGGCCGGGCCGACGACGACCGGGCGGCCACGGCGTCCCTGCTGGAGGCGGCCGGGCGCCTGCGCGACCTGGACAACCCGGCCCACAGCGGCAGCGTTCCCACGCCCCGGCGGGCCTTCCGGGCCACGCCGTCGACATGACCGAACGCACCCGCACCTGGACGCCCGCCTGGCCCTGTCCGGTGGCGTCCATCTGGTCGACCTGGCGACGCGGCGCCGGCGACCCGACCTACCGTGTCGACGAGGCTGGCCGGCACTGGCGAGCGCTCCACACCCCGGCGGGGCCGGCGACCCTCCGGGTGCTGCCGCGGGCGGGGCTGGGCGTGGTCGAGGCGGCCGCGTGGGGCGAGGGCGCCGACTGGGCGCTGGCGAGCCTCCCCGCGCTGCTGGGCGCCGACGACGACCCGGCCGGCTTCGAGCCGCTGCCCGGGCACCCGGTGCTGGCCCGCGCCTGGCACGCCCACCGGCACTGGCGGGTCGGGCGCGGCGGGGTGGTCTGGCAGGCGTTGCTCCCTGCGATCATCGAGCAGAAGGTGACCGGGCAGGAGGCCTTCGGTGCGCAGCGCCGGCTGGTCCGCCGGTACGGCGTCCCTGCCCCCGGGCCGGGCGCCGATCTGGGGCTGCGGCTGTCCCCCACCGCCGAGCAGGCGCGGGCGATCCCGTCGTGGGAATGGCTCCAGCTGCCGGTCGACCATGCCCGGTCGGTGACCCTGCAGCGGGCCGCGCGGGTGGCGTCCGGCCTCGAGCGCACGCTCGGCGCGCCGGACGCCGACGCCCGGCTGCGCTCGGTGCCCGGCATCGGGCGCTGGACGAGCGCGGAGGTGCGGCAGCGCGCCCACGGCGACGCCGACGCGGTGAGCCTGGGCGACTACCACGTCGCCCGCAGCATCGGGTGGGCCCTGGTCGGCGAGCAGACCGACGACGACGCTGCCGAGGAACTGCTGCAGCCGTACGCCGGGCACCGCTACCGGGTGCAGCGCCTGCTGGAACTCGCCGGCGTACGGCACCCGCAACACGGTCCACGCATGGCACCGCGGGCCCACCTTCCGAGGTGAGCCCGCGGGCCGTCTTGCGGGGTGTGTCAGGTCAGGTCAGTTGAGGACCTTCAGCTGCCACGGGTAGGTGTAGGACTCGCCGTTCCACGACTTGATGGCTCCGACGATGCCCAGCACGATCGAGCCGAAGGCGCCGATCAGGATCATCGGGACACCGACGATCGCACCGATGATGGTGAAGGTCAGGATCCAGCCGATCAGGCTGACCAGCCACATCGCGAGGGTGAAGTTGAACGCGCCGGCCGAGGCGTTGCGCACGAAGTGCGAGCGGTCCTTCTGGGTGAGGTAGACCACGAGCGGGCCGACGATCGTGAGCCAGCCGGCCGAGACGACCGCGGCGATCGGGGCGGACAGGTGGGCCAGCATCGCCCACATGCGCTCGTCGGCCGAGGTGCGCTGGGGGCCGGTGGCGTAGTTCGGGGACGGCGTCCAGCCCGGGTTCGGGGTGGAGGTGTACGGGTTGGCGTACGCGTTGTACGAGGGCCCCGCGTTCGGGAACGGCGGGGGCGCGTCCATGGGGTTGACCCAGGGCTTCCCGCCCTGGGGGTCCGGCGTCGAGTTCTGGGCCTGAGGATCAGTCATGGCTCCATGATCCCCCCGCGCGGGGCGTCCGGGAAGCGGCTCAAGGGGAGGGTCAGGGGTCGCTCCGGGTCACCCCCTCCTCCCGTGGCCGCAGCGCTCAGCCCAAGTTGTTCAGGTACGTCTGCAGGGCACGCGTGGTGGCCGGGCCCCAGATGCCGTCGGCCGTCGCCCCCACCGTGCGCTGGACGCCGCGGTTGGTCTCCGGGCCGCGGACGCCGTCCACGGACACGCCCACCTTGGCCTGCAGCGCGCGGGTCGTGGCCGGGCCCCAGATGCCGTCGGGGGTCGTGCCGACCCACTTCTGCATCGCGATGGTCGTCGCCCGGTCCAGGATGCCGTTGACCTCGAGACCGCCCGAGGGGGCCGGTTCGGGCGCGGGCTCGGGCGCCGGGGCGGGTGCGGGGGCCGGCTCGGAGCCGCCCGCGCCGTCGAGCAGGAACCGCTGCAGGGCGCTGGTGGTCTTCGGGCCCCACACGCCGTCGGGGGTGGCGCCCACGACGGTCTGGACGCGCACGGTGGTCTGGCGGTCGCGGTACCCGGTGACGGACGCCCCCACCTTGGCCTGCAGCGCACGGGTCGTGGCCGGGCCCCAGATGCCGTCGGGGGTCGTGCCGACCCACTTCTGCATCGCGATGATGGTCGGGCGGTCGAGGTCGCCGTTGACGGTGAGCTCGTCGCTGGGAGCCGGGGCCGGCGTCGAGCCGCCGTCGCCCTCCGGCTGGGCGTCGCGGTCCGCGCCGCCGTTCTCCTTGGTGAGGCCGGCCTTCACCGAGCAGGTGGGCCACGCGCCGGGACCCTGCACCGCGAGCGTGCGCCGCGCGATGGCGATCTGCTGCTCCTTGCTGGCGTGGTGCGGGTAGTAGGCGTATTCGCGCCCGCCGAAGGCGGCCCACGTCGACAGCGAGAACTGGACGCCGCCGTAGTAGCCGTTGCCCGTGTTGATCGACCAGTTCCCGCCGGACTCGCACTGGGCCACCTGGTCCCACACCGGGTACTCGGTCGCGCCGGCCTGCGACATCGCCAGGCTGCCGGCGACGATCGTGCCCCAGGTCGCGATCGCGAGCGCGGTCGCCCCTGCCACCAGTCGCTTCGAAACCATGGTCGTCCTCACTGTCGATCGGCTGGGGGTGGCCAGCATCGAGGGTGTCAGGACGCCTGAGGACAGGTCAAAGGATTCCCAAGGAACTCTCAGGATCGGGTTGAGGCTTCGGGCGTGGACGCCGCGGGCTCAGCTCTGGTTGTAGAAGGACCCGGTGAGGTGGCTCTCGTCGTCGATCGCGGTCACGCCCGGGGGGACAAGCAGCATGACGTAGGCGGTCACCTTGTCGATGTTGCCCTGCAGGCCGAAGACCAGGCCGGAGACGAAGTCGACCAGCCGGTGCATGTCGTCGCCGTCCAGCCGGGTGAGGTCGAGCAGCACGACGTCGCCGTCGCGGAGGTGCTCGCCCACCACCTTCGACTCCCGGTACGAGGTCGGGTGGAGCACGACGATGCTGCGGGCCTGGGCCACGGGGCCTCCTCTCACGACGTCCCAGTCTGGCAAACGGATCCCGCCCAGCACACCGGGCGCGCCGCACCCGATCGGGACCAAACGGATGAAACCCCTCGCCAGCATCACGATTGTCAGGGAGACTAGAAGCATGGACGCTTCCACTGCAGCCATCAACCTCCGCCTCGCCCTCATCGGCCAGCCCATGGTCGACGCGGACGACTTCACCTCCGACACCACCATCGCCCCGCTCCTGGCCCGCCAGCGCGAGATGTCCCGTCGGCTGTCCGACCGCCTCTCCCCCACCGACCAGCGCATCCAGGACTTCCTGGACGACTACCTGGCCGGGGCCGCGGCGTCCGTCGACCTGCCGCGACGCACCCTCGTGCTCGACCAGCCCGGCCTGGCCCGACAGCTGAGCCTGCCGGTCGACGCCGACGAGTTCTCCTCCGACCTGCTGTCGAGCTACCGCCTCGTCAACGGCGTGCTGCACAACCCGGCCAACGACCGCCGCACGACCGCGGGCGTGTTCCACATCGCCGAGGGCGGCCTGCCCATCCCCGACGACAAGATCGCCGTCGACCGCGACGTCGCCTCCCGCATCTTCGCGGCCGCCTTCACCCCGCCCACGGACGCCCTCCGCCTGCCCTGGTCCTCCACCTCCGACCGGCCCGCCGAGTGCTTCGTCTCGCTGCTGCTGCGGCCCCTGGTCGTGCCGGCCGTCGAGGGGGTCACCCCCGACCGCAGCCTCGAGGTGCGCTTCATCGTGCCCGGCGGCATGGTCGCCAACCTCGACTTCGTCGAGTCGATCTTCGGCAACGGCGGCGACCCCTACCTGCCCGAGCACGACGCCTCCCTCGACCCCGAGCACTGGACCGGCCACACCGGCCTGGTCGTCCTCGCGCCCCACCTGGTCGCCCTCACCAAGAAGGAACTGGGCCTGCCCCACGTCTCCGAGGCCACCGAGCGCCAGAAGCGCGACGGCCAGTGCTGGGAGTCGGAGGACGAGCGCTACAACGGCGGCCAGGCGTTCAAGCTGTGCCTGCGCGACGCCCGCGGCGTCATCGCCACCGTGATCGCCGACAACTACTTCGGCTACTGCAAGAAGGAGGTCAAGACCCAGATCTCCTACTCCGCCAACCTGCTGGGCAACGCCGAGGAGGAGCACGCCGGCGGCGCCGTCGTGTTCCCCGCCTACAACCTCGGCCGCGAGTGGACCGACGACCGCACCCCGGCGTCCCACACCGTTGCCGACGTGGTCGCCCGCGACCCCGAGGCGTGGCTGCCCCAGCGCGAGGGCCATGCCGAGCACGCCGAGTGGGACCACCTGGTCCTCGTCCCGGCCGGGGCGAGCTTCTCGCTGGGCAACCGCACGGTCACCTGGGCGGGTCCCGACGGCGAGGCGTCGATCCCGCTCAGCGCCGGGCAGACCTACCTGCTGCCGAACGGCTACCGCGTCCACGCCAAGCACCGCGAGACGGACCGGACGCAGTGGCACCTCGTGGGCACCTCTCCCGAGCCCACCCACTGCCACAAGCCGGCCACCGTGTCGGGCGGCGGCAAGTCCGAGATCAGCAAGTCGATCCTGGACGCCTTCCAGTTCGGGTCGATCTGGGTGTCGAACCTGACCGAGGACATGGACCACGTCCAGCGCCTCGTCGACGGCGACTACAGCCACCGCTTCGCCGACCCGGACCGCAACGGCTGCGACCACCGGCCGATCCTGTCGCCGGAGCGCTCGCTCGGCTCGGTCATCAAGCTGATGACCCCCTCGCCAAGCTTCTCCGACGGGCACAACGAGTACCTGCGCACGATCCCCGACCACGTGAAGGAGCTCCTCTTCACGGTCAAGCGCTACCACCGGCCCGAGTGGGGCGACGACTGGCGCAGCCACTTCAGCGTGCGCACCATCAACGGGCGCGAGGGCAACTCGTTGCGCCTGGACGGCGACCCGATCGTCGCGAACTACCTGCGGGTCGGCTTCGAGGCCGACGGCTCCTGGCGGCTGTTCTCCCTGCGCCCGGACTTCTCGGCCGCGGTCAAGGTCCAGTCCGAGGACGACATCACGGCGTCCACGGTCGTGCCCGGCGCGAGCGTCCCGCACGCCGACGCCACGGCGTCCGGCCTGTCGCGCAAGGTGGTCGCCAACTGCGAGCGCCTGCTGTTCCAGCGGCCCGACGACGCCATCCACCGCGGGTACGACAAGCAGACCGAGCTCGACATGGCCCAGCCGGGCACGTTCATCTCGAACTTCCAGCCGCTGACGCGCGACGACGCCCGGGCGATGGTCGAGGACGTGCAGTCGTTCTCGCTCTACACCGAGCCGATGGCCGACCTGGTCGAGTACGTCGCCGAGTCGGAGGCCGACGAGCACCCCGACTACTTCGTGGCCTCCTCCGAGCCGCGCCTGGTCGACGGCAAGCCCTCGAAGAACCCCCGCTACCTGCAGGTCCGCCCCGACCTGTCGCGGCCCGAGGCCACGGCGACGGCCGACATCGCGCTGCACCTGTTCCAGCAGGTGCCGCTCGACGAGCCCTGCCCGGCCCCGGTCGACATCGTCGCCGCGGGCCGGCGCAACAACGCCGCCGAGCCGGGCGTCCCGCCGCTGTGCACCTACAACCCGCTGCACTACATGGAGCTGCCCGAGCTCTTCATGGAGTTCATCAGCTCGATGACCGGCAAGTCGCCCTCGACGACGGGCGCGGGCTCGGAGGGCGCGATGACCAAGGGGCCGTTCAACGCGCTGCCCGCGGTCTACGACCTCAACGCGGCGTTCCTGTCGTTCGTGCTGACCGGGTACGACGGCTGGCTGTCCTCGGCCGGCACGATCGGGCCCAAGGTGCGCATCGACCACGACTTCTCGATGCTCGTCCCCGAGCTGTTCAGCCGGATGAAGGACGACGAGCGGTCGGCGTCCACGCTCATCGAGGGCGGCTACCTCGAGAAGCTGGAGGACTTCGAGCACCGCGGCGAGGTCGTCCGGGCCTCGCGGCTCGGCTACCGCATGAACGAGGCCTTCGCGATCACCTACTTCGGGCGCATCTTCCTGCACCCCGATGCGGTGTTCACCCCCGAGATGCTCGCGCCGGAGCGGCAGGACCTCGACACCTTCGCCGAGTCCATGGCCACGATCGTGCGCACGCACGAGCGGGTCGCGCAGGCGTACATCGCCGACGGCACGATCGCGGACGCCGTGCCGCCCCTGCGCGGGCTGCTCGAGATCATGGCGAACGGCTCGACAGCGGACGGACTCACCCTGGACTCGCCGCAGTTCCGGGTGCAGTTCACCCGCGAGTCGGTGCTCGCCAGCGACTGGTACGCCGCCCGCCTCGACGCCAAGCGCACCGAGGAGCTCCGCCAGGCGCACCGCGCGGCGCTCGGACTGGCCGACTTCCTGGCCGAGCCGGCGAACGCCGAGGCGGCCGAACGGCTCGACATCGACGCGCGCCGCGAGGCCGCGGAGGAGTCCGTCGCCCGGCTCGGGTCGAGCGCCTACCGCGACTCGCTGGTCGGCACGATCGGACGCCAGCCGCTGGGGTGAGGCCGGTTGGTCGGATCAACATTCAGAGGTTGATCTCAGCAAGTCAATCTCTTAACCTTGATGCGTGTTCGCCCTGACGATCGACCAGCACCGCTCGCGGACGGGTGAGGACCTCGTCCCCGCCCTGCTGGACGGCCTCGCCCCCGTCCCGACCGTGCTGCCGTTCGAGCGCACGGTCGGCGACGAGGTGCAGGGGCTGCTCGACGACCCCGACGCCGTGCTCGCGGCGCTGCTCGTGGTGCTCCGCGACGGGAACTGGTCGGTCGGCCTGGGCATCGGGCCAGTGGAGACCCCGCTGCCCGACTCGGTGCGGGCGGCGCGCGGGCAGGCCCTGCTCGACGCCCGCGCCGCGGTCGACCGCGCCAAGGGCACCGGCGAGGTGCGGGTCGCCGTGGTGTCGGCGTCCCACCCCGATGTGGCGGCCGACGTCGAGGCGGTGGCCGGCCTGATCGGCACCCTCCTCCGCCGCCGCACCGACCGGCAGTGGGCGGTCGTCGACGCGGTGGACGCCGCCCCCACCCAGCGCGCCGCCGCCGAGACCCTTGGCGTCTCGCCGCAGAACGTGTCGCAGGCCCTGGCCGCCTCGGCCATCGCCGTCGAGCGCGCGGTCTACCCTGTGCTCGTCCGACTCCTCGAGCGTGCGGAGGCCCCATGACGCTGCTCCTGACCACCCTGGTCGTCGTCGGCGCGCTCGCCCTCTCGGTGCTGGGGGGTTGGGGCGTGTCGGTCCTGGTCCTGCGCTGGGCGCGCGTGCCCGACGTGATTCTCCCCGAGTACGAGCGGGACGCCACGGGTCGCCTCGTCCCGATCCTGGCCAGCACGCCGAAGCCCTCGCGGCCGCTGCTGCGCGGCGGGCTGTGGGTCGGTGTCCTCGAACGCGTCGCGATCACCGGGGCGATCATCGCCGGCCGCCCCGAGCTGATCGCGGTCGTGGTCGCGGTCAAGGGCCTGGGCCGCTACCCCGAGCTGCAGCAGGCCGGCGGCGCCAGCGAGCGGTTCATCATCGGCACGCTGGCCTCGTTCACGGTCGCCGTCGTCGTCGGGCTGGCCGCGGTCGCTGTGCTGCCCCTGGTCCCCTGAACGCGTTCCCCGTTGTGGCACGCCCCTGAGACGGTTGCCACGCCGGACTGGGAATGTGGGTGCCCGGGTGATAGAACGGCCCGGTGACCGACCCCAACATCATCCGCGTCGAGGGCACCGACCGGACCTTCCACCGCATGAAGGTCCTGTCCGTCGTGCTCCTGCCGCTGGCGATGTCGCTGATGGCACTCTCGGCGGTCAACGTGGCGCTGCCCACGATCGAGCTGGGGCTGGACGCCACCCCGACCGACGTGCAGTGGATCCTGTCGGGGTACGCGCTGGCGCTGGGCGTCTCGCTCATCCCCGCCGGACGCGCCGGCGACGTGCTCGGTCGGGGCACGTGGTTCGTGGTCGGCCTGGTCCTGTTCGTGGCGGCCTCGCTGGCGTGCGGGCTGGCGCCCACGCCGTTCCTGCTCAACGTCGGCCGGATCGTGCAGGGCATCGGGGCGGGCATCTTCTCGCCGCAGGTCACGGGCATGATCCAGCAGTACTTCTGGGGCCAGGGGCGTGCCAAGGCGTTCGCCATGTTCGGGCTGGTGATCTCGGCGTCCGTGGCGGTCGGGCCGGTACTGACCGGCGCGATCATCGAGGCGCTCGGCCCCGAGAACGGCTGGCGCTGGGCCTTCTTCATCTACATCCCGATCGGCCTGCTCGCGATCATCCTCGCGCTCGCTTGGTTCCCCTTCGAGACCGAGCGCAAGCGGCGGCTGGCGCGCGCCGGGGGCGGGCCCGCGGCGTCCGGACGGCTCGACCTCGACCCCGTCGGGACGGTGCTGCTGACGCTGGCCATCCTGGCGCTGATGTACCCCTTCATGGCCCACGCCGCGTGGGCCTGGTGGCTGCTGCCCGCCGCGCCGGTGCTGGTCTGGCTCTGGGTGCGCTGGGAGCGCCGCTACGCCGCCCGCGGCGGGGCGCCGATGGTGGACATGGGGCTGTTCGGCTACCGCTCGTTCCGCAACGGGATGCTGGTGTCCGGGACGATGTTCCTCGGCGTGGCCAGTTCGTTCGCCGTGCTGGCGCTGTTCCTGCAGAACGGGCTGGGCGTCGCCGCGATCGCCGTCGGCCTGGTCGGACTCCCGAACGCCGTCGTGAGCGCGTTCTCGTCGGTGTGGTCGGTGCGCTACGTCATGGACCGCGGCCGCCCCCTGATCGTGTGGATGCTCGGGCTGATGGCGCTCGGCGTGCTGCTCAGCCTGGGCGTCGCGCTGCTGCAGCCGCTGGGCGTCCCGTGGTGGGTGCTGGCGGCGACCCTCACCCTGAACGGCTTCGCGATGGGCGCCTTCGGGTCGGCGAACCAGACCCTGTCGATGCAGGACGTCCCGGCCGAGCACGGCGGCACGGCCGGCGGCATCAAGCAGACCGTCGAGCGCATCGGCGCTGCCCTGGGCAACGCCATGGTGGTGGGCGTGTTCTTCGGGCTGGTCCCGCTCGGCTGGACCACCGCGTTCACCGGCGCCTACCTCGCCATCACGCTGTTCGTCCTCGCGGCCCTCGTGCTGGCCGTGGTCGACGAGCGACAGCACCGCGCCCCGGTCGCCTAGGGTCGACTTTCGTCGGGGCCGGCGGGGGTCAGGGTCATCCCGATGGCCACCCCGGTTCCCCCCGCGGTCGGATGCCCGCACCCGGGTGGCGGGCACAGGATCAGGGCATGACCACGACGCCCCCCCTTCGTCGCACCCCGATCGTCACCCTCGCCGCCGTCGCCGACCTCGTGACCCTCGGGAGCACCTCCCGCGCCGCCGAGCTCCGCGCCGCCCGCGCCCGCCGCCTGCACGCCGAGGCGTCCGCCCACTCCGCCGCCGAACTCGAGCTGATGCGCGCCACCGGGGCCGAGCGCTTCGCCGTCGCGTGCGCCGCACCCTTCCGCGAGCGGGTCGGCCTCGAGCTCGCCACCGCCACCCGCGAGGGCCGTCGCGCGCCCCTGCTCCAGCTGATGGCGCTACCGGGCCCGGTCGGCCGCTGGCGCACCGCCCTCGACCACGAGTTCGACGTCACCGACGCCGTCAGCGCCGAGACGTTCGTCACCACCCGCTCGGCACTCGCGCACTCGCTCGCCCCCCGCTCGGCCAGCTGCGCCACCCTGCTCGCCGCCGAGTGCCTGCACGTCGCCACCGTGGCCGCGGGCGTCGGCTACTGGACCCGCGCCGAGGCCCTCGCCGCCGCCGCGCCCCTGACCGACCTGCTGATCGGGCTGCACGGCTCGTGGGGCTCGTTCGCCGAGTCGTTCCTGGCCGGCGAGCAGTCCTGCGGGCGCCCCGACGACGTGCGGCACGTGGTGTTCGCCCAGGTCGTGGCCCGGTTGCTCTCCGACCCGCGGTCGCCCTGGCTCGAGGTGTCCTGGCCGGACGCCGAGGCGGCCTGAGCGCCCGGGCTCAGAACCCGGCCAGCCGGGCCAGCGCGGCGGCGATGGCGCCCACGACGACGACCACGAGGTACGGGGCGCGCAGCCACAGCGCGACCGCAGCAGCCCCGAGGGCCGCGAGGCGGGCGTCCAGCACGAGGGCCGTGCCCGTGACGACCGTGTTGACGAGCACGAGGCTGGTGAGGAGCCCGACGGTCATGCCCGCGCTGACCGTCGCGACCCACGGGCGGTCGAGCAGGCTGTCGGGCACGAGGTACCCGGCGAGCTTGGTGGCGTAGGCGATGCCGCAGGCAGCCAGCACCCAGATCCAGAGGTCGGTCACGCGTCCCTCCGGTGTTGGGCGACGGCCATCGCCCCGGAGACGACCGCAGCGAGGATGATCGGGATGCCGGCCGGCACGAACGGGACCGCGACCAGCGTCACGAAGGCTGCGGCGATGGCGATGGCGTGGGCGTCCCCGCTGGTGAGCCGGGGCCAGAGGAGGCCGAGGAACGCGGCGACCGCCGCGCCGTCGAGCCCCCAGGCCTGCGGGTCACCGAGGCGCTCGCCGGCGAGGGCGCCGAGCAGGGTGAAGAGGTTCCAGAGGGTCCAGACGCCGATGCCGGCCGCCCAGAAGCCGCGGCGGCGCTCATCGGTGGTGACCTGCGCGACCGCCGTGGCGGTCGACTCGTCGATGGTGAGGTGGGCCTGCAAGGGGCGGATCGCCCGGCGGGGCCGCAGGAGTGCGTTGATCTGGACCCCGTACACGGCGTTGCGCAGGCCCAACAGCGAGGCGGCCGTGGTGGCGGCGGCGAGCGATCCCCCGCCGGAGATGACGCCGATGAAGGCGAACTGGGAGCCGCCGGTGAACATCAGCGCGCTGAGCGCGACCGCCTGCCAGACCGACAGGCCGGCCGCGACGGCCAGCGCCCCGAACGAGATGCCGTAGAGGCCGACCGCGACGGCGATCGACAGCCCCATGCGCACCGCCGGCGTCAGCCGGGCGGCGGCGGTGGGGGCGGGGCTGGTCACCGGGGTGATGCTAGCCCCGCCCCCGTCGGCTCAGTCGAGCAGGTCCGCGTACAGGACCGACGACAGGTAGCGCTCGCCGAAGCTCGGGATCACCACGACGATCGTCTTGCCGGCGTTCTCCTCGCGGGCGGCGAGTTCACCGGCCGAGGCCAGCGCCGCGCCCGAGCTGATGCCGACGAGCAGGCCCTCCTCGCGGGCGGCGCGACGGGCCCACTCGACGGCGGTCTCGGAGTCCTGCGGCAGGACCTCGTCGATCACCGAGCGGTCGAGGATCTCGGGGATGAAGTTGGCCCCGATGCCCTGGATCTTGTGCGGGCCGGGCTGGCCGCCCGACAGGATCGGGGACTCCTTCGGCTCGACGGCGACGATGCGCACCTCGGGCTTGCGCTCCTTGAGCACCTGGCCGACGCCGCTGATGGTGCCGCCGGTGCCCACGCCGGCCACGACGATGTCGACCTGGCCGTCGGTGTCGGCCCAGATCTCCTCGGCGGTGGTCTCCTTGTGCACCGCCACGTTGGCCGGGTTGGCGAACTGGCGGGCCAGGACCGCGCCCTCGGTGGCGGCGGCGATCTCCTCGGCCTTCGCCACCGCGCCGCGCATGCCCTCGGGGCCGGGGGTCAGGACGAGCTCGGCGCCGAAGGCGCGCAGCAGGGCGCGGCGCTCCTTGGACATGGTCTCGGGCATCGCGAGGATCACCTTGTAGCCGCGGGCCGCGCCGACGAAGGCGAGCGCGATGCCGGTGTTGCCGGACGTGCCCTCGACGATCGTGCCGCCGGGCTTGAGCTCGCCGGAGGCCTCGGCCGCGTCCACGATGGCGACGCCGATGCGGTCCTTGACCGAGTTGGCGGGGTTGTAGAACTCGAGCTTGGCGTAGACGTCGGCCTTGGAGTCGCCGAAGAGGCGGTTGATGCGCACCAGGGGGGTGCGGCCGATGAGGGCGGTGGCGTCGGAGAAGTAGTTCGTCATGGGAGGGTTCCTTGTCTGGTTGTGCGAGTGGTGTTCGTTCGGGGAGGGACGTCGGCCGGTGTGCGTGGCGTGCACCCGGGCGACGCCCCCTCCCAGGTCCTGCGGGGTGTGGGGGTGGGTGTCGGCGCCGTGGTTCAGGCCTTCTGGACCGTGATCGTCCAGGAGGCGTCGCCCACCTGCTCGAAGTTCGTCACCGGGTAGCCGGCGGCGGCCGCCCAGTGCGGGATCGAGTCGGTGGCCTGGGTGCAGTCGAAGTCGATGACGAGCTCATCACCGGGCTCGAGCTGCTTGATCGCCTGCTTGGCCTCCACCAGGGGGAACGGGCAGACCTGCCCGACCGTGTTGAGCTGGTAGCGGCGTCCGCCCTCGAGGGTGGCGACGGGGGTGACGGCGTCCAGGTCGGGGCTGACGGGCGACTGCACGAGGGTGGTGGCGGGGTTGCGGAAGCGGTCGAAGAATCCCATGGGAGGTTCCTTTCTCAACGGGACGCCGCGGGCTGCGGCACGAGCACGGGGGCGGCGCCCTCGCGGCGGTGGGTCTGGATGAAGAAGCGGGCGGCGACCCCGACACCGAGGAAGGTGAACAGGAACGCGAGCCAGCCCTGGTAGCCGAACAGCGCGGTCTGGACGAGCGCGTTGCCGATGGTGCAGCCGCCGGCGATCGCCGCGCCGATGCCCATCAGGGAGCCGCCGCCGATGGCGCGGACCGCGGTGCGGGCGTCGGGGGCGCGGAGGCGGAACTCGCCGGACAGCTTGGCGGCGATGTAGGAGCCGGGGATGAGGCCGAGAACGAACAGGACGCCCCAGTCGATGCGCTCGACGTTGCCGGTGGCGAGGAAGTCCACGATGTTGGCGCTCGGGGTGGTGATGCCCAGGCCGGCGTTGCGGCCGGTGGCGTTGCTCAGCGGGTAGGCCAGGGCGGCCAGGGAGCCGACGGCGATGGCGCTGGCGTAGGGGCTCCACGGCTTCTCGAACAGCAGGTGGGCCAGGCCGGTGCGCTTGCCGGTGGAGGCGAGGGTGGCGACGCGCTGCTGGCGCTGGCGGGTGATCGCCCAGGCCACGACGGCCACGAGGATCGCGACGAGGAACCACGGGCTGATGCCCAGCGAGCCGTGGATCGTGGTCAGCTCCGACTTGTCGGCGCGCGCTGCGTCGTTGACCGGCTTCAGGGCGCCGTACTTCATGACCTGCGCGAGCAGGGCGTAGAAGATGAGCGCGATCCACGAGCCGATGAGGCCCTCGCCGGAGCGGTAGTAGGTGCCGGTGGCGCAGCCGCCGGCGAGCACGATGCCGATGCCGAACAGGAACGAGCCACCGGCGACGCCGAGCCAGGCGACCTGCGGGACGTTGGCCTGGATGAGGCCCGCGCCGAGCAGGAACTGGACGATGACGGCCTGCACGGCGATGGCGAGGCCGAAGGCGGTGAGCCAACGGGTCGAGCCCGAGAGCCACACGTCGCGGAAGGCGCCGGTGACGCAGAAGCGCCCCCGTTGGAAGACGAAGCCGAGCGCGATGCCCAGCGCGAGTCCGGTGAGGATCATGGTGTTCTCCTGGCGGGTGTGAATGGGGTCGGGAAATGGGCGCACGAAGGTGCAGGAATGCCACGGAAAAGGGCATGGGGAAATGGCCGACAATTCACGGGTGCCGAAAAGGCGGCGACGGGTGATTGCGGGTCAGCGCGGGAGTGGGACGCGGGGCGTCCCGGGTGCCGGGGCCGTCAGCGACGGCTCACGACGGCAGGCGTCAGGCGCGACAACAACACGGACAGGCAGCAACACACATGCCGCACGCGAGGCGTGCGGTGTGGGGCTGGCGGGCGTCCGCGTGTCCGGTCATCGAGGGAGATTTCCTTGCCTGGTGGGCCGAAGCCCTGGAACAGATGGTTGAACCGTAGATCAAGAATTCACTTCATGACAAATGACGTCTCACATTTCGGTACCGCGCCCCTCCACCGACGGCGGGGACGGCGCGAGTAGGCTGGGTGCGGCCCGACCCCAGGACACGGATGGAGACGAGAATGGTGCACGCGCGACGGCTGGCAGCCGCGGGGCTCGCCCTGGCCACCCTCGTCGGCGTCGCCGCGTGCTCCACCGAGACCGTCCGCACCGGCGAGCGGCCCAACAAGCCGACCGCGGCCGCCACGCAGGCCCGGACGCCGAACGCCGACCCGGCAGCCATCCGGCTCTCCGAGCTGCCGGGCTACCTCCCGCCGCGCGGGACGGGCGAGGCCAACGTCTTCGAGCGCAACATGACCGACTCCGCCGGCACCTTCTCGTGGTCGGTCGTCGACGAGCACGGCGAGCCGACCGGCTACTCCAGCCGCGAGCAGGTCGTCTTCGGCGACCCCGAGACCTACAACCAGATCCCGGGCGTGCTGACGTTCCGGGGGAACAACCACCGCACCGGGGGCGCTTGGGGCGCCGCGCAGGTGACCGAGCAGCAGCTCGAGGTGGCGTGGACCAGGCAGATCGGCGAGATCCGCGGCGAGGGCTCCTACTGGCCCGGCGCCGGCTGGACCGGCCAGCCGCTGCTCGTCCAGTGGCCACGCGAGACCAAGGTGGCCATGGGGCTGGACGCGAAGTACGTCGACGACGACAACTTCGTCGAGGTGATCTACCCCGTCTTCGAGGGCAAGATCCACCGGCTCGACCTCAAGACCGGCGAGCCGACCAAGCCGGCCATCGAGGTGGGCTGGGGATTCAAGGGCACGGCGTCCGTCGACCCCCGTGGCTACCCGCTGCTGTACGCCGGACAGGGCCTCAACGACACCAACGGCACGATCGGCCCGTGGCGGTACCGGGTGTTCGACCTGATCCAGAACAAGGAGGTCTGGCACATCGCCGGCCTCGACCCCGCCGCCCCGCGCCAGGACTGGGGGGCGTTCGACTCCTCCGCGCTGGTGGACGCCCAGACCGACACGCTGATGGCCCCGGCCGAGAACGGGCTCATCTACAAGGTCAAGCTGAACAGCTCCTATGACCCGGAGGCGAAGAAGGTCACCGTCGACCCCGAGGTGACGCGGCTGCGGTACACGGCGCCCGGCAACGAGAAGTACGGCATCGAGAACTCGGCCGTGGCCTACCGCAACCTGATGTTCGCCGCCGACAACGAGGGCAAGCTCTTCGCCTGGGACGCCACCACCCTCGAGATGCTGTGGATGCGCGAGGTCGAGGACGACACCGACGCCTCGCTCGTGCTCGAGGAAACCCCGCAGGGCGTGTTCCTCTACACGGGCAATGAGGTCGACGCCCGCAAGCAGGCCACGGGCGACCTGGTCACGAACGTCCGCAAGATCGACGCGATGACCGGCAAGCAGCTGTGGCAGTACGACATCCCGGCCTACTACACCGGCATCAACGGCGGCGTGCTGGCGACGCCCGTGCTCGGCAAGGGGCCGATCGCCGACCTGGTGATCTTCAACATCTCCCGCACCACGGCCCCGCGCGAGGGCGACCTCGTGGCGCTGGACAAGGCCACCGGCGAGGTCGTGTGGCGCCGGCACCTGGGCAACTACTCGTGGAGCTCGCCGACGCTGGTCACCTCGACCGATGGCCGCCTCTACGGCGTGCTGGCCGACTCCGAGGGCGTGATGCACCTGTTCGACCCCGAGACCGGCGAGGACATCTCCACCGTCAGCCTGGGCAAGAACGTCGAGGCCACCCCGTCCGTGTTCGGCGACATGCTCGTCGTGGCGTCCTACGACCGCAACATCTACGGCATCAGGATTCGCTGAACGCGTCCGCGATGCCCTGGAGCTTCGCGACATGGGCGGGCCAGCCACCCTCGGGCTCCCACACGTTGCTGAGGCTCGGCGCCATGCCGGTCGCGCCGTCGATGGCCTCACGCAGGATGTCGGCCTGCCCCGCCTGGCGGGAGACGTCGTACAGCACGTGGACCAGCAGCCGCCGTCTCGTCGGCCGTCGCGTAGAGGTCGCCGTTGGGGTCGTCCTCGAAGTCGTAGGCGGGGAACGTGATGCCGTGCTCGCGGCCCAGGCACGCCCCGAAGTACTCCGCCTCGACCCCGGCGCAGTGCTTGACCAGGCCCAGCAGGCTCGTGCCGGTGGACGTGCGCGGCAGCCGCAGGTCACGCTCCGACAGCCCCTCGGTCTTCCAGACCAGCCCCTCGCGGGCAGCCCGGAGGTAGCGGGCCAGGATGTCCTTCTCGTCCATGCCCCCAGCATGGCCAACGCCGCCGACATTTACGATGGCCCCATGAGCGCGCCCGAGCACCCCGACCTGGGCGCCGTGCTGGCCCCGCTCGGGGCGTCCCTGCCCGAACTCGCCGAGGCCACCTGCGCGCAGATCTACGCCGAACTCGACTCCTACGCCTCGATCTCGCACGAGGCGCTGACCGCGGCCGTGCGCCGCAACCTCGACACGGCCATGGACGCCCTGCGCTCCGGCACGGTCCCCCACCCGGCCCAGCTGGACGGGGCCGCCCAGACCGCCCGGGAGCGCTTCGAGGCCGGGGTGCCCGTGGAGGAGATCGTGCGCGGGTTCCGGATCTCGATCGCGCTCATCCACGAGCGGTTCGTCGACCTCGCCGTCACGCTGGGCCTGCCCGCCGAGGCGACGGTGGGTGGCGTCCGGCTGATGTGGGGCGTCGCAGACGCGTTCACCACCCGCATCATCACGGAGTACCACGCGCTCGAGGTCGACGCGGCCCTGCGCGACGTCCACCGGCGGGCCGCCACCGTGCGTTCCCTGCTCGCCGGCGAGGCGCCGGCCGAGGCGCACAGCACGCTGAACCCGACCGCCGCCTACGCAGCCATCCGGGCCGACATCCCGGACGCCGCGGGTTCGGAGTCCCTGCGCCGCCGGCTCGAGGCGTCCGGGTCGACCCCCACGGCCCGCGCGGTGGTCGTGGTCGACGGCGGGCAGTGCCTGGGGTTGGTGGCCACCACCCCCTCCGTCGACGACGTGCCGGTCGGCATCGGCCCGTTCGGACGCCTCGACGACCTGCCCCGCTCGGACCGGGTGGCGCAACAGGCCCTCGCGCTTGCCCGGCGCCTGGACCGCACGGGCGCGCAGGGGATCGACGACCTGGGCTGGCGCCTCGCCGCCGCGTCCCGCCCGGATGTCTGGCGCCACTACGCGGAGCGGTTCCTGACGCCGTTGGAGTCGGAACCGGCCTACGCCGCCGAGATCCTCGGCACACTGCGGGCGTGGTTCGCGGCGGGGCGCAGCATCCCGCGCGCGGCGGAGGCGCTGCACGTGCACGTCAACACCGTCCGGCACCGTCTCGGCCGGTTCGGCGAGCTGACGGGCGCCGACCTCGATGATCCCGACGACCTGGTGGGCGCGCTCTGGGTGGCCGAGTTGGGCGCACCCGAACCCGCGGCGTCCGGATTGTAGAACCACACAATGTGCTGACTGTCAGACTGGACGCCTGACCGTGGCACACCCGTGGCGCCCGACCCTACGGTTGGACGCATGAGCAAAGTCATCGAGGACATCGCTCCCGCGCTCACCGAGAGGCTCCGCGACGGGATGACCCTCGCCGTCGGCGGCTTCGGGCTGTGCGGGATCCCCACCGACCTGATCAAGGTCGTGCGCGACTCCGGGGTCAAGGACCTCACGATCGTCTCCAACAACCTGGGCATCGACGGCAAGGGGCTGGGCCTGCTGCTGGAGAACAACCAGATCAGCAAGGTGCTGGCGAGCTACGTCGGCGAGAACAACCTGTTCATGCAGCAGTTCATCAGCGGCGAGCTGGACGTGGAGTTCGTGCCGCAGGGCACGCTGGCCGAGCGCCTGCGAGCGGGCGGGTCCGGCATCCCGGCGTTCTACACCGCCACCGGTGTCGGCACCGAGGTCGCCGAGGGCAAGCCGACCGCCGACTTCGACGGCCGCACCTACGTGCTCGAGCGGGGCATCGTCGCCGACATCGCGCTCGTGCACGCCCACACCGCCGACACCACCGGCAACCTCGTCTACCGCCGCACGGCGCGCAACTTCAACCCGGTCGTCGCCATGTGCGGCGAGGTCACGTTCGTGCAGGCCGAGAACATCGTCGAGCCGGGCGCGATCGACCCGGACGCCGTGCACACCCCCGGCGTGTACGTGACCCACGTGACCCGTGCGATCTCCCCCACCGACATCGAGCAGCGGACGGTGCGCCCGCGCCCCGGCTCCTCCGACCAGAAGGAGGCCTGACATGGGCTGGACCCGCGACGAGATGGCCGCCATCGCGGCCTCCGAGCTCGCCGACGGCGACTACGTGAACCTGGGCATCGGCATGCCGACCCTGGTCGCGAACAACCTGCCCGCGGGCGTGACCGTGCACCTGCAGAGCGAGAACGGCATCCTGGGCATGGGGCCGTTCCCGTACGAGGGCGACGAGGACGCCGACCTGATCAACGCCGGCAAGCAGACGGTGACGCTGCTGCCGGGTGCGGCGATCTTCGACTCGGCGACGTCGTTCGGGATGATCCGCGGCGGCAAGATGGCCGCGGCGATCCTGGGCGCGATGCAGGTGGCCGGCAACGGCGACCTGGCGAACTGGCAGATCCCCGGCAAGCTCGTGAAGGGCATGGGCGGCGCGATGGACCTGGTCGCCGGCACCCGCCGCGTCATCGTGATGACCGACCACGTGGACAAGTACGGCAAGCCCAAGATCGTCGAGCAGTGCAGCCTGCCGCTGACCGGCGTCGGCGTGGTCGACCGCATCATCACCGACCTGGCCGTGTTCGACGTCGTCGACGGCGCGCTGGTGCTGCGGCAGCTGGCACCGGGCGTGAGCGAGGATGAGGTTCGGGACAAGACCGAACCGAGCTTCACCGTCGACCTGCAGGAGTCAGCATGAGCACCTATCCGAACTACCACGACGGACGCCGTGCGCTCGTCACGGGCGCGGCGTCCGGCATCGGCCGCGAGGCCGCGATCAAGTTCGCCCAGGCCGGCGCGCACGTGCTCGCCGTGGACATCAACGCCGACGGCCTGGCCGCTCTGGCCGCCGAGGTGGACGGCATCGAGCCGGTCCCGTGCGACCTGTCCGACTACGACGCCATCGCCGAACTGCCGACCGACGTCGACATCCTGGTCAACGTGGCGGGCATCCAGACGGTGTCGCCGATACAGGAGTTCCCGGTCGAGAAGTTCGAGTTGATCATGCGCGTCATGCTGCACGCGCCGTGGTACCTGATCCGGCAGTCGGTACCCCACATGTACGCCAACGGCTGGGGGCGCATCGTCAATTTGTCGTCGGCCCACGGCCTGCGCGCCTCGGAGTACAAGTCCGCCTACGTGACCGCCAAGCACGGCCTCGAGGGGCTCTCGAAGGTGGTCGCGCTGGAGGGGGCTCCGCACGGCGTCACGTCCGTGACCGTCAACCCCGCCTACGTCCGGACGCCTCTGGTCGAGAAGCAGATCGCCGACCAGGCCCGCACGCATGGCATCTCCGAGGACGAGGTCATCGAGAAGATCATGCTCACCCGCTCGCACGTGAAGCGGCTCATCGAGCCCGAGGAGGTGGCCGAACTGGTGCTGTTCCTGACCGGCCCGGCCTCGGCGTCCATGAGCGGCACGTCGTACCCGATCGATGGGGCCTGGACGGCCTACTGACCGCCGAGGGCTTGAGTTTCACGAGGAGAAGACATGAAGAAGACCGACGACCCGATCGTGGTGGTGGGCTGCGCCCGCACGCCGGTGGGCAGCTTCGGCAAGGCGCTGGCGTCGGTGCCCGCGCACGTGCTGGGCGCAACCGCGGCCAAGGCCGCGCTCGAGCGCGCCGGCCTCACCCCGGAGGACGCCCAGGAGTGGATCATCGGCTGTGTCGGCTCGACCGGCACGGACGCCTACATCAGCCGCCGCGTCTCGATCGAGGCCGGCGCCCCCGAGGAGTCGACGGCGATGACCGTCAACCGCCTCTGCGGCTCGGCGATGCAGGCGATCGGCCTGGCCGCCCAGGAGCTGATGGTCGGCGAAGCCGACATCGTCGTGGCCGGCGGCACCGAGAACATGTCGGCGCAGCCGTTCATGGACTTCTCGGCCCGCTCGGGCGTGACGCTGGGCAACCGCACCGTCGTGGACGGCACCAACGTGCTCATCACCGACCCCTTCTCGGGCGAGGCCATGGGCATCACCGCCGAGAACGTGGCCGAGCGGTTCGACGTGTCCCGCGAGGCGCAGGACGAGTTCGCGCTCGAGTCGCAGCGCCGCGCGCAGGAGGCGCTGGCGTCCGGGGCGGTGGCCGCCGAGATCACCCCCGTCACGATCTCGTCGCGCCGCGGCGATGTGGTCGTGGACGCCGACGAGCACCCCCGCGCAGGCCTGACCCTGGAGAAGCTGGCCGGGATGCGGCCGGTCTTCAAGAAGGACGGCACGGTGACAGCGGGCAACGCGTCCGGCATCAACGACGGCGCGGCCATGCTAGTGCTGACGCGGCTGTCGGTGGCCAAGGAGCGCGGGCTGACCCCGCTCGCCGAGCTCGTCGACTTCACCAAGGTCGGCATCGAGCCCGGGATCATGGGCTACGCCCCGAAGCCGGCCATCGAGAAGATCCTGGAGCGCAACGGCCTGTCCAAGGACGACATCGGCTGGTACGAGATCAACGAGGCCTTCGCGGCGCAGGCCCTCCCGGTGGCCCGCGACCTCGACCTCGACCCCGCCAAGGTCAACCCGCTTGGCGGCGCCATCGCGTGGGGCCATCCGATCGGCGCGACCGGCGCGATCATCTCGATGCGCACGATCGAGAACATCCGGAAGAACGACCTCGAGTGGGGGCTGGCGTCCATGTGCATCGGCGGCGGCCAGGCCGTGGCGTCGCTGTGGCGACGCCTCTGAGGAACCCAAGCCCTCGGCGCTGGTAACCCAAGCCCTCGGCGCTGAAAACTCAAGCCCTCGGCGCCCAGGCCAGTGCGCGGTCCAGACGTGCGGACGCCTGGGCCTCGCCCGCGCCGGACATCAGGCCGAGGATGAGCCCGGCTGTGCGAGCACGCAGGGTGGGGCCGTCGACGACGTCGCAGAACGCGGCGTACCAGCGGTCGATGAGCCCGGGCAGCTGCGCGTAGTGCACCGCCGACAGGTCGGGCAGCACGACCAGGTGCGCCATGAGCGTGGCCAGGTCGTCGACGAGGTGGCCCGGCCCGGCCGACTCGATGTCGATCACCGAGGTCGCCCGCCCGTCGACGGTGAAGATGTTGGCCTCGTAGAAGTCCCCGTGGGTGGCGACGACGGGGCCGAGCTCGGCACGCGCGTCGGCGGCCAGCAGCCGCTCCCCCAGGTCGGCGATCTCGGACGCCCGCCCCGGCAGCTCGACCGCCGCGGTCTCCAGCGCCATCCGGAGGCGCACATCGTGCCCCCGCTGCGGCGGCAGGGTGCGCACCCCGCCGGGCAGGCGTCCGAGGAGTTCCAACAGCGAGGCCGGGTCCGGCTCCACCGCCCCCTGCATCGACCACGCCGCCAGCGCCTGAGCGAGCGAGACACCCTCGGCCGCCGCGGTGATCGTGACCCCCTCGGCGGGCACGGCGACCACCGGCGGGGTCACCCCGGCCGGGGCGAGCAGCGCCATCCGTTCCAGGTACTCCAGGTGCCGCTTGGGCCGCTGCAGCTTCACGAACCAGCGCCCGCCGTCGACGTCCGCGCGCAGCACGGCGCGCCGCATCGGCCGGTACGCGACCGCGGTCAGCGCCACCTCACCGGACGCCAACCCGGCCGTGGCCAGCCAACCCGCCACGGCGTCCGGGGAGAACGCCTCGGGGGCGGAGGCGAGGACCGGGTCGTGGGGGTGTCGCCAGACGCGGAACCCGAACTGCTCGCTGTCGAGCGTGGCAACCTCGCCGGTGACGTCGGCGGTGGTGGCGAGGAGGTACTCCTCCTGGCGGACGGCGTCCTGCTCCAGGACCACCTGGTAGCCGACGGTGACGTCGCGGCCGGCCCGGTAGTGGATGGCGTCGGTGTGCACCTCGAGCCCGGGCAGGTCGGCGTCGGGGGTGCCGGTCAGCACCTGCCGGACCAGCTCGTCGCCGTGGTCGAGGAGGTGGCGTCGGTGCGCTTCGAGGTCGAGCCGGGGCATGCCCCGAACTCTAGGGGAAACACTGTTACCGAAGATGAGGGAATTCTCATGCTCAGGCAAGGGCTCCCCTCACGAACGGCCCCGAGTATTGATGTTGTCAACGAAACGAAGAATTGCTGGGGGATCGGAGAATGACCATGGGTAAGACGCTCACCACCTTCACCATCGGCGGCGTGCTCGGTGCCGCGATGTTCGGCGGTTTCGCCCTCGCGAACGCCGACCAGCAGGCGCAGCAGCCGATGAACCGGCCGGCCATCACCGTCGAGCCCCGCGCCGCCGCTGCCCCGCTCCAGGGCACCATGACCCTGAGCGCCCAGTCCGCCCCGACCACCGCCTCGGTGGCGTCCGTCGCCTCGACGGTCTCGGCGAACTCGCCCGCCTCCGCGCCGTCGGCGAACACCCCGGCCAAGCCGGTCGCGAAGAAGCAGACCACGACGACCGCCAAGACCGTGGTCAAGCCCCCGGTCAAGAAGGTCGTGGCCGACAGCCCGGCCAGCTACGACAGCCCGGCCAGCGCCCCCTCGGCCGACAGCTGAGGTTCAGGCCAACCAGCACCAGGCGGCCACCAGGCCGGGGCCCAGGTCCAGACCATGCCAGCGCGTCCCTCGGGGCGCGCTGGCTGCGTCTCCGCGCAGTCCCTCCCCGGACGCCTTGAGGTAGGCCTCGGCACGCACCCAGTCGACGAGGGACGCCGTCCCCGGCGGCGGTGCGGAGCCGGCCTCCTCGAGGTCGACGCCCAGCCGCCCGGACTGCGCGAGACCCACGAGGGTCAGCTCGCCCGCGTGGGCGATCGACACGGCCGGACGTGACCCGTCGGCCAACCGCAGCACGGGGCGTCCGTGCCGGTCGGACCCACAGGCCGGGCACAGGTGCTCGATGGCGACCGGCTCACCCGCCAGGTCGGCCAGCAGGGTGGCGGCGTCGGCCTCGCCCCACGCGAACCGCGGCCCCTCGGGCAGGACCCGGATGGCCGCGTGGTCGTCGGCGTCGAGCGCGAGCACGCCGCCGCCCGAACGGACGGCACCCTCGTCGTCGACGGTGAGCGCTACCCCGGGGACGACCCCCAGGTCGCTGAGGCGGGCCAGCTGTTCGGGGTCGGTGTCGGCCACGCGTGCGACGGTGTGCGTGCCGGGCCCGGCGTCGGCGAGGAGGGGGGCGATGAGGCGGGTCCAGGACCCGTCGGGCCCGGGGATCGCGTCGCCGTGCGGATCACGCCGCGGGTGCCCGAGGTGGACGTCGACCCGGGCGAGGAAGCCCTCGGAGGACGCGTGCTCGAGGAGCTCGGCGTCGTCGTGGACCTCCTCCCAGCCGTAGCCCAGCACCTCGGTGAGGAAGGTCTCGATGAGCCGGTGGCGGCGCACCATCGCGCGGGCGAGCTCCTCTCCGAGCTCTGTGAGCGCGACCGGCTTGTAGGGCGCGTAGGTGATCAGTCCCTGCGCGGCCAGCCGCTTCACGGTGTCGGAGACGTTGGCCTGCGTGGTGCCGAGCCGCGCGGCGATGCCCTTCGTGGTGATCGGCGGGTCGCCCCACTCGACCGCAGACCAGATGACCTTGAGGTAGTCCTGGGCGATCGGGGTGAGGTCGTCGACGTGTGGCATCAACCCCAGCCCAGCACGGTGAGCCCCACGAGGGCAAGGTTCAGGGCGATGACGAGCGCGATCACGACCCACGCCGTGACCTGAAGGGGGCGGCCGTTGACGTGGCGGCCCATCAGGGTGCGGTCGCTGGTGATCCGCACCAGCGGGATGAGCGCGAACGGGATGCCGAGGCTGAGGAACACCTGGCTGAGCACCAGCGCGGTCGTCGGGTTGACCCCCGCGGCGAGGATCGCGAGCGCGGGGACCAGCGTGACGGCGCGCCGGACCACGAGCGGGACCGTGATGCGGAGGAGGCCGTTCATGATCGTGGCGCCCGCGTAGCAGCCGACCGAGGTCGATGCGAGGCCGGAGGCGAGCAACCCGATGCCGAACAGGACGCCGAAGGCCGGCCCGAGCGCGTCGGTGATCGCCGCGTGGGCACCCTCGATCGAGTCGGTGCCCGCGACGCCCTGGAGGCTGGCGGCGGCGAGCAGGAGCATGGCGATGTTGACCGCCCCGGCGACGAGCATCGACAGCCCCACGTCCCAACGCGTGGCCTGCAGGATGCGCGGCAGCTCGTCGGGCCGGTGGCCGTGGCGGTCGCGGGCCAGGGCCGAGTGCACGTAGATGGCGTGCGGCATCACGGTGGCACCGAGCATGGACGCCGCGAGCAGCACCGACTCCGATCCGTCGAAGCGCGGCACGAGGCCGTTGGCCGTCTCGGGCCAAGAGACGTCGCTGACGAACAGGCCGGCGGTGAACCCGATGGTGATGACGAGGAGGAGGCCCATCACGGTGAGCTCGAAGGGGCGCTGGCCGCTGCGGGTCTGGACGGCCAGGATCAGCATCGACACCACGCCGACGATCAGCCCGCCCCAGACGAGCGGGATCCCGAACAGGATCTTCAGCGCGATCGCCCCGCCGAGCACCTCGGCGAGGTCGGTGGCCAGGGCGACGGCCTCGGCCTGGGCCCAGTAGGCGATGCGTCGGCCGCGCGGGAGTCGGTCACCGAGCAGGCCCGGCAGGCTGCGGCCCGTGACCAGGCCCGACTTGGCGCTCAGGTACTGCACCAGCATCGCCATGACGTTGGCCGCGACGAGCACCCACACCAGCAGGTAGCCGAAGCGTGCGCCCGCGGTCAGGTTGGCCGCCACGTTGCCCGGGTCGACGTAGGCGATGGCCGCGACGAAGGCGGGGCCCCACAGCCACGCGAGCGGCCGGACCGGCTTCGGCGATCCGGCCCGTTCGACGGTCGGCGTCACCGCGGGCTCCATGCAAAGTTAAGCTACCCGAACTTTTCTCCGGGCGCATGCCCGGCTGCCCCTCAGCTGACGAGCTCGAGGGCCTTCAGTTGGTCGCGCACCGAGAGCGCTGCGACCCGACCCGCACGGGTGGCGCCGATCGTGCTGGCCGAGGCTCCACCTCACGCATGCCCGGTCAACGGCGGCCAGGCCGGGGGTGTTCCCGGGTTGCCACCGTGTGCCATCGTGGGGCCATGACCCCACCCGACGAGGCGTACGCCGCCCTGCTGCGCGGGATCGCCCCGAGCGGGAAGAACATGTCCAACGCGCACCTGCGCGGGGTGTTCGAGGGGCTCGGATTCGAGCGGGTCTCTTCCGTGCTGGCGAGCGGGAACATCCTGTTCCGGGCGCCGGCGCAGGACGTGCCGGGGCTCGAGGCGTCCATCGAGGAGGCGCTGCGCAGCCGGCTGGGGATCGGCGGCGGGACGATCATCCGCACCCTCGGCGAAATGCAGGGGCTGCTCGACCGGGACCCCTTCGCCGGGCTCACCCACGGGCCGGGGACCTACCTGACGGCGACGTTCCTGAAGGCACCGCTCGACGTGGAGCCGCCCACCGACCCCCACCCGCTGACGCGGATCATCGGCTACGACGCCGCGGCCCGCGCGGTGCTGGCGGTGACGGACAACAGCGTGCCCGGCACGACCGGCAACTGGATGGCGTGGCTCGAGAAGACCCACGGTCGGGACATCACGACCCGCACGTGGCTGACCGTGCAGCGGATCGTGGCCAAGCTGGCCTAGCGTTCGCGCACCCAGCGCGGGTCGCTCGGCGAGAACCGCCACCGGACGCCCTCGCCGTGCGGGTGCGCCACGTCGGTGAGCAAGTACGTGCTGCCGGGACCCCACCCCGCGATGACGCTGGCGGTGTCGTCGTCGACCGGGATCGCCATGGTCGCGGCCCTCAGGTAGCCGCCGATGCCGAGGCGCACCCCGTCGAACCGGTCCGCGACCGCGCTCCAGTCGGGGATGACCCAGCGTCCGTCCCGGCCGGTCACCCGGTACCAGTCGTGGCGCTTCTCGGCCGTCACCTCGAGGGGGAACCGCCGACACAGCTCCGCCCAGTCCTCAGGGCCGGCCACCTCGAACACCCGGGCTGCGGGGTCGATGGCCACGCGTTGGGCCTCGACGACCCGCGCCCCGCTGAAGTCCTCAACCAGCCACAACCCGACCGGGCCGGCGTCGCCGAACGTGCCGGTCGTCACGACCAGCCCGTGGGGCGGGGTCGACCACCACTCCCCCGACCACGAGGCGGTCGGATCGGCGGGACGCTCGCGCGCGGCCTGCTCGTCGCCGGCGCGCACCGCGGCGCGCCACCGGGACAGGTCGGGGCGCGGCAGCACCCGTCCGTCCCAGACCAGGTGCCACTGGTCGGACGCGTCGAGCGGGGCGTCCCAGGCCTGGACGTGGGGCGACGCCACGAGGTGGTCGGCGACCCGGGCCAATGCGTCCCGCACCTCGGGGAGGGCGCAGAGCAGGTCGTCGCCGTCGGGGCCCTGCCAGTACATGGCGGCGTCGACGGACGTGTTGAGCGCGTCCCGGGCGGCGTCGGCGGTCACCTCGGCCAGGTCGACGGCGCCGAGCGCCGCGACGACGTCGGCGACCGTGTACTCGGGGGTCGGGCCGCCCCAGCCGAAGCGCGTGATGGCCTGGCCGTCGGCCTCGGCGAGGCGGAAGGACACGTCGAACACGGACTGGACGAGCGCGCTCGCCTCGCCCTCACGCAGCCGGGCGTGCTCGGACGCGACGGCGAACGCCAGCAGCACACGGCGTCCGCGCGGGCCGGCCAGCAGGTCGGGGGTGGTCAGCATGGGGCCATCATCCCAGCGGTGCTGCCGGGCCGCGGCTCAGCGGGGGTAGAGCACCACCTGGGCGGCCTTGACCACCAGCCACACCGACCGGCCGGGCACGATCCCCTCGTCGACGGACGCCGCGAGCGTCAGGTCGGCCGCCACCGGGCTGCCGTCGGCCAGGTGGGCGGTAAGGCGGACCAGGGAACCCCGGGGCTCGATGCCGGCCACGGTGGCCCGCAGGTGGTTGCGCGGGCTGCCCGACGGCTCGGTCGTGTGCACGGCGACGGCCGCGGGCACGAAGGAGGCGATGGCGGCGCGACCCTCGACGAGGCCGTCCTGGGCGACCCCGACCACGCGCTCTTTGCCGGGCAACAGGATCGCGTCGGCGCCGGAGGCCACCCCGGCCAGCAGGTTCACCCCGACCAGGTCGGCGACGAACGGCGACCGCGGCCGGGCGAGCAGGTCGGCTACGGGCCCGGTGTCGGCCACGCGCCCGCCCTGGACGACGGCGAGCTCGTCGGCCAGGGCCAGGGCGTCGACGGCGTCGTGGGTGACCAGCAGGGCCGTGCGCCCCTCGTCGCGGATCCGCTGCCGGAGCAGCGACCGGATCGCCGGCGCCACCGACACGTCGAGTGCCGCGAGGGGTTCGTCGAGCAGGACCAGGCGCGGGTCGGGGGCCAGGGCCCGGGCGATCGCGATGCGCTGGGCCTGGCCGCCCGAGACCTCCCAGGCGCGGGCCGGGGCGAGGTGGCCGCAGCCGACGGCGTCCAGTTCGGCCTGGGCGCGCTCGTGCGCCTCACTGGCCCGGACGCCGCCGGCCCGCAGCCCGAAGGCCGCGTTCTCGAGCACGCTCAGGTGCTCGAAGAGCAGGGGGCGCTGCTCGAGCACCGCGATGCGGCGCCGGTGGACGGGCACGTGCGTCCCGGTGCCCGAGACGATCGTGCCGTCGATCGTGACGGTGCCCGCGTCGGGGCGGAGCTGCCCGCCGACGAGCTGGAGGATGGACGACTTGCCCGCACCGTTGGGCCCGACGAGGGCGACGACCGTGCCGGGCGCGACGGCCAGGTCGGCGTCGAGTCCGCGCGCCGCGACCCGCGCGCGGACCTCGACGGCGCTCACGACGCCCTCCGGCGGACGGTGCGGCGGGAGAACCAGCCGGTGACGGCGACGGTCAGCGCGGCGACGACGATGAGCACCAGCGCGAGGGCCAGGGCGGCGTCGGTGTCGAGCTCGCGCAGCATGTAGATCTCCAGCGGCAGGGTGCGGGTGACGCCCTGCAGCGACCCGGCGAAGGTGATCGTGGCCCCGAACTCGCCCAGCGCGCGGGCGAAGGTGAGCGCGCCGCCGGAGGCGATCGACGGCGCGAGCAGGGGCAGCGTCACGCGGCGGAGCGTGTAGGTGGGGGACGCCCCCAGCGTGGCCGCCGCCCCCTCGACGCCGCTGCCCGAGGCGCGTAGCGCGCCCTCGACGGAGGTGACCAGGAAGGGCATCGCCACGAACACCTGGGCCATGACGACGGCGACGGTCGAGAAGCCGAGCTCGATGCCGAGGACCGAGAGGGGGGCACCCAGCACGCCGCGGCGTCCGAACGTGATGAGCAGGGCGAGGCCCGACACGACCGGGGGCAGCACCATGGGGATGGTCACCAGCGTGCGCACGACCCCGGCCAGGCGCCCGTCGGAGCGGGCGAGCACGAGCGCGAGCGGCAGCCCGATCACCAGGGCGATGGCCGTGGCGACGATGCAGGTGAGGAGGCTGAGGCCGAGGGCGTCCAGCGACGAGCGGGTGGTCAGGAGGGCGGGCACCTCGGCCCAGGGCACCCGGACCGCGATGCCGAGCAGCGGCACCGTCAGGAACAGCACCGCCAGCACGGCGGGGACGTACAGCCATCCCGGCAGTCCGGGCCCGCCGCGGGTGGGGGTGGGCAGGGTCATGGGGTGCCGAAGCCGTAGGAGGCCAGCACGGCCTGACCTCGGTCGCTGAGCACGAGGTCGATGAACGCCCGCGCCGCCTCGGCATGCGGGGCATCGGTCACGATCGCCATGGGGTACCGGGTGGCGAGCTTTTTCTCGGGGTCGACCGCGATGGTCTCCACGGCGTCGCCGGCGGCCTTGGCGTCGGTGGCGAACACGATGCCCGCGTCGGCCTCACCCGAGGACACCTTGCCCCGCACGTCGGTGACCTTCTGCTCCTCCGACACGGGCTTCAGGGTGACCCCGGCGGCCTCGGCGATCTCCAGGGCGGTGGCGCCACACGGCACGGCGGGGGCGCAGACGACCAGCCTGGTGCCGTCCAGGGAGGGGTCGACGCCGGTGACCTGGGCGGGGTTGCCCTTCGGCACGATCAGCACGCCCGAGTTGGTGGCGAAGATCGTCGGGGCGGGTGCCACCATGCCGGCCTCGGTGGCCTTGGCCATGTTCGCCTCGTCTGCGGTCGCCAGCACGTCGGCCGGAGCGCCCCCCTTGATCTGGTCGACCAGGGTCGGCGACCCGTCGAAGTTGAGGGTGACGTCGAGGTTCGGGTCGAGCTCGGCGATCTCGGTGAACGCGGCCGTCAGCGACGCAGCGGCGAACACCGTGACCTGCTGGGGCTGGCCGGCGGGGGGCGTGGGCGCGGTCGCCGGTCCGGACGCCGCGGGTGCGGCCGCGCAGCCGCCCAGGACGAGGGTTCCGGCCACCATCGCGGTGACGACCGAGGCCCACTTGCACCGGATACCGTCACCCGCGCCGGTTGCACCCGGCGCGTCTGACGGGGACCGGCGCGTCTGCCGCGTGCTGGCCGTGCCGTCCATGTCAGGACCTCCCCCGCGGCGTCTCGACGTGCACGTTCGTCGCCTTGACCACGGCCGAGGCCACCGACCCCACCTCGAGGCCGAGCTCACGCACGGCCTCGGTCGAGATCAGCGAGACCACCCGGAACGGCCCGCACTGCAGCGTCACCTGCGACATCACGGCGTCGGAAACCACGCCGGTCACCAGCCCCGTGAAGTGGTTGCGCGCCGAGCGGTGGCCGGAGTCGGGGTCGGCGGCCGCGTCGGCGGCGAGCTCCTCGGCCAGGCGGGCCAGGTCGGCGCCGGGCACGACCTTGCGCCCCGAGCCATCCAGCGTGGACGCCAAGCGCCCACCGTCCACCCACCGACGCACCGTGTCGTCGCTGACCCCCAGCAGGGAGGCAGCCTCAGAGATCCGCAGATGCGACATGAGAGTGAGGGTATCACCGCAAGTGCGGAAACATTTCCGGGTGGCGTGACCCCAAGGATCCTTGGGGTCACGCCACCCGGAAATGCAGTCGGCCCGCGCCGGTCAGGAACGCCAGGTCCGCCACAGGCGGGCGTACTCGCCGTCGGCGTCGATGAGCTCGTCGTGCGAACCCAGCTCGGCGATGCGCCCGTCGATGACGACCGCGATCCGGTCGGCGTCGTGGGCGGTGTGCAGGCGGTGCGCGATCGCGATCACGGCGCGCCCGTCGAGCAGTGCGTGCATCGAGCCCTCCAGGTGGCGGGCCGAGGTCGGGTCGATCAGCGACGTCGCCTCGTCCAGCACCAGGGTGTGCGGGTCGGCCACCACCAGGCGGGCGAGCGCCACCTGCTGCGCCTGGGCGGGCGTGAGCTGCAGGTGCCCATGGCCCAGCTGCGTGTCGAGCCCGTCGCGGAGCTTGCCGACCCAGCCCCATGCGTCCACCACGCGCAGGGCCTGCTCGACCTCGGCGTCGCTCGCCGTGGTCTCGCGGGCCAGCACCACGTTGTCGCGCAGCGACCCGACGAACACGTGGTGCTCCTGGGTGACCAGGGCGACCTCGGTGCGCAGCCGGTCCAGCGGCAGGTCCATGACGTCGACGCCGCCGACCTCGACCGATCCCGTGCGGGGGCGGTTGATGCCGGCCACGAGGCGTCCGAGGGTCGACTTGCCCGAGCCGGACGGGCCGACCACGGCCACCCGTTCGCCCGGCGCCAGCTCCAGCGTCACGCCGTGCAGGACGTCGTGGCCCTCGCGGTAGGCGAACCGCAGGTCGCGCCCCTCGAGGTCGGTGCCGGCCGGCACCACGTCCTGGGGCGTCCGGTCGTCCTCGACCTCGGCGACGCCGATGAGGCGGGTCGTCGAGACCAGGCCGATCTGGAGGTGGTCGAGCACCATGATCACGCGGTCCAGCGGACCCTGCAGCTGCTGCACGTACAGGGCGGCGGTCGTGATCTGGCCGATGGTGACCAGGTCGGCGTTGAAGCCCCACGTGCCGACGAGCACGATGCCGACGAGCGGCAGCTGGAACGAGGCGTCCACCATCGAGAAGAGCACGTTGCGCAGGGCGAGGGTGTAGCGCTCGGCCTGGCCGGAGAGCTCGGTGTCCTCGTCGAGCTGGTCGCGCCGGCGGGAGCCGAGGCCGAGGGCCTCGACCGTCCGCGCGCCCTCGATCGACTCGGTCAGCGTCGCGCTGATCACCGAGTACGAACGCGACTCGGTGATGTAGCCCGCGGGCGCCCGGCGCAGGTAGTGCCGGCCCCCGAACCACATCATGAGCGCGGTCACGACCAGGGGCAGGGCCAGCAGCCACGAGTTGGCCAGCATCGCCGCCAGGGTCGCGACGATGGTCACCATCGAGATGATGAAGTGCGGCAACGCCCAGCGGACCGCGGCGGCCATCTTCGACACGTCGGAGGTGATGCGCGTCAGCAGGTCGCCGGAGCTCGACGACTCCACCTGCCCCAGCGGCAGGCGCAGCACGATGCGGACGACCTCCTCGCGGGCCGCGGCCAGCGTGTCGTAGCCGAGCACGGCCGAGGCGCGGCGGGCGAGCAGCACCAGCACGGCCTGCACGACGATCGCCACGATGATGACCGTCACGGTCGCGTCGAGGGTGCCCGCGCCGATGGTCCCGCCGGCCACGCCGTCGACCAGGTCGCCGAGCAGGAACGGCGCGACCAGGGCCGCCCCGCTCGCGAGCAGGTTGATGACGACGGCCCACGCGAGCACCGCACGGCGCGAGCGCAGCAACCCGCCGATGAAGGACACGGCCGTCCGGCCCGACGACACCGGGAACCCGCGCTCGGGGTTGCGGGCCTCGGTCATCGTCCGCGAGGCCATCTCCTCACGGACGCGCTGCAGGGCGGCATAGTCACGCAGGCGCGTGCCCCAGCCCCGGCCGCGCGGGGGGCGGCGCAGGCCCTCGGGCATGCGCGGGGGCGGCGGCCCCTCGCGCCAGGTCTCCGCCGAGGTCGCCAACGCCTCGGTCGTCAGCTCACTCATTGTCGTCCTCCATGCCGCGCGCGATGACGCGGCGGTAGTCGGGGTGGGCCTGCAGCTCGACGTGGGTGCCGCGGGCGACCTCCCGGCCGTCGACCAGCTGCGCCACCACGTCGGCGCGGTGCAGCAGCAGCGGGGACGCCGTGGTCACCACCGTCGTCCGCCCGCGGCGGTGCTCCACGAGGCGCTCGGCGATCCGGGACTCGGTGTGGGCGTCCACCGCGGAGGTGGGCTCCACCAGCACGAGCACCTCGGGGTCACGCACGAGGGCGCGCGCCAGCACGATGCGCTGGCGCTGCCCGCCGGACAGCCCGCGCCCCTTCTCGTCGATCCGGCCCTGCCAGCCACCGGGCAGCCCGTCGTACACGTCCTCGGCCGACGCGGTGCGCAGCGCACGCTCGGCCTCCTCGCGGGTGTGGGTCCCCCACGGGTCGACCGCGTCCTGGAGGGTGCCCGCGAACAGGGACGCCCCCGTGTCGGACACCACGACCCGCTCCCGCAGGCTGGCGAGGTCGTACTCCGCGTAGTCGACGCCGTCGGCGGTCACGCCCCACAGCTGGGCGGCGCGCTCGGCGTCCGCGAGGGCCTGCCGGGCGCGAGCCTTCGCGCGTTCCTTGCGGGCGAGCCGCAGCTTGCGGCCCTTCAGGTCCTCGAGCTCGGGCTCCTCACCGGTGACCGAGGGCAGGTACCGCCCCAGCCGGTCGGCCAGGGCCGCGGACGCCTCGGGGTCGGCCGAGACGACGGCCAGGAACTCGCCCGGGTGCACCTCGACCCCCGAGGACTCGTCGCGCAGCACCGGGCGCTCGCCGACCTGCCGGTCGCGGGGCGCCCACGGCACGTCGGCGCCGAACAGGGCGATCGTCTTGCGCGCCGCCACGAGGCCCTGGACCCACCGCTGCGCGAAGTCGAAGAACGTCCGCATCGGGGTGACCAGGAACACGGCGTAGCCGAAGAAGCTGATCAGTTCGCCGACCGTCAGTTCGCCCGCCAGCATGTGCTGGGCGCCGAGGTACACCAGCACCACGAGCAGGATGCCCGACAGCAGGACGCTGATCGCCTCGACGACCCCCTGCCACGTGCCGAGGGTGATGCCCAGGCCGCGCACCTTCTGCGACTGGCGCTCGTAGTTGCGGGCGAAGGTCTGCTCGCCCCCGATGCCGCGCAGGATGCGCAGGCCGGCGACGATGTCGGTGGCCAGCGAGGTCAGGTTCGAGCTCTCGGTGCGCTCGGCGGTCTGCGCCGCCGTCAGCGGACGCATCACCGGCAGGGACGCCGCGAGCAGCAGCGGCGTCGCGACCAGCACGACGAGCCCCAGGGTGGGCGACGTGCTGAACATCAGCACGCACACGAACAGGAAGCTCAGCGCGGAGGCGATCACGTGGCCGAAGGAGTCGATCGTGGCCCCGAACTGGTCCGAGTCTGAGTTCGAGATGCTGAGCGCCTCGCCGGTCGGCACGCGGCGTCCGAGGATGTGGCCCAGGTCGGCCGCCTTGCGGCCGACGCGGCGCTGCGTGCCGTGGATGGAGATCACCCACATCCGCACGGCGATGGTGTGGAAGAGGATGCCGCCCACCACGCCGAACGCGATGACGCCGAGCAGCAGCGCGACCCAACCGAGGGTGGCCATGGGGTCGCGGCCGAGGATGCCCGCGTCGATGGCGCGGCCCAGGAGCCACGGCGTCAGCGAGCCGGGCACGAGCCAGGACAGCGCGGCCAGGGTCATGGCGGGCACGACCCAGCCCATCGACCGCATCAGCCAGAACAGGAACCGGCTCGGCGACCGGACGTCGGGGGCACCGGGCTCGGCGCCGAAGCCGCCCACGAGCGGCGGGAAGTCGTGGCGACGCTCCCAGCGCAGGCCGGGGTCGCGGTCGTGCGGGCGTGGAGTCGACGCGTCGACAGGGCCGAACATGGGTTTCCTCAAGCGTTCTGGGGGGAGTGGTGCCGGGGCGGGCAACGGGGCCCGCGGGTGCCGGGGCGGCGTGGGGTCGGGTCAGGCGGCAGTGGCTGCGACAGGCGTGCCTGCGGCAGTGCGCGGCCGACCGATGCCGTACGTGAACATGCTGGTCATGACGGCCCCCTTCCGATCGACTCCAGAACCGGCGCCCACGTTACGCCCGGGCGCACCGCAGGGTCAATCGGATCCGGCAACCCCTGGCGCCCTCAGCGGCGGCGCCCCGTCCCGAAGATCGAGCGGGTGATCTCGCGGGCCGCGGAGCGAGCCATCTGGCGCACCATCGTGTTCTCGGTGAGCTTCTCGAAGAACGACTTCTCGTGCCGCGGCGTCCGCGCGCGGGACGCCTTCGCCTCGCGCTCGGCCTCGCGGGCCGCGGCGGCCTCGGCCTTGGCCTGCTCCTCGGCCGCGGCCTCGGCGGCGGCCGCCTCGGCGCCCGCCTGCAGCTTGGCGTTGAGCAGCTCGTAGGCCGACTCGCGGTCGACCGCGGTGCCGTACTTCGACTGCATGATCGAGGCCGCCACGCCGTTCGCCATGGCCCCGGGGTCGAGCGGGTCCATGGACGCCTGCGGCGCGCGCATGCGCGTCCAGGCCACCGGGGTCGGGGCGCCCTTCGGGTTCAGGACCGTCACGACGGCCTCACCGATGCCCAGCTGCTGCAGCCGCTCGGCCAGGTCGTAGTCGGTCTTCGGGTAGGTCGCGACCGTCGCCTTGAGCGCCTTGGCGTCGTTGGGCGTGTGCGCGCGCAGCTGGTGCTGCACCCGCGAGCCCAGCTGGGCGAGCACCGACTCGGGCACGTCCTTGGGGGTCTGGGTGACGAAGAACACACCGATGCCCTTCGACCGGATCAGCCGCACCGTCTGCTCGATCGCCTGCAGGAACGCCTTCGACGCGTCGGCGAACAGCAGGTGGGCCTCGTCGAAGAAGAAGACCAGCTTGGGCTTGTCGAGGTCGCCGGCCTCGGGGAGGTCCTGGTAGAGGTCGGCGAGCAACCACATCAGGAAGGTCGAGAACAGGGCCGGCCGGTCCTGCAGGTTGGGCAGCTCGAGCAGGGAGATGAGGCCCTGCCCGTCGGCGGTCACCTTGAGCAGGTCGGCCGTGTCGAACTCGGGCTCGCCGAAGAACTGGTCGCCGCCCTGCACCGCGAGCGCGGTCACCTGGCGCTGGATCACGCCCACCGTCGCCTTGGACAGGCCGCCGATGTCGGCCAGGTCGGCCTTGCCCTCGTCGCTGACGAGGTACTTCAGCAGCTCGGTGAGGTCCTTGAGGTCGAGCAGCAGCAGGTTGTTGGTGTCGGCGTAGTGGAACACCAGCGACAGCGAGCTCTCCTGCGTCGCGTTCAGGCCCAGGACCTTGCTCAGCAGGATCGGCCCGAACGAGTGCACCGTGGCGCGCAGCGGGACGCCCACCCCCTCCCCGCCCAGCGCGTAGAACTCCACGGGGCAGCCGCCGGGCGTGAAGTCCTGCCCGATGGCGGCGGTGCGCTCGAGCAGCTTCGGGTTGGCCTCACCCGGGATCGCCAGGCCGGACAGGTCACCCTTGATGTCGGCCGCGAACACCGGGACGCCGGCCCGGCTGATCTGCTCGGCCATCAGCTGCAGGGTCTTGGTCTTGCCGGTGCCGGTCGCCCCGGCCACGAGGCCGTGGCGGTTCAGCATGGACAGCGAGATGCGCACCTTCACGTCGGGCACCGGGGTGCCCTCGTCGACCAGGACACCCAGCTCGATGGAGGGCTGGTCGAAGGTGTATCCGTCGCGGATCGTGGAGATGGCGTCGCTCATGGTCGCCAAGGCTAGCGTCGGGGCCGCCACGAGGCCGAGGGCTAGACTGGTCGGGTGATCTTCAAGCGTGTCGGCGAGGAGCGCCCCTACCCCGAGCACGGGTACACCCAGCGCCAGTGGGCCCAGATCGCACCCCAGCAGGTGCGGCTGGACCAGCTCGTGACGACCCGCCGCTGGCTCGACCTCGAGGCCCTCCTGGAGGACGACTCGACCTTCTACGGCGACTTGTTCGCCCACGTGGTGTCCTGGCGCGGCGACCTCTACCTCGAGGACGGGCTGCACCGCACGCTGCGCGCCGCGCTCCAGCAACGCCACTCGGTGCACGCCCGCGTGCTCGAGCTGAAGTAGTCTGACCCGGACGCCGAGCAGGGGATCGACCATGGACGCACGACAGGTGGCACGGGTGCTGAAGACGCCCGTCACGCTGCTGATCCTCGTCGCGCTCGTGTACTTTGCCGCCCGGTGGGGGTGGGACAAGGCCCGCGAGCCCATCCCGCCGCGCCCGCCCGAGCCCTGCGTGGTGAAGGAGATCGGCCCCGTGCTGCAGCCCGAGCACGTGTGGGTGAACGTGCTGAACGGCTCGAAGACGAACGGCGTCGCCAAGCGCCTGGGACAGATCCTGTCCGCCGACGGCTTCAAGGTGTACAGCCGGGTGAACGCCGACCGCGACGACTACCCGACCTCCGAGATCGTGGGCCACTCCGAGGACGCCCCCGAGGTCGTCCTCGTCCGCCAGGCCTTCCAGGACATCCCGTTCCGCGCCGACGGCCGTGAGAGCCGCTTCGTCGACGTGATCATCGGCGAGGTCCAGCCCGTGGCGGCCGAGAACCCCGAGTTCGGCGTCCCGCTGCCCGACGGCAAGGCGTGCCTCCCCGACCCCTTGGTGTCCGAACCCTCGGAGTGAGCCCACGGCGTCCGTGCCCGTGATGTGATGGACCCATGAGTACCGCGTCCCTCCATGCAGCCCAACGAGCAGACCACCTGGCTTCGATGGCCGACCCGCGGGGGGTGGACGTCCTCGTCATCGGCGGCGGGGTGACGGGTGCGGGCATCGCCCTGGACGCCGCGACCCGCGGCCTGACCACCGCCATCGTCGAGGCCCAGGACTGGGCCTCCGGGACGTCCTCGCGCAGCTCGCGCCTCGTGCACGGCGGCCTGCGCTACCTGTACAACCTCGACTTCAAGCTGGTCGCCGAGGCGCTGCACGAGCGCGGCCTGCTGCTGACCAAGCTGGCCCCCCATCTGGTGAAGGCCCAGCCGCTGCTGTGGCCGTTCCGGCAGCCGGTCATCGAGCGCGGGTACTCCACGCTGGGCGTGGGCCTGTACGACGCCATGGCCGTGGTGGGCTCGAAGTTCAACGCGGCCGTGCCCATCCAGCGGCACCTGTCGAAGAAGGCGGCGCTGGCCAACTCCCCGTCGCTCGACCCGAACTCGCTGGTGGGCGCGATGGTCTACCACGACGCCCGCGTCGACGACGCCCGCCTGGTCATCACCCTCGTCCGCACCGCGGTGGCCAACGGCGCGCTCGCGGCGTCGCGGGTGTCGGTGGTCCGGCTGACGAAGGACGCCTCGGGTCGCGTCACCGGCGCCGTCGTGCGCGACAACGAGAGCGGCGCGGAGTCGACGATCAGGGCGCGCCACGTCATCGGCGCCACCGGTGTGTGGACCGAGGAGACGCAGAACCTCGCCGAGGCGTCCGGCGGGCTGAAGGTGCTGGCGTCCAAGGGCATCCACGTGCTGGTGCCGCGGGAGCGGATCCGGTCGGCGACCGGCATGTTCCTGCGCACCGAGAAGTCGGTGCTGTTCATCATCCCGTGGCCGCGCTACTGGCTGATCGGCACCACCGACACCGCCTGGCACGAGCAGCTGCGCCACCCGGTCCCGACGCAGGAGGACATCGCCTACCTGCTCGACCAGGCCAACCGCGTGCTCGGCGACAAGCTGACCACCGACGACGTGATCGGCACCTTCGCCGGCCTGCGTCCGCTGCTGCAGCCGGGCACGCTGGGCGACGGCACCCAGTCGACCAAGGTGTCCCGCGAGCACACCGTGACCGAGGCCGCGCCGGGCCTGACGATGATCGCCGGCGGCAAGCTGACCACCTACCGGGTGATGGCCAAGGACGCCGTGGACTTCGCCCTCGGCAAGGCCGGGGCCAAGGCCCGCCCGAGCATCACCCACGAGGTGCCCCTGCTCGGCGCCGACGGCTACTCGGCCGCGCTGGCGCGGGCCGGCACGTTCGGCCAGCGCCACGGCTGGACCGACGCCAAGGTCGCCGAGCTGCTCGAGCGCTACGGATCCGGCCTGCACGACTTCTGCGCCGCCCTGACCCGCGAACCCGAGCTCGACAGGCCGCTGGCGGGCAACCCCGCCTACCTGCGCGGCGAGGTCGCGTGGGGCGTCGTGCACGAGGGCGCCATGCACCTGGAGGACATGCTCGTGAACCGCGTGCGGGTCAACGCCGAGACCGCCGACCGCGGGCTGTCGGTGGTCGACGAGGTGGCCGAGCTGATGGCGGAGCTGCTGGGCTGGAGCGAGGTCCAGACCGCCGAGGAGAAGGCCAGCTACCGGGCCCGCGTGGCCGCCGAGCTGGCCGCCCAGGGCATGTCCGACGATGCGGCGGCCTCGCGCGCACGGCTGGAGGCGGACGACCTGCGGCCGATGTGAGCCTTCCCCTGCCCAACGCCGGCGATCGGGGCCATGATGGAGGTGTCCGATCACGCGGGCATGGAGAAGACCTACCGGCTGGTCCTGAGCCGGTCCGACACCGCGCTCGTGGCGTGGAGCGACCCCGAGGAGCTCGAGACCGTCAAGAGGAACTTCCTCGTCAAGAAGCTCGGCCTGACCGAGGCCGACGGCCTGGACGCCGGCATCGAGGCGGTGGGCGCCAAGCTCAAGGGCGTGAACCGCAAGTCGCGCCTGACCGTCTACTACCTGCTCGCCGAGCACTTCGGGAAGCTGGGCCAGTTCAAGTAGGCCTCCGCGACCGACCAACAGCAGAGCCCGGATCCGCTTCGGATCCGGGCTCTTGGCTGGCGGTGGCGGTGGGATTTGAACCCACGGATGGGAGACCCATCACGCGCTTTCGAGGCGCGCTCCTTCGGCCGCTCGGACACGCCACCGCCGAGGAGCGTACCAATTTCGGCGGGGGCTTCGCCAATCGGTCACCGGTGCCCGGCGAAGAACTCCCGCAGCACGGCGGCACACTCGTCGGCGTGCACGCCGGAGACCACCTCGACGCGGTGGTTGAGGCGCGGGTCGCGCACGATGTCGAACACGGACGCCACCGCCCCGGCCTTGGCGTCGAGGGCGCCGAAGACCAACCGGCCCACACGGGCGTTGACGATCGCGCCGGCGCACATGGCGCACGGTTCGAGGGTGACGACCAGCGTGGTGTCCTCCAGGCGCCACTCCCCGCCGTGCTCCACGGCGCGGCGCAGCGCGAGCACCTCGGCGTGCGCGGTCGGATCGCCGGTGAGCTCGCGTTCGTTCCCGGCCTCGGCGAGCACCTGCCCGTCCGGGCCCAGGAGCACCGCGCCGATGGGCACGTCACCGTGCGCCGCGGCGTCCTGGGCGAGGGCCAGGGCACGCTGCATGGCCGGGACCCAGCGCGTCCCCCCGCTCACGGGTGGCTCACAGGCCGAAGCCGCTGGCCACCTTGTCGTAGACGCTCGCGAAGCCGAGCTTCTCGACGATGGCCTCGATGGACTCGACCGGGTCGGCCTCCTCGTCGGAGGTGATCGCCTCGAGCTCGAGCTCGGACAGCCCGGCGTCGGCGAAGAGGTCGAAGTCGCCGACGGGCTCGGAGTCGTCCTCGTCGTCGGGCAGGTCGACGCCCAGGAAGTCGGCGGCGTCGCGCGCGATCGGCCAGTCGAGGGCCGCGCCCACGTCGGACAACAGCAGCTCGACCTTCTTGCCGCGCACACGCACGACCACGAAGAAGTCGGAGTCGATGCTGACCACGCCGACCGCGCCCGCGTCGCCGGGGACCCGACGCAGGACCTCGATCAGGCCGTCGAGGTCGTTGGCGAGTTCCTTGTCCAGCGCCATGGCCGCCGGGACGCCGTCCTCGCGGTAGAGCGCGGCCACGAGGTCGATGTCGTCCTCGGTCGCGTCCTCGGGGTAGTCGTCGTCGTCCTCGTCGTCCTCGTCGTCATCATCATCATCGTCGTCGTCGTCGTCCGAGTCGTCCTCGTCGGCGAGGTCGTCGTCGTCCTCGGAGTCGTCGTCATCGTCGTAGTCGTCGTCGGAGTCATCGGCACCACCCAGCAGGGCGGAGTAGTCGTTGCCCTCCACCTCGTCCATGCCGGGCCGGTCGTCGCCCTGGTCGGCGAGCTCGGCGTCGTACTCCTGCTCGTCGTGGCTGTCGGCCATGATGGGCTCCCTCCGTCGGCCTCCATCGTGTCAGACTCCCGGGCATTCGGCACGCCGTTGCCCCAGCCGGACGGCCGGGGGCGGCGGGGCCGCACGCGCGGCGTCCGGCCTGCAAGAATGGCGGCGTGGAACTCATCGCCGTTGACCACCCGCTCGTCGCCCACAAGGTCCGCCTGCTGCGGGCCGTCGAGACCGACTCGCCGACCTTCCGCCGGCTCGTCGACGAGCTGGTGACCCTGCTGGCCTACGAGGCCACCCGCGAGGTGCGCGTCGACGAGGTCGACGTGACCACCCCCATCACGACCACGCGCGGTACCCACCTGAGCAAGCCGCTGCCGCTGGTCGTGCCGATCCTGCGCGCCGGCCTGGGCATGCTCGACGGCATGATGCGCGTCATGCCGACCGCCGAGGTGGGCTTCGTCGGCATGGTGCGCGACGAGGAGACGCTGCAGCCCTTCACCTACGCCGAGCGGCTGCCGCACGACCTGTCCGGGCGCCAGTGCTACGTGCTCGACCCGATGCTCGCCACCGGCGGCTCGCTGGGCGGCACGGTGAAGTTCCTGGTCGACCGCGGCGCCGACCACATCACCTGCATCTGCCTGCTCGCCGCCCCGGAGGGCATCGAGAACATGCGCGCGCTCGTCGACCCGGTCGGCGTGCCCTGCACCCTGGTGGTCGCGGCCGTCGACGAGAAGCTCAACGACCACGGCTACATCGTCCCGGGCCTCGGCGACGCCGGCGACCGCCTCTACGGCCTGGCCGAGTAACCGCCGACAGCCTGCCTCAGCGGGGTGAGGTGCTGGGCGGCCAACCGCCGCTCCAGCACCCCGGCGACGTCCATCAGGCGCGGCCCAGGTCGCGGCGGCGCTCGGCGTCACGGCCGGCCAGGGCGAGCCCGAGCAGCGTGAGCGCCGGCGGCGCGATGACGCCGCCGAGCAGCACCGGGCCGACCCACCAGCCGCCCTTCATGGGGCGAATGACGGTCAGCTTCGCGACCCCGCCGGCGATCCCGGCGGCGATGGCGAGGCGGCCGGCGCGGCCGGCCCCGTTCGTCCGGGACGCCGACGCCGCGACCCCCAGCCCTGCTGCGGCCAGCGACAAGCCGATGTCCCACGCGGCGGCGGTGCCCTTGCTGACCCAGCCGTCGGGGCGGCCCGCGGCGTCCCAGTGGTTGGGGAGCCGGTCGGGCAGCGAGCGCCCGCGCACCGCGTAGTGGGCGACCACCGCCGCGGCCATGGCCGCGGGGAAGAGCGCCCCGACCGAGAACGCCTCGTGGGGGGTGTTGGCGAAGGGCTCGTCCTCGGCGTCGGGCTCGATCAGGCCGAGCTTCACGGCGGCGGCGCCGAAGTTGAGGTCCCACCCCGCGCCGAACGCGCGCGGCCGGAGCAGGCGCGGGTCGGCGGGGTCCCAGAGGGCGTCCTTGATCCGCTCCGCCGTCGGCGGGCGCACGTCGAACGGGATGCCGAACCAGCGGCCCACCCGCGGGTCACCGGAGTCGGCCCCGTCGGGGTCGGCGTCGGCGAACTCCGCCGTGACCGGGCCCAGCCGGGTCACGAGGTGGGCGAGGTCCTCGGGCGTGGAACCGGCGTCGAGGCCCTCGCAGAGCGCGGTGGTCAGCTCGTCGCGGACGTCGTCACGCAGGTCGTGGCCCACCACGGCCACGGACGCGTCGAGCCAGGCCCGGGCCGCCGCCCGGGTGTCGGGGGTGAGCTGGTCGAGCGAGGTGATCATCGGGACTCCTTCAGCAGTGCGTCGAGGCCGTCACGGACGGCGACCCACGCGTCGTGCTGCGCGCTGTGGGCCGCCCGGCCGGCCCCGGTCAGACGGTAGTACTTGCGGGGCGGGCCGACCGGCGACTCCTGCCAAGTCGACTCGATCAGCCCCGCCTTGAGCAGGCGGGACAGCAGCGGGTAGACGGTGCCCGCGGTCAGCGCGAGGGCCGGCTGCGAGGCCAGCTCGTCGACGACCTGCGAGCCGTAGCGTTCACCCTGGGCGAGCAGCTCGAGCACGGCGAGTTCCACGACCCCCCGGCGGATCTGTGCGGTGCGATCTTCAGCCATGACCTCATGGTAACACCCAGTACCTTGTTTCGCAAGCATCTAGGTGCGACCGGGCATCGACCGCCCGCAAACCGCCTGACTAGCCTTGACGCAACCACGACACAGGAGGAGGGACCCATGTCCGAGCAGAAGAAGGACGGCGGAGACATCAGCTCCGGCTTCGGCGACCCGAAGGTGGACGGCCCCGTCTCCGACGAGAAGGCCGAGCAGATGCTGCACGGAGGCAACCACGACGACGTGACCGAGGAGATCGAGATCCCGACCGAGTCGGTGTTCGCGGTCGACTCCGACGGCACGGTCGAGGTCGAGGACGCCGACGAGCAGGGTCGGCCCGACGCCGCCGGTGGCGGCGGGGGCGGCGGCTGGTGAACCCCCAGCCGTGCGGGCGACTGGTGACGGCCGCCCGCACGGTGGGATGATCGCGGCATGGACCCACGCGTCGCCGAGATCTTCCCCCCACTCGGGGTCCGCGTCACCTGCGGGCCCCTCGAGCTGCGCGGCATCGGCGACACCGAGATGCTCGCCCTGCTCGACGTCGTCCAGGACGGCATCCACGACCCCGCCCGAATGCCCTTCTTCTTCCCGTGGACCGACGCGCCGGCGTCCGAGATGCCCCTCAGCTACCTGCAGTGGTGGACGCGCGGCCTGGCCACGTGGTCGCGCGAGGCCTGGTCGCTCGACCTGTGCGCGCTCTGGGAGGGCGAGGTCGTGGGCGTGCAGGGCGTGGCGACACAGGACTTCCTGACCTTCCGCTACGGCGAGACCGGCTCGTGGCTCGGCCGGCGGTTCCAGGGGCGCGGCATCGGCACGGCGGCGCGGCAGGCGCTGTGCGCGCTGCTGTTCGACCACCTCGACTTCGAGTTCATCACCTCGGCTGCGTTCACCGACAACCCTGCGTCGCTGCGCGTCAGCGAGAAGCTCGGCTACCGCGACAACGGCATCAGCTGGTCCAAGCCGCGGGGCACGCGCGCGGTGACGCGCCGGCTGTTGCTCCTGCCCGAGGACTTCGTGCGCGGCGAGCCCATCACCGTCGAGGGCATCGAACCCCTGCGCCGGTTCATCGGCCTGGACGCCTGAGGCTGCGGCCCGACCCCACCCGGCCTCGGGGCCCGGCTCAGCGGTCGGCCAGGCGGAAGCGGTGGAAGCGGGGGTAGAGCAGGGCGACCACCGCGATCCCCACGAGCACGAGGACGCCCCCGCCCGCGGTCGCCACGGCCGGGCCGACGACCTCGGCCGCGCCGCCGTGGAGGATGTCGGCGATGCGGGGCCCACCGGCGACCACGACGATGAACACGCCCTGCAGGCGCCCGCGGACGGCGTCGTCGGTGGCGCCGAGCAGCAGCGACTGCCGGAAGGCCGCCGAGGACATGTCGGCCGCGCCGCCCACGACAAGCATGGCGACGGCCAGCCCGAGCATGGCCCCGGTGGCGAGCGGGGCGAACCAGACCGCGACCCCCATCACGGTCATCGCGACGCCCCACACGGCGATGGCCCACATGATCGCCAGCCCCTCGCGCCTCACCCGCGACACCCAGCCGCTCAGCACGCCCCCGAGCACCGCGCCGGCCGGGATGCCCGCGAACAGCAGCGCGAAGGCGAGCCCACCCTCGGCGGGTCCGCCGAACGCCTCGTGCGCCAGCTGCGGGAACAGCGCGCGCGGCATGCCGAACACCATGGCGATGATGTCGACGACGAAGCTCATCAGCAGGATCTTGTGGGCGCTGAGGTAGACCAGGCCGTCCCAGACCGCGCGCAGCCCGGGGCTGCCCTGCGGGTTGTCGACCGGCATTCGCGGGAGGCGGTAGACGGCGTACAGGGTGGCGAACAGGGTGATCGTGTCGACGAGGTACAGCCACGCGTAGCCCAGCACCGGGATGAGCGCGCCACCGACGAGCGGGCCCGCGATCGCGCCGGCCGAGAACACGGTCATGTTCAGGGCGTTCGCCGCCGGGAGCTGCGCCACCGGCAACAACTTGGGCAGGACCGCCGTCCGGGTGGGCTGGTTGACCGCGAAGAACGCCTGCTGGAGGGCGAACAGGCCCAGCAGCACCCAGACGTTGTCCCAGCGCAGGAAGGCCTGCAACGCGAACAGTCCGGACGTGACGACCAGCCCGATCGTGGTGATCTCGAGCAGGGTGCGCCGGTCGAGGTGGTCGGCCAGGGCGCCGCCCCACAGGCCGAAGATGACCAGGGGGACCAGACCGAACAGGCCGGTCAGCCCGACCATGCCGGACGAGCCCGTGATCGCGTAGATCTGGGCCGGCACCGCGACCACGGTGAGCTGGGCGCCGATGACCGTGATGATGTTCGCCGTCCACAGCCGCCGGAAGTCGGGCTGGCGCAGGGGTCGGGTGTCCGCGAGCACGCTGCGCAGCCCGGACCGGATTCCCACCCGGGCACCGTACCGCCGGGCGCGCACCCGGCCGGCGGGTCACCCGACCAGCGAACGCGCCACGTCGGGGTAGTTGGTGATCAGGGCGTCGATGCCGAGGCCCACCATCCGCTGGACGTCCTCGGGCTCGTTGACGGTCCACACGTGGACGGCGAGGTCGTGCTCGTGGCTCTTCTCGACGATCTTGCGCCGGGTCGCGGCCAGCGACGGGTGCAGGGCGGTGGCCCCCAGGCGGGCGGCGTACTGCCACGGCTTCCACAGCGGTTCGGAGTACAGGGCGCCCAGCGGCAGCGCGCTGCCGAGCCCGACGAGGTGCCGCAGCGAGTAGTGGTTGAACGACGAGAGCACCACGCGGTGGGCCATGCCGTGGGCCTCCACGATCGCCAGCACCCGCTCCTCGAGCCCCTTGTAGGCCATGCGCGAGTTCTTGAGCTCGACGTTGACCATTGTCCCGGTGTCGCGGACGAGGTCGAACACCTCCCCCAGCGTCGGGATCCGCGTGCCCCCGTACTTCTCGTGGCCGTAGCTGGCGTCGAGCTTCCGCAGGTCCTCGAGGCTGTGGTCGGCGACCCACCCGTTGCCGTCGGTGGTGCGCTCGAGCGTCTCGTCGTGGATCACCACCACCTCGTCGTCGCGGGTCAGCTGCACGTCGAGTTCGAACCCGTCGGCCCCCTGCTCGAGGGCCAGCTCGAACGCCGGCAGCGTGTTCTCGGGTGCGTAACCGCTCGCGCCGCGGTGGGCCCACACAGACGTCATGGCCCCATGCTGGCACCGCCGGGTGAACGGGTGGGTGAACGTCCGCGGGTTCCCGGCCCCGGACGGCGGCTCTGAACACTGAACGACCGGACACCCGGACGCCCCCTGCCCCGCGCCGTCCCCCACCGGCTAGTTTCTGGCAGGTGAGAGAAGCCACACCGATCGACGCCATCGCCGAGGAGTACACCCGCGCGGTGGTCGACCTGAGCCCCATGACCGCGACCAGCCTGGGCGTCCCGGGGCGCGACCACCTGCTCGACGACCTCTCCCCCGCCGGCACGCAGGCCGGGGTCGACCTCGTCCGCGCCACGCTCGCGAAGCTGGACGCCGCGACCCCGGTCGACGCCACCGACGAGGTGACCCTGGCCGCGATGCGCGACCGGCTCGGCCTGGAGCTGGAGTCCGCCGAGGCCGGTGACCACCGCCGCCAGCTGAACAACCTCGCCTCGCCGCTGCAGGCGCTGCGCGACGTCTTCGACCTGATGCCGACCGACACCGCCGAGCAGTGGGCGAACATCGCCGGCCGTCTCGGCGCGATCCCCGCCGCGCTCGACGGCCACGTCGAGACCCTGCGCGAGGGCATCGCGACGCGCAACACCCCGGCCATCCGCCAGGTCGAGCTCGGCATCGCCGAGGCCACCGGTCTGGCCGACGCCGAGGCGTCCTTCTTCACGGCCTTCGCCGCGGGCGCGCGTCCCGACGGGTCGGCCCCCGACGGCGGCCTGGCCGACGACCTGGCCCGCGGTGCGGCGTCCGCGCGTGAGGCCTACGGGCGCCTGGCCGCCTTCCTGCGCGACGAGCTAGCCCCGGTCGCCCGCCCCGAGGACGCCGCCGGGCGCGAGTTCTACCAGCGCATGTCGCGGCAGTTCATCGGCGCCACCATCGACCTCGACGAGACCTACGAGTGGGGCGTCGAGGAGCTGGCCCGCGTGACCGCCGAGCAGGAGGCCCTGGCCCGCGAGATCGCCGGGCCCGGGGCGTCCGTCGCCGACGCCGTGGCCGCGCTCGACGGGGACCCGGCCCGCCAGCTGCACGGCACCGACGCCCTCAAGGCGTGGATGCAGGAGACCTCCGACGCCGCTATCGCGGCGCTGGACGGGGTGCACTTCGACATCCCCGAGCCGCTGCACCGGCTCGAGTGCATGATCGCCCCCACCCAGAACGGGGCGATCTACTACACCGGCCCCACCGACGACTTCAGCCGGCCCGGCCGGATGTGGTGGAGCGTCCCGCAGGGCGTGACCGGCTTCACCACGTGGCGGGAGAAGACGACCGTCTACCACGAGGGCGTCCCGGGCCACCACCTGCAGGTCGGCCAGGCCGTGCACAACGCCGCCGAGCTGAACTGGTGGCGGCGCCAGCTGTGCTGGCTGTCGGGCCACGGCGAGGGCTGGGCCCTCTACGCCGAGCGCCTGATGGAGGAGTTCGGGTTCCTCACCGAGCCCGGCGACCGCTTCGGCATGCTCGACTCGCAGCGCCTGCGCGCGACGCGCGTCGTGCTCGACCTGGGCGTGCACCTCGGGAAGCCCGCCTTCGACCGCTACGGCGGCGGCACCTGGGACGCCGACAAGGCGTGGCAGCTCATGAAGGACAACGTCAACATGGACGACGGGTTCCTGCGCTTCGAGCTGAACCGCTACCTCGGGTGGCCCGGCCAGGCGCCGAGCTACAAGGTGGGCCAGCGCATCTGGGAGCAGATCCGGGCGGACGCCGCGGCTGCGGCCCAGGCGCGCGGCGAGGAGTTCTCGCTCAAGGACTTCCACACCCGCGCGCTCAACCTGGGCTCGCTGCCGCTCGACGTGCTGCGGGACGCCCTGGTCGGCTGAGCCTGCGGCCGCGGGGGGCGGGCGCCGGGGCGCGATCGGCATCCCGCGCGTGCTGAACATGTACGAGAACTACCCGCTGCGACCGCCCTGCTCGATGGCTTCGCGCGCTGACGGATTGTCGCTGATCCGGTTCCCGTTGTTCGGGTGGCCCCAGAAACCTCAGTGCGACTGATGAGTTGAACCCGCCATCAAATTCTGGAACCGGGCAGGCGACCATCACGCCCCGGGCCCTTGGCACGGGGGGCAGTAGAACAGCGTGCGCGCCTGGGGTGCGGCGCCGATCACCATGCCCCCGACCACGACGGCCAGCACCGGGGAGGGCAGCGTGCGGGCGAGCCAGGCGCCGGGAAGATGCCGACGATCACCGGCAGCATGAGCAGGACGCTGTGCGGACCTCGGCGTCAACACACCTGGGCCAGCACCAGCGCGGAGGCGAAGATGCCGAACACCTGCAGCAACTGCACGCCCGTCAGCGGGCCCAGCACCGCCACCAGGAGGGGCGCCGACACCAGCGCGAACCCCATCCCGGTGAGGCGCTGCGTGGCGGCACCGAGGAGGACGGCCCCGGCGAGCAGGGCGAGGGTCACGGCGTCCGCAGGGTGAACCGGGTCAGGATCGGCTGGCGCTGACCGCCCACGTGCACGACGTCGGCGCCGTCGACGGTGAGCTGGCTGGCGTAGTGGCGCAGGGCCTCCTGCAGCAGCGGCAGGTGCTGCGGGGTGTCGAGCGCGTCGTCGGGGTCGGCGACCGAGGCCACCTCCCGGAACGGCACGCCCACCTCGGACGCCGCCGCCCGGCTCGGCGCATGCAGGGCCACGTGGTCGGGGTGCCCGTACCCGCCGTGGGCGTCGTAGCTGACGATCGCGTCGGCCCCGAACGCGCGGGCGTACGCGGCGATGTCGGCGGCCACCTCGGCCGGGTCCGCGGAGGTCAGGGAGTCGGGGCCCGCGGCGTCCCCGGGGCCGGCGACCGTCTCGGTCTCGTCGAGCCAGGCCATCCCCGAGTCGGTGTAGCGGCGGGGAGGCAGACCGGCGGCGCGGGCGTCCGGACCGCCGAGGAAGGCGTGGTGCCGCACACCGAGCGTGGCGCAGGCGGCGGCGACCTCGCCCTCGCGGTGGGCGGTGAGCTCGGGCGTCCCGGCGAGGTGGGCCAGCGGGCCGTCGACGACCTCGCCCTGCTCGCCGCGGGTGGCGGTCAGGACGGCCACCTCGACGCCGCGGGCGGCGAGCTCGGCGATCAGCCCGCCCGTGGCGAGGGTCTCGTCGTCGGGGTGGGCGTGCACGAACAGCACCCGCGAGCGGTCGAACAGGTCGGTCATGCGGCCCACCCTAGGTGCGTTCGCGGATCCGCATCGGCAGGCCGCCGGCCGGGCTGAGGGTGCCCTCCATGGTCCACGTCGGCTGGGCGCCGGCCATCCGCGGGGCGAACCGTCGGGCCAGCACGGCGAGCAGCAGGTGCGACTCCAGCAGCGAGAAGTGGTTGCCGATGCAGACCCGCTCGCCGGTGGCGAAGGGGTGGTAGGCCTGCGGGTGGCGCCCCTTCTCGGCCTCGGGGCTGAACCGGTCGGGGTCGAAGACCTCGGGGTCGTCCCAGAAGTCGGGGTGGCGGTGGGTCCAGTAGGGCGCCAGCATGACCGGCGTGCCCTCGGACACGGCGAAGCCGTTGACGGTGGCCTCGGCCACGGCGTCCCGCACGTAGAAGGGGGCGGCCGGCCACAGCCGCAGCACCTCCTTGACCACCTGGAGGCTGTACGGCAGGGAGCGCAGGTCGTCGACGGTGGGCATCCGGTCGCCGAGGACGCCGTCGAGCTCAGCATGCAGCCGCGCGGCGACGCGGGGGTTCGCGGCGAGCGCCGCCCAGGCGGCCGCCATGGTGCGCGCCGTGGTCTCGTGGCCGGCGAAGAACATCGTGATCGACTCGTCGCGCAGCAGCGACTCGCTCATGGGGGCGCCGTCGTCGTCGCGGGCATCCATCAGCCTGGTCAGTAGGTCGTTCGGGGTGGTGCCGCTGGCCCGGCGCTCGGCGATGAGGCCGGCGATGTAACCGCGCACCTCGTCGCGGGCGTGCTCGTAGGCGCGTTGGGAGGGGGTCGGCAGCCAGTCGGGCAGGTGCGGGCCCATCCGCCGGGTGGTGTACCCGATCATCGTCTCGACGTGGCCCTTCAGGCGCACGATGTCGGCGTCCGCCGCCGTGCTGAACAGCGCGCGCAGGATGATCGAGGCGGTCAGCTCCATCATCTCCTCGCCCATGTCGACGACCTGGCCGGACGCCGCGAGCCCGGCCCAGCGGTCCACGACCCGGTCGGCGTCGTCGAGGATGATCTGCGCGTAGGCGAGCACCCCCTTGGGCGTGAAGAACGGGGCCATGAGCTTGCGCTGGCGCTTCCAGAGCTCGCCGGTGCTGGCGATGAGGCCCTCACCGGTGAGGTAGCGCCGCACGCCGTCGTAGCTGGCGCGCTTGTCGAAGCTGCGCCGCTGCGTCAGCTGCACGTCGCGGACGCTGTCGGGGTGGACGGCCACCACCATGTCCCCGACGCCCAGCCTGAGGGCGAAGGTGTCCCCGTGGGTGCGCCAGAGCCGACCCGTCTCGGCGAGGAAACCCCGTCGGGCGATGCCCCCCAGCGCCGCGATCGGGTGCGGTCCCGGAATCGTGGTGCTCATGACCCGATGGTAGGCGTCAGGTGGCCGGCAGCCCACCGATCGCGTCCCGGACCAGGCGCACGGCGTCCGCATCGGCCACCCCCAGCGCACGCAGGCGTCGCACGTAGTCGTGGGCCAGTCGGACGCCCTCGGTCCGGGTCTGGGGGCTCGTGGGCGTGATGAAGGAGCCGTGCCTACCGCGGGTCTCGATGACCCCGGACGCCTCGAGCTCGCGGTAGGCCCGGGCCACGGTGGAGGGGGCGAGACCGAGCTCCGCGGCGAGGTGGCGGACGGTCGGCAGGCGGTGGCTGGCCGGGAGGGCGCCGGTGGCGCGGAGCTCGGTGAGTTGCTCCTTGACCTGCTCGAACGGCGGCGTGGGCAGGGACGGGTCAACGGTGAGCATCGACCTGCTCCTCCTGACCGGCCACCGCGAAGACCGCGCGGTGCCGGCGCTGGGCCACCACCTGGGAGACCCACGGCATGGCGAACGCGAGCAGCGGCAGGGGCCACGCCCACCACGGCACGGGACCGTCGGGGTCGAGGAACGAGCGCGGGAACCACACGGCCGCCAGGGCGAGGTACGGGCCGAGGGAGACCAGCTGGGCCACGTCGCGCGAGCGACGGAAGGCGTTCCAGCGCAGGTCGGACGGCTCGTGCGCGACCTGGGGCCGGCGGACGAGCCAGGCCGCGGCGGCGAGGCCGGCTGCCGTGGCGACCAGGCCACCGGTGAGGAGTGGGGTGGCGCTGGGACCCATCAGGGCGTGGACGTCGCGCCACGCGAGCACGATGGCGGCAACGGGGATGGCTCCGATGAGGGCCAACCACCAGGCCGGGAGGTGGTGGCTGAGCCGACCCGGTGTGAGGGTGGACAGCCGGGGGCGTCCGTCGGCCCGCTCGCGCAGCGCCTCTCCCCCGGCCAGCACGACCCGGATCGCGAGCTGGGCGACCAGCACGATCGCGAAGGGAAGCAGGACGCCGATGGGACGCCTCGCCCAGCCCAGGTCGGCGAGCCACGGTAGGCAGGCGACCAGGACGACGAGCGCCGCCAGCACGCTGGTCCGCCGGAGGCGGAACTCGCGGTCGATCACGTCGAACGACGGGTCACCCTCGCTCGCTGTCTGGACCCCGGCGCCCTTGCGCCACTCGCGCGCGATCCCCGGCAGCGCCCACCTGGCCGGGCGCAGGTCGGGGGCCAGGTGGACCGCGACGAACAGGGACGCGAACGCGACCACCCACACCGCGTCGTCGCCCATGGCCGCTCCTCGCCCACGTTTTGTGCTGATCGTTGTACTGATTGTGCCAGCACAAAGCGTGTCCGCCAAGGGTCAGCCATGGGGCAGGGACCCGGACCCGCGGCGTCCGTCAGTCGTGACCGTAGAGGTCGCGCGTGTAGACCTTGTCGGCCACGTCGGCGAGTTCGGGGTGCATGCGGTTGGCGACGATCAGGTCGCAGCGGGACTTGAACTCGTCGAGGTCCTTGACGACCTCGGAGCGGAAGAACTCGTCGACCTCGAGCAGCGGCTCGTACAGCACGACGGGGATGCCCTTGGCCTTGATGCGCTTCATGATCCCCTGGATGGAGGACTCCCGGAAGTTGTCCGACCCCGCCTTCATCGCGAGGCGGTGGATGCCGACGACCTTGGGGTTGCGCTTGATGATGTCGAAGGCGATGAAGTCCTTGCGGGTCGAGTTCGAGTCGACCACCGCGCGGATCAGGTTCTGCGGCACGAACCGGTAGTTGGCCAGGAGCTGTTGGGTGTCCTTGGGCAGGCAGTAGCCGCCGTACCCGAACGACGGGTTGTTGTAGTGCGTGCCGATGCGCGGGTCGAGGCCGACGCCCTCGACGATCTGGCGGGTGTCGAGCCCGTGCTGCACGGCGTAGGTGTCGAGCTCGTTGAAGTAGGCCACGCGCAGGGCCAGGTAGGTGTTGGAGAACAGCTTGATGGCCTCGGCCTCGGACGCCCCGGTGAAGAGCACGGGGACGTCCGGGTCGAGCGACCCCTCGACCAGCAGGCCGGCGAAGCGCTCGGCGTCCGGGCCCGGGTCGGCGACGATGATGCGGCTGGGGTGCAGGTTGTCGTACAGCGCCCGGCCCTCGCGGAGGAACTCGGGGCTGAACAGGATGCGGCGGCCCGGGTGCTCCTCCCGCATGCGCTGGGTGAAGCCCACCGGGATCGTGGACTTGATGACGACGACGGCATCGGGGTTGGACCCGGCGGCCTTGATCACCGACTCGACGGTGGAGGTGTCGAAGTAGTCCAGCTCGGGGTCGTAGTTCGTCGGGGTGGCGATGATGACGAACTCCGCGCCCGCATAGGCCTCGGCCGGGTCCGTCGTCGCGCGCAGGCTGAGCCCGCCGCGTCCGAGGAACTCGGAGATGTCGGGGTCCTCGATCGGGGAGCGGCCGTCGTTGACCAGGGCGGCGCGCTCGGGGTCGATCTCGAGGGCGACGACGTCGTGGCGCTGGGCGAGCAGCACGGCCGAGGCCATGCCGACGTAACCGAGCCCGACGACGGTGATGCGGGTGCGTTCCATGGTGTCCACATTAGGGACTCCGAGTGAGCAGTTGATGAACGGCTCATGAGGACGCATCACGGTCCTGTGGGTGGACATCAAGACGACCCTTGCCCGGCTCCACGACGATTCCGTACGGTCCCCTTGTGAATGACCGCCCAGACTGCTCGTCGTGACCACCCTCGACCTGCGCAAGCTTCGCGCCTTCGTATACGTCGCGGAGGAGCGGCACTTCGGCCGGGCCGCCGAGCGGCTCTTCGTCGCCCAGCCCGCCCTGTCCCAGACGATCAAGGCGCTCGAGGCCCAGATCGGGGTGCAGCTGCTCGACCGTTCCACCCGGCGGGTGGACCTGACCCCGGCCGGCGCCCGGCTGCTCGAGCGGGCGCACGGCATCCTCGACGCGATCGATGACGCCGTGGCGGAGGCCCGCCGCATCGACGCCGGCGAGCAGGGCTCGCTGCGTCTGGGGTTCATCGGCTCGGCCAGTTTCGGTCTCATGCCGGCCCTCGCCCGAGCCGTCGGGGACGCGTTGCCGCTGCTCCAGCTGGACCTCACCGGCGACCTGCTCAGCCCCGAGGTCGCGGCACGCCTGGCCGACGGGTCGCTCGACGTGGGGGTCCTGAGGCCGTTCGACCTTGCGCCGGGCGTGAGCAGCAGGGTCCTCCGGTCGGAGCCACTGGTCGCCGCCCTGCCCACCGGTCACCCCGCAGCGTCCGGTCCGGTCGTCCTCGGCGACCTCGCCGACGAGCCCTTCATCAGTTATCAGGCCCGCGCGAGCGCGATGGCGTCCGCGCTGGTGGCCGCCTGCCGCGCCGCCGGGTTCACCCCCATGATCCGCACCGAGGTGCGCGAGACGGCGACTCTGGTCGCCTTCGTCGCCTCCGGTCAGGGCGTGGCCCTGGTGCCCCAGGGCGTGGCCCACCTCCAGATCCCCGGGGTGGAGTACGTCCCTCTGGCCGACGAGGTCACGATCGACCTCATCGCGGCCTGGCGGACGGATGCTCCGGCGACGGTCGAGCGCGTCGTCGACCGCCTCGTCGAGCTGGCCAACCCCGCCGGCACCTGATTCCCTACAGCAGCGCGCCGAACACCTGGACGAGCAGGATCTTCACGATGATGCCCAGCGCGAACAGGGCGGCGTAGCCGGCCTCGATGCGGTCGTCGGACAGGCGCTGCGTGGCGAAGCTGAGCACGGCGGGCTGACCGACGAATCCGGCGAGGCCACCGGCGGTACGGGGCGCGGAGAGGCCGAGCAGGCGCCCGCCGACCCCGAACACGAGGGCGCTCGTCGCGAGCACGGCCAGGGCGAGGACGCCGACGCGCACGCCCGTCCCGGTGAAAGCGGAGGCCGCGAAGGCCGGCCCCGACGCCAGGCCGACCGCGGCGAGGAACAGCAGCAGGCCCAGCTGGCGGATGGTCAGGTTCGCGGGCAGCGGCACGTCCCAGGTGAGGGGTCCGGTGCGGTGCAGCGCACCGAGCACCAGGCCGACGACCAGCGGTCCGGCGGCAGCACCCAACGAGAAGGACGCTCCCCCACCCAGGGGCACCGTGACCGCGCCGACCAGGAGGCCGAGCGACAGCCCGAGGCCGAGGGCCAGCGCGTCCACCTCGGAGACCTTCCGCTCGGAGTCGCCGAGGTGGCGGGCGACGGCGTCCATCTCGGAGCGGGGGACGACCGCGAGCACGCGGTCGCCGGGCTGGAGGACGAGGTCGTCGCGGGCGAGGAGGTCGGCGTCCCCGCGCAGGACGCGGGTGATGACGCCGCCGAAGCGGCCGGGCAGGTTCAGCTGCGCGACGGAGCGGCCGGCGACGGAGGGGTTGGAGACGACGAAGCGGCGGAAGTCCACGGCCTGGCGGTCGTCGGTGAGCTCGCCCTGGGACGCGTGCCCGAGGAAGGCGACCGCCGCCTCGACCGCGGCCGGCGCACCGACGACGAGCACGCGGTCGTCGGGCTGCAGGTGCTCGCCGGGCGCGAGGACGCGGGTGCGACCGTCGCGGACCAGGTAGCTCATCTTGATGGTCTCGTCGGCCCAGCCGGGCACCTCGCGCAGGGCGGCGTCCCGTTCGACGTAGGTGCTGGTGGCGACGAGCCCCTCGGCGGCAGCGCTGCGGGGGTCACGGGCGTCGGGCCAGCGGCGTCCGACGACGAGGCCGACCGCCACGATCGCGAGGACGACGCCCAGCGGGTAGCCGATCGAGTAGCCCACCGCGGCGTTGGGCGAGCCGGTGGCCGCCGTGGCCGCCGCCAGGGCGGGCGTGGACGTGAGCGCGCCGGCGAAGGTGCCGGTGATGAAGCCGGCGTCGAGTCCCAGGCCGAGCCCGACCAGCACCGCCACCCCGAAGGCCAGGGCGGCCGTGCCGAGCCCGAGCATCATCAGGGGCAGCTGGCGGCGGAGGTCGGCGAAGAAGGTCTCGCCCGCGGCGAGGCCGACCATGTAGACGAACAGCCCGAGGCCGAGTTGCTGCACGAGCCCGAGCCCCTGGCCCGCGTCGGGGACCAGCGCGCCGACAGCGAGGCCGACGAACAGGGCGCCCGCGGCACCGAAGCGGATCGGTCCGAACGGGATCATCCCGACCGCGGCACCGAGCGCGACCACGAGCATGATGGCCAGCAGCGGCGAGCTGACGAGTAGTTCCATGGCGACCTCCGTGGGGCCCAGCGCCCCGCGGGACGACAGTATTCCTTGTTGGTCTCCTGTCGCCTTTTCTGATACCCCCCACCCGTATGTACACTACACAGTGTCGTAGCCGCATCCCCGAGGAGCACCCGTGAAGAAGTCCCTTGTCGCCCTGTCGTTGGCCGCGCTGGTGGCCCTCTCCGGCTGCTCGGCCCCCGCGCCCGCCCCGGCAGGCAACCAAGCCGCGCCCGCGGCGTCCGCGCCGGCTGCGGGGCAGGCGGGTGACGTGCTGGCCGCCGTCGGCCTCGCCGGCAAGACCGGCAAGCAGATCGTCGACGAACTCGACCAGGCCCCCGACGCCCGACCGCTGCCGCTGCGCGCGTCGGTGCGCTACGACCACGTGCTGGTGGGCGACGGCACGAACGAGACCAAGGTTCCGATCGAGGGCGACCAGTTCTACCTGTCGATCGCCCCGTACGCCTCGCAGACGCACGAGTGCTTCTACCACTCCCTCGCGACGTGCATGGGCGAGATGCAGTCGGCCGACGTCCACGTGAAGATCGTCGACTCCGCCGGCACCGTGCTCGTCGACGAGGACGCCACCACCTACGCCAACGGCTTCGTCGGCTTCTGGCTGCCCAAGGACATCACCGGGGAGGTCACCGTGACCGCCGACGGGAAGACCGGCACGGTGCCGTTCGCCACCGGTCCCGAGGACGCCACCTGCCTGACCACGCTGCAGGTCTCCTGATCGAAGACCACCGAGGGGCTCCACCTCCGACCGGGGGTGGAGCCCCTCGCGCGTGGTCGCTGGCAGGGTGGGGCCATGGCCGACCGCTCCCTGACCCGCCGCATCGCGGCCCTGGGCACGCTGGCCATGGTCGCCTACGCGGCCCTGGCCGCGGTGCAGATCCTCGTGCTCAACCCGCTCGCGGCGGTGCCGGGCAGGACCCTGCCCCAGATCGAGGCCGAGATGGCGCGCTGGGGCGAGAGCCTCGGGACGCCGCGGGTCCTGGGCCTGCTCGGGTTCGGTGTCGCCCTGGCTGTCGGGCTCCTCGTGACCGCGTGGCTCGACAAGGACCCCGCCCCTTGGGACTACGCGCTCGGCTACCTCGCCATGCTCGTGCTGGGCGCCCCGGCCTACTTCGTCGCGAGCTTCGGCGCCGGCATGGCGCTGGCCGACTCGTTCGGCATCTCGGGGGGTGACCACGCGCCGTGGGCGCTGCCGCTGTACATCGCGAGCGCGCTGGCGCTGGTCGCGCTCGTCACGCTGGCCGTGTGGCCGAGGCGCGGTGCAGAAGGCGCCGCAGGGGTACCTTCCGCACCGCGCTGATGCCACACGCGTGGGGGTGGGTGTGGTTCAGGCGAGGTGGGACTCGATGGTCGCGATGATCGAGGGCCGCAGCTCGGCCGGGGAGATCACGCGGTCGACCGACCCGACCTCGACGGCGCGGTGGATGTTGTGCACCCCATCGAACTCGGCCGCGACCTCGGAGATCTTCTCGGCCCGCACCGCCGCGCGGACGTCGGCGAGCTCCAGCTGTAGGGCCGCCTTGTCCTCGGGCGCGGCATCGCGCAGCGCCGCCTCCAGCCCCGAGACCCGGGCGTCGGACGCCGTCCGCTTGCCCACGTCTCCCGCGAACACGACCGCGGCAGCGGGGGCGCCGCCGATGACCGAGGCGTAGGAGCCCTCGATCGCGAGCACGGTCATCTTCTCGTTCAGGGTCTTGGAGAAGACCACGAACGCACCGCCGTGGTAGCGGGAGATCACGACGAAGACGATGGGCCCGTCGAAGTTCACGATGGCCCGGCCGATCTCGGCGCCGTACTCCAGCTGCAGGTTGCGCATCGACTCGGGCGACCCGTCGAAGCCCGACAGGTTCGCCAGCACGACCAGCGGCCGGTTGCCGGAGGCCGCGTTGATGGCGCGCGCGACCTTCTTGCTCGACCGCGGGAACAGCGTGCCCGAGGTGAACGTGTCGGGGCCGTCGGTGGGCGGGAAGCCCGCGCGCACGACCGGCTGCGACTCGATCCCGATCACGCAGGCCGAGTGGCCGCCCACCCGGGCGTCCATGACCACGGCCGTCTCGGCGTCCGCCATGCCCGCCCACCGCTCGACGCGGGGGTGGTCCTGGTCGCAGACCGCCGCGATGACGGTGCGGATGTCGAAGGCCTTCTTGCGGTCGGGGTTGTGCAGCGGCGAGAAGATCTCGCCGACGGTGGCGAAGTCGGTGCCCACCGTGTGGGGGAAGTCCGACACGTCCCGGTCGACGGGGTCGGACGTCGCGGCCCGGCGCGGGCCCGACTCCCCCGCCGCGACGTAGGTCGCGTCGTAGTGGGACATCAGGATGCCGAAGGCGGCCACCAGGTTCGGCGCCCAGTACTGCGCCTGGCCGTTCGGGCCCATGACGCGGTCGTAGCCGCCGATGCCGAAGTTGTCTTCGGCGGACACGCCGCCGGAGAAGTCCAGCGACTGCTTGCCGGTGAGCACCATGGCCGAGTCGGGCGTCATGACCAGGATGCCCTTGGTGTGCATGAGCATGGTCGCCTCGGCGTTCCAGTACGGCTGGGCACCCACGTTGATGCCCGCGACCACGATGTTGATCTCGCCGCCGGCCTGCGTGAACTCGATGATGCGGCGCAGCGCGGCGCCGACCCAGTCCATGTTCTCGGTGCCGGAGTCCATCGAGATCCGCGCGCCCGAGGAGAGGGTGAACCACTCCACCGGCACGCCCAGCTCCTCGGCGAGGTCGATGGCGGCGATGACCCGCGAGCACTCGGCCTCGGCGACCGCGCCCAGGCCCTTGGTGGGGTCGCCGGCCATGGCGATGCGGGTGACGCCCTCGGGGTGCAGGGCGGTCGGCGTGGTCACCTTCACCACGATGATCCCGGCCTTGTTGCGGCCCGGCTCACGGTCCACCTCCACCAGGCGGCCGGACGCGTCGAGGTCGAGCTCGACGACGCTGCCGCCCTTGCCGGCAAGCGTGGCCGACAGCTCGTAGGGGTAGACCAGCCCGCGGCGCTTGGCGCGCTGCACCTTGGTCGCGTAGTCGTCCAGCGGCTGCAGCGGCTCGGTCGGCGGCTCGCTGACCGAGGCCTGGACACCGGCGCCCGGGGCCGCGTGGAACCGGATCGCCATCGCGACCGCACCCTGCCCGTCGGGCCGGGAGAAGCGGCCCTGGCACAGGACCTCCTCGATGCCCGCGCCGTCCGACAGCGGCGTGATCTTGTGGCGCAGCGCGGCGATGTCCTCGAGGGCGAGGTCGATCTCGGGCCACACGTGCACCCAGACGTGGTTCATGTCGAGCTTCGAGCCGGCCGAGCCCCGGGCCGACCGCGTGCGGCGGATCGACTCGAGGCAGTTCTCGACCGCACGCTCGGCGTGGGGCAGGCCGATCAGCTTGCCCTGGTCGTCGCGCACCGCGGCGAGCTGGCGCACCTGCGCCATCGCGACGAGGCGGCGGTCGTCTGGGTTCGACTTCGCCACGCACTCGAACAGCAGCACGTCGCGGGGCGCGGGCAGGCGGGTGACGTCGAATTCGCGCAGGCGCCACAGGTCGAGCTGGCGCCCGGCCATCGGGTGCAGGCCGCGGATGCGCTCGTCCTCGGAGAGCACGCCCTCGTCGTCGAAGCGGAACGAGCGGTACTCGACCTCGCCGTCGGCGGTGGAGATGCCCACCGCGACGCGGTGCACGTCGGCGTCCCAGCTCCAGGTCGACAGCGCGGCGCGCAGCTGCTCGCCGACGTCGGACGGGACCTCGTCGAACAGCACGTACAGCTCGACGACGGCCTGGGAGCCGGGCTCGCGGCGGCCGAGCTCGCCGGCCACGAGCCGGGCGAGGGGCCCGTCGGTGCCCATCTCGTCGGCGGTGCCGATCGTGCCGATGAACCGGGTCGGGCGCGACGCGATGCGGTAGTCGCCCACGACGACCGCGCGGCCGTCGACCGCGAACGCCGACACGTCGTCGAGGTCGTAGTCGCCGTAGTACTTGCGCAGCATCACCTCGAGCATCGGCTCGCGCTCGGCGATGCCGCGGCCCAGGCGCAGGGCGAGGTTGTTGACGGTCCACTCAGGGATCGCGGCGAGGCGCTGCACGCGCTCGTCGTGGTCGGGGGCGTCGAGGTCTGCGGCGAGGGCGTCCACCTCGGTCGCGATGCCGGCGAGCACGCTGGCGCGCTCGGCGTCCACCTGCGGCTGGTCGAACCAGCGGAACCGCACCGAGCGGGCGAGGTCACCGACGGCCGGGAAGCGCAGCTGCGTGGCGCGGACCAGCCGCTCCAGGTGGGCGCGCGCTGAGGCCGCGCGGTCGGCGTCCGGGGCGGGCTCGCCGATCCAGCGGTCGAGGATGCCGAGCACGATCGGCACGTCGCTGGCCACGCGCTTCTGGGCCAGGAAGATGCGGAAGACGGCCTCGGCGAGCTGGGGCGTCCGGTCGAGGGAGTCGACCCCGTAGTGGCCCAGCACGGTCGACAGGCGCGCGACGAAGGTCTCGGGCAGGCCGGCGCGCGCGGCGTCGAGGGTGGTCAGGTAGCGGTGGAAGTGCTCGCGGTCGGAGTGCACGCGCAGCTCGGTGTTGACCTGCTCGTTGACCGGCCGGTTGCGGTTGAGCACCGCGAGGTCGGCGAACAGCGCGACGAGGGCGATCTCGCCGGTGAGCACGTCGCCGCCCTCGGCCAGCGCCTCGTCGCGGGCGGCGAGGTACTGGGCGAGAGTGCGGGCCGACGGGTCGACGTCGTAGCCCATCAGGGTGGCCGACAGGTCGGCGCGCAGGCGGTCGGCGCGGGCGGTCGCGCTGCCGTTGGTCGGGGTCGGGGGCAGGTCGACGGACGCCGCGGGCTCGGCCTGCGCCTCCTCCTGGCCCTCGCTGACGGGCTCGAGCCGGACGAGCGGGGCCATCGTCTCGACCTGGGAGCCGGTCATGACGTGGAGCTCCTTGACCCGCGCGGTGAACGGCGCGGGGATGACGGTCTCCATCTTCATCGACTCCAGCACCACGACGGGCGCGCCGGCCTCGACGACGTCGCCGACGGCGGCCGGGGTCGCGACGACGAGCGCGGGCGCCGGGGAGCGCAGCACGCCGCCCTCGTCGCGGGCGATGCGGTGGGTGACGTCGTTGACCTCGATCAGGTGGACCGGGCCGTGCGTCGCGGTGACCAGCCGGTAGCGGACGCCGTTCACGACCAGACGGGCGTGCACGTCGTCGAGGCGCTGCATCTCGGCGTCGCAGGCCTGCCCGCCGACGTCGACGCGGAACCGGTTCGGGGCGGTCGCGTACGCGGTGACCGTGTGCACGACGCCGCGCAGCTTCAGGTCGACCGTGAGGCCGGACCTGTGCTGCGTCTGCGGGCGGCCGCCGTGCGCGGTCTCGAGCAGGCGCTCGGTCTCGACCTCGGTGGCCTCCTCGTAGGCCTCGATCGCGGCGGCGACCAGCGCCACGCCGGCGTGGGCGTCGGCGATCAGGCCGCCCTCGGCGCGGGTGCGGTCGATCCAGCCGGTGTCGGCCCAGCCGGTCGCGCTCGGCACCGTCTCGTGGGCCTGGGGGGTCGGCGACCAGCGGTACTCCTCCTCGCCGGCGTCGGGGCCGATGACCTCGGGCTGCTCGAGCAACTCGAGGATGAAGCTCTTGTTGGTCGCGCCGCCCTCGATGACGACGGTGGTCTCGGCGAGCGCGCGACGGAGGCGGGCGAGCGCGACCGAGCGGCGGCGTCCGTAGGCGATGACCTTGGCGACCATCGAGTCGAAGTCGGCCGGGATGGTGTCGCCCTCGGCGAAACCGGTGTCGACGCGGATGCCGGGGCCCACCGGCAGGTCGAGGCGGGTGATGCGGCCGGGGGCGGGGGCGAAGTCGCGGTCGGGGTCCTCGGCGTTGAGGCGGGCCTCGATCGCGTGGCCCTCCTCTGTCGGGCGCGTGGGCGGCAGCTTCTCGCCGGCCGCGATGCGGATCTGCGCCTTCACCAGGTCGAAGCCGGTCGCGACCTCGGTGATCGGGTGCTCGACCTGGAGGCGGGTGTTCACCTCGAGGAAGGCGAACTCGTGGCGCTGCGGCTGGTAGAGGAACTCCACGGTCGCGGCGCCCTGGTAGCCGACGAGGCGGGCGAGGCGCTCGGCGCTGCGGGCGACCGTCGCGACCTGACCGGGCGTGAGCAGCGGCGAGCGCGACTCCTCGATGATCTTCTGGTTGCGGCGCTGCACGGTGCAGTCGCGGACGCCGAGGGCCCACGCAGTATCCCCGTCGGAGATGAGCTGCACCTCGACGTGGCGGGCGCCGGTGACGAGCTTCTCGAGGAACAGCACGCCGCTGCCGAAGGCGCGGAGGGCCTCGTCGGAGGTGCGCTGGTAGGCGTCGGTCAGGTCCTCGGGGGTGTCGACGCGGCGGATCCCGCGCCCGCCGCCGCCCGCGGTGGCCTTGAGCATGAGGGGGTAGCCGATGCGCTCGGCGGCCTCGAGGGCCTCGTCGAGGGTGTGCACGCCGCCGTTGCTCCACGGGGCGACCGGGACGCCGGCCTCCTCGGCGAGCAGCTTGGAGCCGATCTTGTCACCCAGGGAGCGCATCGCGTCGCCGCTGGGGCCGATGAAGGTGACGCCCAGCTCGGCCATGCGGTCGGCGAAGGCGGCGTCCTCGGCGACGAAGCCCCAGCCGACCCACACGGCGTCGGCGCGGACCTCGGTGAGCACCTTCGCCAGGAGGTCGTGGTTGAGGTACGGGCGCTCGGACGCCGGGCCCAGCGGGTAGGCCTCGTCGGCCTCGCGGGCGAACATGGCCGAGGTCTCGCCGTCGGTGTACAGCGCGATCGTCGTGATGGGCTCCGCGTCCCGCCACTCGGCGTTCATCTCCCGGACCGCGTGGATGAGCCGCATGGCGGCCTCGCCCCGGTTGACGATGGCGATGCGCTTGAACACAGATTCTCCTCACGACGAACACTCCCCGGGGTGGGGATGGTTCCGAATGTGTCACCGAACGTTGGCCCCACGCACATCGGACAGGCGGTTTCAGCGGAAGTTGCCCAATTCAACCGGCGCACGCCCAACCCCGCCCCCCGAATGTTGTGGAGACCCCACAAAGAGGCCCTCCCGGCAGTCGGCAACAATGGGCGCATGCCACCACGCGCGCGCTACCTGGTCTCGAATCCCTGCGAGGACGCCTGCGGGACCATCACCACCGACCGCACCCTCGAGGGAGCGCCCGTGTACCGGTGCCCCGGCTGCGATTCGGAGTGGATCGAGCTCGCCGAGCGCACCGAACCGGCCGACGAGCCGAAGCCCGCCTCGACTCCCGAGGAGACGTGATGGGCAACGCCCGCCAGGTGTTCGTCGTCGACGTCGACTCGTGCCAGACGTCGTGCGGCTTCGGCGTCCCGCTCTACGACCACGTCGGTCAGCGCGACCTCATGCCGCAGTGGGCGGCGAACAAGGGCCCGGACGGCATCGCGAAGTACCAGCACGACAAGAACCGCCGCTCGCTCGACGGCTTCGACACCGACCTGCGCCAGGCCTGAACAGGCTGCCGACGACCGCTCACCCGTGGTCGTGGTCGTGGGCCGGCTTGGCGCGACGCGGGGTCGCCGAGGCGGACGCCGCGGCCACCGCGCTGCCCACGGTCAGGGCCGCCACGCCCGTGGTCAGCGGCACGCTGAGCACCAGGCCGATGCCGGACCCGAGTGTGCGGACGATCTCCTCGGCGAAGGGTTCGGTGGACAGCAGCAGGTCCAGCGGCTGGCTGTAGAGCGAGAGCAGCACCAGCGTCGACAGGGCCGCGCCGGCGTAGGCGAACACGATCGTGTAGATGGTCGAGGCGATGTGGTCGCGACCGATGCGCATGCCGGCGGTGAACAGGTCCCAGCGCGAGAGGTGCGGGCCGGCGGCGCGCAGCTCCCAGACCGCCGAGGCCTGCGTGATCGTCGTGTCGTTCAGGACGCCCAGGCCCGCGATCACCAGCGAACAGGTCAGCAAGGCCGTGAACGACAACCCCTCGGACTGGCCCGCCAACGCGATCGTCTCGTCGGTGGACAGGCCGCTGAGGCGCGCCGCCCAGACCCCCAGCGCGCCCAGCCCGGCGGTCGCTAGCAGGCTGACCAGCGTGCCCACGAACGCCGAGGTGGTGCGCATGGAGATCCCGTGCGCGAGGTAGAGGACGGCGAACATGATCGCCGAACCGCCCACGAGCGCGACCGCCACCGCGGGGCGTCCGGTGGCGAGGGCGGGCAGCATGAAGCCGAAGAAGATCGCCCCGGCGACGCCGAGCCCGATCAGGCCGCGGACGCCCTTCCAGCCCGCCACCGCGATGACGACCACCACGAAGGCGAGCGTGAACAGGGCCAGGGGCAGCAGACGGTCGATGGTGACCAGCGCGTAGTAGGGAGTGCCGCCCTCGCCGACGTAGGCCGATGCTGCCCAGCCGGGCCGCGCGCGAGAGGTCGAGGTCGGCCGCCGGGCCGTGGCTGTGTCCTGCTCCCATGCGGGACAGTCTTGCAGGGGACGCGCCGAGACCCCGGACAGCTTGGATCTGCCGGGGCCTCGGGTGGGGTGCCGTCACGGGGTCAGAAGGCGGACGCCTTCGCCTTGTAGCCGGCCTTCGCGACCGCCGCGACCAGGTCGTCGACGCTCTGGCGGGAGGGATCGTGGTCGACCTCGATCCGCGAGCTCGCGAAGTGCACCTTCACGTTCGACACGCCGTCGAGGCGTCCGACCTGCTTCTCGATCTTCGACACGCACGACGGGCACGCGAAGCCCTCGGCGCGCAGGACGGTGTGGGTGGGGTTCTGCACCTGGGTGGTCATGTTGTCTCTCCTGTGTTCGGGTTCGGTTCGATTCTCGGACGCCGCGGGCTCGGACGCCTTGACGGATGTCAAGCGACCCGGGCGGGCTCGCGCTCGGGGGCGCGCGTGGTGGCGGGGGCCGCCGTGCGGCGCTCGGGCTCGCGGCGCAGCAGGCGCATGGCGTTGACGATGACGACCAGCACGGACGCCTCGTGCACCAGCATCCCGACCGCCATGGTCACGCCGCCGAAGAGGACGCCGGCCAGCAGCGTGCCCACCACGACGAGGGCGATCACGATGTTCTGGCGCATGGTGGAGACGGTGCGCCGGGCGAGGCGCACGGCTTGCGGCAGCTTGAGCAGGTCGTCCCGCATGAGGGCGATGTCGGCGGTCTCGATGGCGACGCCGGTGCCGGCCGCGCCCATGGCGACGCCGATGTCGGCGGTGGCCAGGGCGGGGGCGTCGTTGACGCCGTCGCCGACCATGGCGACCACGTGGCCCTCGGCCTGGAGGCGGGCGACGATGTCGAGCTTGTCCTCGGGCAGCAGCCCGGCGTGCACCTCGTCGACGCCGACCCGGGCGGCGACGGCCTCGGCCACGCGCCGGTTGTCGCCGGTGAGCATGACGACCTTCCGCACGCCGTTGGTGTGCAGGCGGCGCACCATCTCGGCTGCGTCGTCGCGGATCCGGTCCGCCACGGCGACCACGCCGGCCAGGGTGCCGTCGACCGCGACCAGCATCGCGGTCCGGCCGGCCACCGACAGCTCGTCGGCGAGGGCCGCGGCGGGGGCGGTGTCGATGCCCGTGGCGTCCAGCAGGGCGGGGTTGCCGACGTGGACGGTGACGCCGTCGAGGGTGGCGACGATGCCCTTCCCGGGCACCGGCTCGGTGTGCTCGGGCAGGCCGGCGATCGCCAGGCCGCGCTCGGCGGCGGCGTCGACGATCGGGCGGGCGAGCGGGTGCTCGGAGCCGGCCTCGGCGCGGGCGGCCAGGGCGAGCACCTCGTCCTCGGTGAAGCGGGGGTCGAGTGCGACCACGTCGGTGAGCTGCGGGCGGCCCTCGGTCAGGGTGCCGGTCTTGTCGAGCGCGACGGCCGAGATGCGGGCCGACGTCTCGAGGAACTCCCCGCCCTTGATCAGGATGCCGTCGCGGGCGCCGCGGCCGATGCCGGCCACGATCGAGACCGGGATCGAGATGACCAGCGCGCCGGGGCAGCCGATCACGAGCAGGGTCAGGGCGAGGTGGGTGTCGCGGGTGATCAGGCCGACGACGAGCGCCAGCAGCATGATGCCGGGGGTGTACCAGCGGGCGAACTTCTCCATGAACGTCTGCGTCCGCGCCTTGGCGTCCTGAGCCTCCTCCACGCGGTGGATGATCCGAGCCAGCGTCGTGTCGGCGCCCACGCCGGTGGCGCGCACCTGCAGGAAGCCGCTCGCCGAGACCGTGCCGGCGAACACCTGGTCGCCCTCGGTCTTCTCGGCGGGGATCGACTCGCCCGTGATCGACGCCTCGTCGATCGCGCCCGTACCGCCGATGACCACGCCGTCGACCGGGACCTTGGCGCCGTTCTTCACGAGCACGGTCTCGCCGGGCTCGACGGCTGCGGCCCCGACCTCGACCTGGACGCCGTCGCGCAGCACGACCGCGGTGTCGGGGGCCACGGCGACCAGCTCGGCCAGCGCCGAGCGGGTGCGGTTCAGGGTGGCGTTCTCGAGCGCCCCGCCGATCGCGAACAGGAAGGTCACCGCGGCGGCCTCCCAGAAGTCGCCCACGATGATGGCGCCCACGGCGGCGACCGTGACGAGCAGGTCGATGCTGACCAGCTTGGCGAGCAGCGCGCGGATCGCCTTGATCGCGATCGGCAGGCCCGCGACCACGCCGGCAGCGAGCATGAGGACGTCGGCGACGGGCTGGTTGCCGACGAGGTTCCCGGTGGCCAGGGAGGCCAGGATCAGGCCGCCCGAGACGGCCGGGACGCCCCACCGACCGTGGAGCCATGCGTGGATCTTGTTCATGTCCCTGACCGTACGAAGATCCGCGCCGCCCATCCTTGACGCCCGTCAAGTCCCCGTTCCACCCCTACGCTGGCACCGTGAACGAGCTCGTGGTCGACCCGGGTCCGGGCCTCCCCGACGGCCTGCGGATCCCCGCCGGCGAGCTCACCGAGCGGTTCGCCCGGTCCTCCGGGCCGGGCGGGCAGGGCGTGAACACGACCGACTCCCGGGTGCAGCTCGGGTTCGACATCGCCGCCAGCACCACCCTGACGGCGTCCCAGCGCACGCGGCTCCTGGTGCGCCTGGCCCACCAGCTGGTCGGCACCACCCTCACCGTGGACGCCTCGGAGCGCCGCTCGCAGTTCAGCAACCGCCGCGCGGCCCGGGAGCGGATGGCCGCCATCCTGCGGACCGCGCTGCAACCCCCACCCCCGCCCCGGCGTCCGACGAGGCCCTCAAGGGCGAGCAACGAGCGGCGCCTGGCCGCCAAGCGCATCCAGGCGGAGAAGAAGCAGCAACGCCGGTACCACGACGGGTGATTCTCTACTACTGTGTGTAAGAGGACCCATCCTGGATCACCCACAGGAGGACCCGTGACCCACGACACCCCCGCACGGACCGTGCCCCTGCGGCAGTTGCGCCTGCTCGGGCTCGTCGCCCCCCTCGTCCTCGTCATCACCCTGCTCAGCCTGCGCCCCTGGGTGATCGAGACGCTCGGCCTGCGCACCGGCCACCTCGTGCTGGGCACCGTCCTGCTCACCAGCGTGCTCGTCTTCGGCTGGGGCATGTACCGCCTCATCGACCGCACCCACCAGGCTGTGGTCGAGGCCGAGCGGCAGTCCGCCGCGCTCGTCGAGCGGGACCGGATCGCCCGCGAGATGCACGACAGCCTGGCCCAGGTCCTCGCGGTGGCGCACCTGCGGCTGCGGGCGCTCGAGACCCGGCCGTCCGTGGCCGGCGACGAGCGCGTACGCGCCGACATCGACGACCTGGCCACCCTGTGCCGCGAGGCCCAGCGCGACGTGCGCGAGGCGATCGTCGGGCTCAAGGACGCCCACCACCCCGAGCGGTCCCTCCTGGAGCACCTCGACGCGTTCGTGTCCGTGTTCTCGCGCACGAGCGGCATCCGGACCACCCTCCACGCCGACACCGCGGCCGAGCTCAACCTCTCCCCCGCCGCCGAGGTGCAGGTCATCCGCGTGGTGCAGGAGGCGCTGGCCAACATCCGCAAGCACGCCGGGGCCACCCACGCGGCCGTGCGGGTCACCACCCGCGACGGCCACACCGAGTTCGTCGTCGAGGACGACGGCGTCGGCTTCGACCCCGGGCACCCGCGCGGGTCCGACGGGTTCGGCCTGGTCACGATGCGCGAGCGCACCGAGTCGGCCGGCGGCACCCTGCACCTCGACGCCGCACCGGGGCGCGGCACCCGCGTGGTCGTCACGCTCCCGGACGCCGTCCCGCCCCGGCCGGCCGTCCAGACCCGGCTGGCCGCGCCGGCCCCCGCGCGGGTCGGGGAGGTCGTCGCATGACCGAGCGGCCCGCCCGCATCCTGCTGGCCGACGACCTGCCGCTGTTCCGGCGCGCGATCGCCGCGCTCATCGACGAGCAGGACGACATGGAGGTCGTCGGCGAGGCCGACAACGGCGTGGAGGCCGTCGAGCTGGCCCAGGTGGTGAGGCCCGACATCATCCTGCTCGACGTCGAGATGCCGGTCATGGACGGCGTCACCGCCGCCGGGCGGCTGCGCGACGTGGTGCCGGGCGCGAAGATCATCATGCTCACGGTGGTCGACGACGACGAGCACCTGCTCGGGGCGGTGCGCCTCGGCGTGCACGGCTACCTCCTCAAGGACCTGCACCCCGACGAGCTGTTCGCGATGATCCGCGCCGCGATGCGCGACGAGTCCCCGGTGGCGCCCAGCCTGGTCGGCAAGCTGCTCGGCGCGCTGCGCGACACCACGACCCCGACCCCGGCGCCCGTCGCCGAGGAGGCGGCCCTGTCCGTGCGCGAGCTCGAGGTGCTTCGCCTGGTGTCGAACGGGCTGTCCAACAAGGAGATCGGGGTGACCCTGTCGATCACCGAGGGCACGGTGAAGAACCACGTCCACAACGCCCTCACCAAGCTCGGCATGGACAACCGGATCCAGGCGGCCGCGTACATCGTCCGCGCCGGTCTCGGGACGCCCCGGGCCTGAGCCCCGGACCACCCGGCCGGAGGGCGTCCGTGCCTGTCAACCCCCGGATGGCGCCCGGTACATGCCTGCGCTGTGCCCACTATGTACCCCCTGACGGATGGGCACCGACGCGCGTTCACGACACGATGTAGGAGACAACGGGTGCACTGACGTGCGCGAGAGGAGGGAGGCCCGATGGCCAAGCAGCGCAAGCCCGGGATCATGGGCATCCTGACCAGCTTCAGCGGCATCGCGATCACCATCGCCGGCGGCCTGGTCGGCATCCTGCTCGGCATCGCGGTCTTCACGTTCGGCTACGCGGGCGGGTGGGCCTACCTGGGCAACGACCCGCAGACCTGCAACCAGTGCCACGCGATGAACGAGCAGTACAACGGCTGGCTCAAGGGCAGCCACAAGAACGCCGCCACGTGCAACGACTGCCACTCCCCGCACGACAACATCATCCACAAGTACGTGAACAAGGCCGACAACGGCTTCTGGCACGCGCTGAAGTTCACCACCCGCGACTACCCCGAGAACATCAAGATCCGCGAGATGAACCGCGAGATCACCCAGGAGGCCTGCCTCTACTGCCACGGCAACCTGGTCGACGACATCTCCGAGCCGCGCAAGTTCGCCACGACCGTCGGTGCCCACAGCACCCGGATCGACTGTCTCCAATGCCACGCCGAAGTCGGACACATGAGGTGATCGATATGCAAACCGAGAAGAAGAAGGACCGCCGGCTCCTGATGGCCGGGGTGTTCCTCGTCGCAGGGGCCCTGGTCACCGTCGGCATCGCCTCGATGCTGATGAGCGTCTTCGAGCGGCGGGCGGAGGGTGAGAACCCGTACTTCCGCATCGCCGAGCTCAGCGAGACGACCTACGACTCGGCGGTGTGGGGCCAGAACTTCCCGCTGCAGTACGAGGGCTGGCGGTTGACCTCCAAGATGCCGGCCGACGAGCAGGTGGCGCAGACGCCCACCGCCACCGACCCGCGCACGGTCAAGGCCAAGAGCAAGCTGGCCCACGACCCGCGCCTGGTCACCATGTGGCAGGGCTACGCCTTCGCGGTCGAGTACAACGAGCCGCGCGGCCACGCCTACATGCTCGAGGACCAGCGGCTGGTCAAGCGCGTCCAGGACCCGTTCAAGCAGCCCGGCGCCTGCCTCAACTGCCACACCTCGCTGCCCGAGGTCGTCGACACGCTCGGAAACGGAGACAGGGACGCCGGCTGGGCGGCCATGAACAAGATGCCGTACGCCGAGGCCACCGAGTTCGCCAAGCACCCGGTCGGCTGCATCGACTGCCACGACCCGCAGACGATGAAGCTCCGCGTCACCCGCCCCGCCTTCGAGGAGGGCATCAAGGAGTACAAGGCCGGCCAGGGCGTCGCCAACTACGACGTCAACACGATGGCCACCCCGCAGGAGATGCGGAACTTCGTGTGCGCCCAGTGCCACGTCGAGTACTACTTCAAGGGCGACGAGAAGACCCTCACCTTCCCGTGGGACAAGGGCCTCACCGCCGACGACGCGCTCGCCTACTACGACGAGGTCGGCTTCAGCGACTTCACCCACAAGCTGACCGGCGCCCCGGTCGTCAAGGCCCAGCACCCCGACTTCGAGACGTTCAGCCAGGGCGTCCACGCGAAGTCCGGCGTGACCTGTGCCGACTGCCACATGCCGTACCAGCGCGAGGGTGCCGCCAAGGTGTCGAACCACCAGATCGCCAGCCCGATGCGCAGCGACGCGACGATCAACTCCTCCTGCCTCACGTGCCACAGCACCACCGAGCAGGCCATGCGTGACCGCGTCGCCGGCATCCACGACACGTACGAGCAGACGAAGAACGTCGCGTTCGACGCCCTCACCGCCCTGATCTACGACATCGAGGCGGCGAAGAACGACGGGACGGCGACCGACCGCATCGAGGCCGCCTACGGCTTCCAGCGCAAGGCGCAGTTCTTCCTGGACTACGTGGTCTCCGAGAACAGCCGCGGCTTCCACGCCCCGGCCTACACCAACCGGCTCCTCAACGACGTGACGGACGCCTCGCGGCGCGGCCAGATGGCGCTCCGCGGCGTGACCTACGCGCCCGCTGGACCGGCCGAGTCCGTCCCCGACGGGACGTTCCCGGTGCCGCTGGCTCCGAACAAGCAGGGCTGAGCCCGGCCGTTCGGCAGCGGACGGGGGATGGGGAGGGTGACCCCATCCCCCGTCTCGCTGAGTACCCCCATCCAGCCCCATGAGAGGATGCCCCATGACCCCACGCGAGGAGCCGGTCGACATCTTCGACCGGGAGGAGTTCCCGGCCGAACCCGCCCGTCCCGCCCCGACGGCGGCGCGCGGGGCCGGGGCCGAGCCCCCGGCGTCCGACCTCCTCGACGACGACCTCACCGCCCCCGCCGCCGCGCCGAAGCTGCGCCGCCCGTGGCTGTACGCGCTGCTGGGCGTGCTGATCGGGCTGGGGATCGCGTGGGTCATCTTCAACCAGGGCCAGGCCAGCCAGATGCCGCCCGACCACCCTGCCGTGGACGCCGCGGCCGCCACCCCGACGCCGGTCACCCCCGAGCAACTCGCCGACCTCAAGGCGAAGGTGGACGCCGACCCGACGAACAAGGACGACCGGCTGGCCTACGGGGTGGCCCTCTTCGGCGACGGCCAGTTCGAGGCCGCCGAGGAGCAGTGGCTCGAGGTCACCCGACTCGCCCCCGAGGACCCGGGGCCTTGGTACAACCTCGGCTTCCTCTACCTGAGCCTCGACCCGCCGGACGCCGACAGGGCCGAGCAGGCGTGGGGCAAGGTCGTCGAGCTCGTGCCCGGGACCAGCATGGCCGCCACCGCCCAGCAGCTTCTCGACCGCCTCGACACCAGCCTGCCCACGGCGGCCACTCCGACCGTGTCCGCGGAGCCCGCCGGATGACCTGGGTGCGCGCCCCCCGCACGTCCATGGAGGGAAGATCGACCGGGTTCGCGACGGCGGCGCGCTGGACGCGGCCGCGCGGCTCGCCACGGAGAATGGCCGGGTCCGGGCCCCGGGTGGGGTAGAAACGGCCCATGAGGGCCCTCACCGCGGACGAGGTCCGCGGCAGCTTCGTCAACGCGACCGAGCCCGAGCTCGAGCGGCTGGAGCTGCCGTGGTGGTTCGACGCGACCCTGTGGGACACCCTCGACTACCTCGGGTGGGTCGACCCGGCCACCCCCGAACGCGGCCACCTGGTCGCCGAGACCTCCTTCGGCGTCGTGGGCGTCATGCTGCGCCTGCCCAAGAACCGCCCGCGGGGCCGCCGGGCACTGTGCAACCTGTGCTGGACCCAGCACCCCGGTCAGGGGGCCCTGCTGATGGTCGCCCGCCGGGCCGGGCGGGCGGGCCTGAATCACAACACGGTCGGCACCTACATCTGCGCCGACCTGGCGTGCTCGTTGTACCTGCGCGGGCTGCGCCGCGCGGTCGGTGGTGGCCGGATGCCCGAGACCCTGGACGAGGACGCCCGGGTGCGGCGGCTCACCGAGAACGTCGAGGACTTCCTCGCACGCGTCGTGGACAGCGACGCCCCACGACCGGTTTGAGCAGGAATCTCCAACTTTCGTACCAGCCGGATGGCACCTTCAGCCGATCTGTGGGCAGGGGTCGCGGCGTAGGGTCAAGATGGACGCCCGAGAAGTCGGGCGCCTTACTAGGGGAGTCCACCATGAAGTCCGCACTCGCATCGATCATCGCCGGGGTCGTCCTCGCCACCGGTGTGCCCGTCCTCGCCGTGCAGCAGCAGGCACTGCCGCCGTGGTTCTGCAAGCTCCTTCCGCCGCTCTGCTCGCGCAACTGAGACCCGTCACCCACCCCTGACCACCGAGGCCCTGACTCATCGAGTCGGGGCCTCCGTGCATTCCCGTCCGAGGCCGGCACCAACACCCCCGGCCTGGTGTGACCCAGCCCTGACATGCGGAAGCGGGGCCACCCCGACTCGCACAGGGGGCCCCGCTCCCTTGGGCCGTCAGTCCTTGAACTGACGGCGCGGGCTCGGGGGTGTTCTCTTCGCCCACGGGGGGAGGACGGTCAACGAACAGCCCACGACGAGCCCCATCATTGCTCCCACGGCCCCGGAGGTCCGGGCGTCGCCAACCAGGAGGCCTACCAGCAGCCCGAGCACCCCGCCGGCCGCGATGGCGGCGACGACGACGAGATCGGATCGCAGTGTCATGGTGGGGGTTTTCTCCTGGCTGGCCACGGGGCTGTGGGTGCGACACCACGCTAGCCCGCCCACCAGCGGGGGGAATCGGGGGAAAGTGCCGACCACCTCGCACGAAAGTACGAACCCACCGGCACCCGGCGACGTGGGACACTGACGCCATGACGGAGCCCGCCCCCGCGACGCCCCGCCCCGCCCGGCGCTTCCCCCGCTGGGTCGCGCGGCTGGGTCGCAGCGGTGTCCCCGAGGCGATCGTCGGCCTGTTCGCCTACATGTACAACGAGGCGTTCCCCAGCATCGACGGGAACCGCACCCTCGCGGAGGCGATCGTCGACTTCCTGCTCTGCTTCTTCGCGGCGCTCACCGGGCGCTGGCCCCGCGTCGGGACCCTCGGGGTGGCCGCGACCCTGATCGCGCAGGTCTTGGTCTCCGACGAGCTGTCGGTGACCGTCTTCGCGATGTTCGTCCCCATCGTGTCGAACGGGGCCCACGGCCGGACCGTGCTGCGCGACATCGCAGCTCCCCTGTACTTCGCGCTGGCCATCGTCAAGACGATGCCGCTGAACGACACGCTCGGCGACCAGCTGCAGACGGTGATCATCTGGGCGGTCTTGGTGGGCCTGGCCTGGGGCACGGGGCGCACGATCCACCGCCTGCGGCGCGAGGGGCAGGAGCAGGCCGAACTGCGCACGGCGGCGCTGCGCAGCCAGCGCCGCAGCATCGCCCGCGACCTGCACGACACGGTCTCCTACGCCACCACGACCATGATCATGCGCGCCGAGCAGATCAAGCTGCGGGTCGGGGACGACCCCCAACTCACCGAGGACCTCGACTTCATCATCGCCACCGGCCGACGGTCGGTCCGCGACCTGCGCGGCATGATGGAGACCCTGCGCCGCAACGACCCCGAGCTGGACCTCGAGCAGAACACGCCGTGGCGCCTCCTCACCGTCACCGACGTCATCGCCGAGCGGCAGGCCGAGCTCGCCGCCCACGGCCTCACGCTGCAGGTGACCTCCGACGCCGACCTCGACTCGCTGCCCAGCTCGGTGCGGGAGACGCTGGCCAAGCTCGTCGTCGAGGCGACCTCGAACATGGTCAAGCACGCGGGCAAGGGTCCCTGCCGGCTGATCATCGAGGTCCAGGACGACACGCTCGAGGCGGTCTTCACCAACCGCCTGCGGGCCGGTCATCGCCAGGACGGGGGGCGGCCGGGCCTCGGGCTGGTCGGGGCGGCCGAACGGGTCCGGGCCATCGGCGGCGAACTGGAGGCGACGGCGGCCTCGGGGACGTGGATCCTTCGCGCGCAACTCCCGATCGGAGAATAATGGTGGGCATGGGCAGGCCGGTGACCGTCGCGATCGTCGATGACGACGCGATCGTGCGTGCCGCGTTGGTGGCGTACCTGACGAGCACCGAGGGGTTCGAGGTGCGGCACGAGCTGACCAACGGCGCCGAGGCCGTCTCGGTCATCACCCGCGACCCGGTGGACGTGGTGGTCATGGACGTGCGGATGCCCAAGCTCGATGGCATCCAGGCGACCCAGGCGCTGCGCTCCACGGTCCCGAACATCAAGATCCTCGTCATCACGTCCTTCGACGAGGACGGGGCGGTGCGCGACGCGCTGAGCGCAGGCGCCAACGGCTTCCTGCTGAAGGACACCTCGCCGACCGGCCTGGTCGACGCCATCCGCGCTGTCATGCAGGGCACCTCCGTGGTCTCCCCCGGCCCCATCACCAGCCTCCTGCTGCAGGACAAGCGACGCGCCCGCCCGGTGCCCGCGCCCGAGCTGGGCCTGAGCCCCCGCGAACTCCAGATCCTGCGCCTGCTCTGCGCCGCGTACAGCAACACCGAGATCGCCGAGGAGCTGTTCGTCTCCGAGTCCACGGTGAAGACGCACGTGTCGGGGATCATGACCAAGATGCAGGTGCCCTCCCGGCTCAAGGCCGTGGTGCGCGCCTACGAGCTGGGCCTCGTCGAGCACTCCTGACCTCGGGCAGGATGGGGGGCATGGACCTGCACCCGAACGTCGTCCCGTTGGAAGCCCTGCTGGGAACGTGGCGCGGCGAGGGCCGCGGCGAGTACCCCACGATCACGTCGTTCGGCTACGCCGACGAGTGGGTCTTCTCGCACTCCGGCAAGCCCTTCGTCGCGTTCGTGCAGCGCACGAAGTCGCCCACCGGGCAGCCGATGCACACCGAGTCGGGCTACCTCCGCTGCCCCGCCCCGGGCGTCGTCGAGATCGTCGCCGCGCTCCCGACCGGGCAGGTGGAGCTCGGCGGGGGCACCGCCGAGGCGGCCGACGGCGTCCTGACCGTGGCGACGGACGCCGGCGTGTCGAACACCCCCACGGCCAAGACCGTGGAGCGGATCACGCGCACGTTCCGGGTCGAAGGGGACGCCCTGACGATCGACCTGGCGATGGCCGCGGTGGGGCAGGAGCTCGGGCACCACCTCGCCTCACGCCTGACGCGTGACACAATGCAAGGGTGAACCCCGACCAGCCCGAGAGCTTCGCGGAGGTACTGACCGCGGCCATCCAGGGCCGCGGGCTGTCGTTGGAACGCATCCGCGCCCGCCTCGACGCCGCCGGCGTGCCCGTCAGCATCGCGACGCTGAGCTACTGGCAGTCCGGCCGCTCGCTGCCCACCCGCTCGCGCAGCTACCACACGCTGGTGGAGCTGGAGCGCATCCTCAACCTCGAGCCGGGGCACCTCACCCAGCACACCCACACCGCCGACGGCCGCACCCGCCGGGAGCTCTTCGAGTGGCAGAACGTCATGCCCTCGCGGGACCTCGCGACCCAGATCATCGAGGACCTGGGCATCGACATGCAGGGCCAGCTCACCCGCGTGACCATGCACGACCTGCTCGAGGTGGACGCCGACCGCAAGGAGTCCTCCCTCGAGGTGCGCGTCGTCTGGCGCGCCGAGCGGCAGGGCCTGCACCGCTGGGCCGTCGTCAACGAGCAGGACACCGACACCGACGGCGAGCAGTCAATCGAGCCGCTGTTCGGCTGCGTGCTGGGCGAGGTCGTCGAGGCCCCCGACCGCAAGCTCCTGGTCGCCGAGATGCTCGCGCCCCGGCCCATGCAGCGCGGCGACCTGTTCACCTCCGAGTACCGGCTGACCTTCGGCCCGTCGAACCAGCCGTCGTTCCGCATGCTGCGCGCGATCTCCGATCCCGTGAAGGCGCTGTCGCTCGCGGTGCGCTTCGACCCCTCGGCGGTCCCGACCAACGTGCGCGCCGGCGTCCAGCCCTCGCTGGAGGAGGAGGAGCCGGCCGACACCGTGCCGGTCGAACTGGCCCGCAACGAGGCGCAATACGTGTGGACCGACGCCCGCCCCGGCGTCTACTCGCTGTTCTGGGACTGGGACTGACCGGCCCCGACGCCCGCGTCGACGCGCTCTACGCGGGCGACCCCGCCGCCTTCGTGGCGGCCCGCGACGCGCTCGCCAAGGAGCTCCGCGCCGGCGGTGACCGCGAGGCCGCCGCCCGGGTCAAGGCCCTGCGCCGCCCGTCCGTGGCCGCCTGGTACGTCAACATCGCCGCCCGCGCCTCGCTGGTGTCGCTGCGCGAGTGGCTGGCGCTCGGGGCGTCCATGCGCGAGGCGCAGGCCGGGCTCGACATGGCGGCCGTGCGCTCGCTGTCGGCGGGCCGCGCCGCGCTCGAGAACCGCGTCATCCGCGACCTGACCGCCCACCTGCGCACGCTGGGGGCGTCCGTCAGCGCGCCGGCCCTGGACGAGGTGCGCGACACCCTGCGCGCCGCCCTGGCCGACGCGGCCGCGGCCGAGCTCGTCGCGTCCGGACGCCTCGAGCGCGCGTTGTCCTACGGCGGCTTCGGCGAGGTGGACCTCTCCGCCGCGCTGGCGGCGATGGCCCAGGCGCGGGCGGCGGCCGGGGAGGACGACGCCGAGCCGGAACGCGAACCCGACCACCCGGAACCCGAACCGGAGCAGGAACCGGAACCCGAGCCGGAGCCGGAACCCGACCCCGCCCTCGTGGCCGCCGTCTACGAGGCCCGGGAGCGACGCGACCGGGCCGACGACGCCGTCGCGCGCGCCGAGGCCGCCCTGGCCGTGGCCCAGCGCGAGCTGCGGGAGGCGAAGCAGGAACTGCGCGACGCGAAGGCCGCACTGACCGCCGCCGAGCGGACCCTCGCGGAGCAGACGCCCTAGTCTGGGCCCCATGGCTCCGACGAGTCCCTCCGTGTACGCCCGCCGCGGCGTCGTCTGCACCTCCCACCCGCTGGCTGCGTCCGCGGGGCTCCGGATCCTCCAGGCCGGCGGCAACGCCGCCGACGCCGCGATCGCCACCGCCGCCTGCCTGCCGGTGCTCGAACCGTGCTCCAACGGGCTGGGCTCCGACGCGTTCGCGCTGATCTGGGACGGCACCACCCTGCACGGGCTCAACGGGTCGGGGCGCGCACCTGCCGCGGCGTCCGCGGACGCCCTGCGTGAGCGCGGGCTCACCGAGGTACCGCTGTTCGGCTGGGACGCCGTCACCGTTCCCGGCATGGTCCGGGCCTGGGCCGACGTGCACGCCCGCTTCGGCCGTCTCCCGTTCGCCGACGTCCTGGCCCCGGCCATCGAGTACGCCGAGCAGGGCGCGCCCGTCCCGCCCATGGTGGCGTGGGGCTGGGGCCGCGGCGTCCGGGCGGCCGAGGACCGGCTGGCCGCCCAGCCCGACCCGGCCTGCGCCCACTTCGCGGCGTTGTTCGGCCCGGCGCCCGAGGTCGGCGAGCTGCGCGCCTTCCCCGCGATGGCGGCCACCCTCCGCGCCATCGCCGACAGCCACGGCGAGGACTTCTACTCCGGCGACCTCGCCACCCGGATCGTCGCGTTCGCCGAGCAGACCGGCGGGCTGTTGGCGGCGTCCGACCTCGCCGACCACCGCAGCCAGTGGGTCGAGCCGATCAGCGCGCGCTACCGCGACCACGAGGTGTGGGAGATCCCGCCGAACGGGCAGGGCATCGCCGCGCTGCTGGCCCTGACCATCCTCGACGGGTTGCCGGCCGAACAGGTCGCAGACTGGCACGTGCAGGTCGAGGCCGTGAAGCTCGCCCTGGCCGACACGCACGCGGTGGTCGCCGACCCCGACGTCGTCGACGTGCCGGCCGCCGAGCTGCTCTCGGCCGCCCACGCCGACCGGCGGCGCGCCCTCATCGGTGACGTCGCGGTGGCCCCCGACCCGGTCGACCCGCGGGCGTCCGACACGGTCTACCTCTGCGCCACCGACGACGACGGGATGATGGTGAGCTTCATCCAGTCGAACTTCCACGGGTTCGGGTCGCAGGTGGTCGTGCCCGACACGGGCATCTCGCTGCAGAACCGGGGCTCGGGCTTCTCGCTCGTCCCGGGCCACCCCAACGAGCTCGCCGGCGGAAAGCGGCCGTTCCACACGATCATCCCGGGGTTTCTCGCCCGCGGCGGCGAGGCGGTCGGCCCGTACGGCGTGATGGGCGGGCACATGCAGGCCCAGGGGCACGTGCAGGTCGCGCTGCACACCGTCGACGGACGCCTCGACCCCCAGGCCGCCCTCGACCGGCCCCGCTGGTTCTGGGACGCCGCCACCGGCCGCGTGCTCGTCGAGGACAGGGCTGACCCGGCGGTGGTCGCCTCCCTGCGCGAGCGGGGCCACGACGTCGCCATCGCCGAACACCCCGCCGTCTTCGGGCGCGGGCAGGCGATCTGGCGCACCGCCGGCGGCTACGTGGCCGGGAGCGAGTCCCGGGCCGACGGCGTCCCGATGGGCTGGTGAGTCAGGCCAGCAGCAGCGCGCGCAGCTGGTCGACCGTGTCGACCACGCCCGCCGAGGGCTGGGCGGCGAGGGCGTCGGGCAGCCCGGCGCCCCACGTGACGCCGATGCCGGCCATACCCGCGTTGTGGGCGGCGCCAAGGTCGACCACGGCGTCGCCGACGTAGACGCAGTCGGCCGGATCGGCGCCGATGCGCTCGGCGGCCATCAGCAGCGGGGCCGCGTGCGGCTTGTGGTGCGGGGTGTCCTCCATGGCGACCAGCAGCGGCAGGTGCTCGTGCAGCCCCAGCGCGGCCAGGAGCGCCTCGGCGCTCGGCCGGCGCCGCGACGTGGCGATGCCCAGCCGGGCACCTGCGGCGGCGAGGTAGACCAGCAGCTCGTCGACCCCGGGATAGGCGACGAGGTGCGCGGCCACGTTGTCGGCCTGCCAGGCCGAGTACGCGTCGATGAGCTCGGGCGCGCGCTCGGCGCCGGCGAGCTCGGTGAACATGTCGGGCAGGGTGCGCCCGATCCAGGACAGGATCGTGGCGTCGTCGGCCGGCGCCAGCCCGAACCGCTCGATGGTGTGGCGGTACGACGCCAGGATCAGCGGGATCGTGTTGCCCAGCGTCCCGTCGAAGTCGAACAGCACGGTCGGCCAGCGGAGATCGGTCACGCCGGTCACCCTAGCCAGTCGACCCAGGCGCCGTGCGGGCTGCACCGGGCGACGGGCTCGCCGTCGAGCGCGAGCACGAAGTGGGGCCGGCCGTCGTCGGGCACCCGCCCGCGCAGCTCGGTCACCACGGTCGGGCCCTCGAAGCTGACCCACCGCACGCCGCTGGCCCGGATCTCTGCCACCACGGCGTCCCGGTCGGCCCGGGCGAGGTAGGCCAGCGTCGGGGAGTGGAACACGACCGGGGTGGCGCCGGCGGCCTCGGCGCGGCGGACTGTCTCGGCCAGGAACCACCCCAGGTCGTCGGGGAGCACCCCCCGCACCACCTCGGGCGCGTCCTCGGCGGCGACGGCGAGGGCCGCGACCAGCCGGGCCTCGCGGGCGTCCTCGCCCGGCCAGACCAGCGCGCGCAACCACCGCGCGTCGTCGGGGTCGGACGCATCGAGCGGGTTGGCGTCCAGCCCCCACCGGGCGGCGACGACCAGGCCCGGGGCGTCCAGCCACGGGTAGCGGTCGGGCAGCAGGCACAACCCCGCGGACGCCCCGAGCTCGCCCAGCACGACCGGTTGCGGCAGCGAGGCCAGGACCGGCGCGAGGACGGCACAGCGGCCGGGTTCGTTGGTCTGGGTGGACCGGGAGAGGATGAGCCGCTCGACGGCGTCCCAGTTCTGCTCGACCCACGCGAGGAACCCGGGCCCGCCGACGAGCGGCCCGTCCAGGTACCGGATCGCCCCGAGGAAGAGGTTGGGTTGGCGCTTCGTGCCGGGCAGGGCGTCGAGGCGCGCGAGGAGCTCCGGGGTGTCGGCCACCCAGCGGCAGAGGTCGCCCCAGGTGGGCGACGTGGGGTCGGCCTCGCCGGCGAACCAGCGGTACAGCTCGTCGATCGGCATCGCGGCGTAGGCGTGCGCACCCTTCATGGGTCGACACCCTAGGGGCAGTGCTGGACGCGACCACTACGCTGACGCCATGACCGAGCCTGTTGCTGACCACGACATCTGGGCCACCATCCGCGCCGAGGCGGAGCGGGACATGCGGGCCGAGCCCTGCCTGGGCGGGTTCCTGCACGAGTCGATCCTGCGCCACAACTCGCTGATGGAGGCGCTGGGCAGCCTGCTGTCGCACAAGCTCTCCAACCCGGTGATGTCGCCGCTGACCCTGCTCGACCTCGTCGAGGAGGCCTTCGCGCGCGACCACTTCATCGAGGAGTCGGTGCTGGCCGACCTGCAGGCCGTCGTCACCCGCGACCCGGCCACCCGCGGCTACAGCCAGCCGCTGCTGTACTTCAAGGGCTTCCACGCGATCCAGAGCTTCCGGATCGCGCACCACTTCTGGGTGTCGAACCGCGTCGCGCTGGCCCTGTGGCTGCAGTCGCGCATCTCGGAGGTGTTCGCGGTCGACATCCACCCCGGCGCGCGCATCGGCCGCGGCATCATGTTCGACCACGCCACCTCGGTGGTCATCGGCGAGACCGCCGTCATCGAGGACGACTTCTCGATGCTGCACGAGGTCACCCTCGGCGGTACCGGCAAGGTCGGCGGTGACCGCCACCCGAAGATCGGGCGCGGCGTCATGATCGGCGCCGGCGCGAAGGTGCTCGGCAACATCCGCGTGGGCGAGGGGGCAAAGATCGGCGCCGGTTCGGTCGTGCTCGACGACGTGCCGCCGCACACGTCGGTGGCCGGCGTCCCGGCCAAGCCGATCAGCAGGACGCGCGAGCCGTTCCCCGCCCTGGAGATGGACCAGCGCTTCGACTGCGAGGTGGAGTCGTGACCGAGCCCCTGAGCCCCACGTCGCCCCCCGAACCGGTCGCCGGCGACACCAAGGACTGGACGTGGGTGCTCGAGCGCCCCTGCCCCGAGTGCGGCTTCGACCCGGCGAAGGTGTCGGTCGAGCGCATCCCGGCCCTCATCACGGACGCCGCGGGCCGGTTCGCGCTCGCGCTCCAGCAGGCGGACGCCGGGGTGCGCACCCGCGAGGGCGTCTGGTCGACCGTGGAGTACGGCCAGCACGTCGCCGACGTGCTCGAGGTCATGACGGACCGGCTCGAGGCCATCCTCGCCGAGGATGGCGGGGAGGCCCGCTTCGACGACTGGGACCAGGACGCCGCCGCCACCGAGAAGGAGTACTGGCGCGCCAACACCCACGTGACCGCGATCCTCGTCAAGGAGCGCGCCGCGGCCGCCGCCGAGGCGTGGAGCGAGCCCGAGGGCGAGCAGTGGGACTGGCCGGGTGTGCGCAGCAACGGGTCGCGCTTCACCGCCCGCACGCTGGGCACCTACCTCGTGCACGACCTGGTCCACCACCTCCACGACGTGAGGGCCTGAGCGCTCGGCCAGATGCAATCAGCCCCGCCGGGTAGCCGCGGCGCTGGAGGCGCTGCGCCCCTGACGCGTCCCCCACATGTGCTCCTTGCACCTGCGGCACGTGGCGCAACCATCAAGGAGCACATTCCGGGGACCGACCGCCGTGGGTCGCGGGATAGGCTGCCGCAATGCCGCTGCCGATCGCGCTCCCCGTCGAGCCGATGCTGGCGCGCGCGGTGCCGGAGGTGCCTCGGCCGAGGCACCCCGGCGAGCTGAGCTACGAGCCCAAGTGGGACGGCTACCGCTGCATCGTCGCCCGCGACGGCGACCGGGTCGAGCTGTGGAGCCGCTCCCGCAAGGCGTTGACCGGCTACTTCCCCGAGGTGGTCGCCGCGTGCCGCCGCCACCTCCCCGAGCAGGTGGTGCTGGACGCCGAACTGGTGGTCCGCAGCGGCGAGCCCGGCGCGCAGCGCCTCGACTGGGAGGCGCTCAGCGTGAGGATCCACCCCAGCGCGAAGCGGGTGGCCGCGCTGGCCGAGCAGACCCCGGCCGAGCTGGTGTGCTTCGACCTGCTCGCGATCGCCGACCTCGACCTGACCCCCCTCCCCCAGCGTGAGCGCCGGGCGGCGCTCGTCCAGCTGCTGGCCGACCTGCCCGACGACGCCCCGCTCCACGTGACCCGGGCCACCGAGGATCCCGACGAGGCCCTCGCCTGGTTCGACGCGTTCGAGGGGGCCGGACTCGACGGGGTGGTCGCCAAGCGCACCGACGCCCCGTACGCGCCCGGGCAGCGCACGATGATGAAGGTCAAGCACGCCCGCACCGCCGAGGCGGTGGTGATCGGCTACGGCTGGTCGAAGGGCGCGTCGGCCTCGGCGAACAGCGTCGGGTCGATCCACCTGGGCCTCTACGACGACGGCGAGCTGATCCCGGTGGGCGGCATCGGCGCGTGGTCCGACGCGGTCCGCACGCAGCTCGCCGCGATCCTCGAGCCGCTCGTCCTCATGGGGGCCGAGGCCGAGCGGGCACCGCGCCCGAAGGACATGACCCGCACCGGCGTCCGGGAGTTCGTGCCGGTGCGCCCCGACCTGGTGGTGGAGGTGGCCTTCGACCAGCTCGAGGGCAAGCGGTTCCGGCACGCGGCGCAGTTCGTGCGGTGGCGTCCGGACCGGGAGCCGACGTCGTGCACGCTCGACCAGGTCGAGCGGGCGCCAGCCTACGACCTCGACGGGGTCCTGCGGCCCTGAGGCTCACGCGTACGCGCTGAGGTCCCCCTCGCCACGGGCCATGGCGGCGAACATCGCCTCGGCCTTCTTGGTGTCCCAGAGCACCGACGAGCCGGCAGCCGTCTGGGCGCCGGTGTCGCCGACGGGGACGACCAGCGTGTCACCGCGGCCGGTTGCGATGCGCAGGCCGCCCTGGGCGAGGCCGAAGAACTCCCCCGGGCCCGTGCCCTCGCCGACGGTGATGCCGCGTGAGAGCGACCAGTTCAGCCCGAACCAGCGCGGGGGCAGCAGGATCGTCATCGGCGACAGGGCCTTCTTGGCCAGGGCGCCGACCATCTCGCGCTGGCGCTCGGCGCGGCCGATGTCGCCGCGCGGGTCCTGCTTGCGCATGCGCACGTAGCCCAGCGCGGTGGGGCCGTCCATGAGCTGGCAGCCGCCCTGGATGTCCAGGTTGGCCTGCGGGTCCTTGATCGCCTTCTCGGGGCACATCTCGATGCCGCCCACGGCGTCCACGACCCCAGCGAAGCCGCCGAAGCCGATTTCGGCGAAGCCGTCGACGTGCAGACCGGTGTTCTGCTCGACCGTCTCGACCAGGAGTTCGGGCCCGCCGAGCGCGTAGGAGGCGTTGATCTTGTTCTTGCCGTGCCCCGGGATCGCGACGTAGCTGTCACGGGGCACCGAGATGAGCGCCGCCCGGCCCGTGGGGGGCACGTACAGCAGCATGATCGTGTCGGTGCGCCGACCCGCGTCGCTGCCCGTGCCGAGGCGGTCCTGCTCCTCCTTGGAGAGACCCTCGCGCGAGTCCGACCCGGCGAGCACGAACACGTACCCGGGCGTGTCGGCCGGCCGGTCGCCGGAGGGCGTGGCGTCGACGCGCGGCATGAACGGCCACGTCAGCAGCGGGATGCCGAGCAGGTAGGCCAGGACGAGCGCCACCAGCCACCGCACGACCGGACGCCGCCGGCGCGGCCGGGCCACGGGGGCGGCCTGGGGCGGCGGGGCCTGCGGCGGTCCCTGCGGGTGCGGGGTCCGCGGAGCGCCGGGCGGGGGCGCGGAGCGCGGCGCCCCGTGGTGGCCGACCGGGGTGGGAGGGCCGTAGCGCGTGGTGTCGGCGGACGCCGGAGGAGGCGGCGGTGGCATCGGCGGCGGGACGCCGTCCTGCCGTCGCTCGCCGGAGCCGTCGGCATGACGGCCGCGGCGGTAGAGCCAGTCCTCGTCGTCGGTGCGGGTCACCCGTCCCACGCTACTCGCCCGGGCGTCCACCTACATCGTCCCGGGGTCCGAAACCCGTCCGCGACCCCGAGGGGTCAGAGGACGGCGACGACCGACCCCACGCGTTCGCCGTGGCCGAGCACCGGCACATCACCGAGCCGGGCGGTGGCATCCGGGTCGACCCCGAGCCCCGCCAGCACGGACGCCGCCACGACCTCGGCCGCCCGGGCCCCGTCGGCGGTCTTCACCGCGACGCCTCGGCCGTCGGGCAGGCCGATCGCGATGACCGACTCCGCGCCGGCCTTGGCGATCACGCCGGGGACGTCGGCCATGAGCACGCTGTCAGGGCGGCCCGTGCCGCCCACGAACCACGGGTGGGCGCGCATGGCCTCGGCGACCCGCGCCTCGGCCCCGGAGGTGGCGACCGCGATCCGCGCGAAGGCGCGGGCCAGGCCCGCCAGCGCGAACGCGTGCACGGGCGCGCCGCACCCGTCGGTGACGGTGGCCACGATCGGCTCCCCACCCAGCTCCTCGACGACCTGGGCGACCAGCACCTGGAGGGGGTGCCCGCGGTCGAGGTAGGTGTCGGTGTCCCAGCCCGCCGCGCGGCAGGCGGCCAGCATGCCGGCGTGCTTGCCCGAGCAGTTGTGGGCCAGCCGCTCGTCGTCGTGCCCGGCGCGCAGCCACGCGACGAGGGCGGCGTCGCCGATGGGGCGTCCGGCGGTGTTGCGCAGGTCGTCGACGCCGAGGCCGGACGCCGCGAGCGAGGCCAGCACGCCGTCCAGGTGGCCCTGCTCACCGGAGTGCGAGGCGCAGGCGAGCGCGAGCGCCTCCCCCGCCAGCGGGGCACCGGCCCGGAGCATCGCCACGGCCTGCAACGGCTTCAGGGACGAGCGCGGGAGGATCGGGGTCGCGGGGTCGCCCCACGCCTGCTCGACCTCGCCCGAGGGCGCGGTGACCACGGCCAGCCCGCGGTGCACCGACTCGACGAAACCACCACGGACGACGTGCGCGGCCACCGGCGCTTCCTGCAGGCTCATGGCTGGCAACACTAGGGCACTTCCTCCCTGAGATTTTCCTGAAGGCTCTCAGTATGTGATGATGCTCTCGTGCCCTTCCTGTCTCCCCTCCGCGCGGTGGCCGCGTCTGCGCTGGCCCTGGCCGTCGCGACGACCACCGGTGTGGTGCTGGCCGAGACGCCCGCCCCGTCCTACGCCGTGCCCGCGCAGGTCGACGCCGCGGCCCTCGCCGTGCTCGAGGCCGAGCAGCGCCAGGCGCTGATCACCAGCCGCGCGCAGGAGCGCGAGGAGCTCGCCGCGTCCGTGCAGCAGCTCGCCCAGCAGCGCACCGCGGCCCTCGCCGAGACGGGCTCGAAGATCGACGCGACCGAGAAGGCCGTCCAGGAGCGGCTCGCCGCCGAGAAGGCCGAGGCCGAGCGGCTGGCCGAGGAGGCCCGGAAGGCGGAGGAGGCCCGCAAGGCCGAAGAGGCGAGGAAGGCCGAGGAGGCCAAGAAGGCCCAGGCCGCCAAGAAGGCCGCCGCCACGCCCAAGGGCGGCACCCGCGCCCAGAACAAGGAGCTCGGCCGCCAGCTGGCCCTGCAGCTGTACGGCTGGGGCGGCGACCAGTTCAAGTGCTACGACAACATCATCATGCGCGAGTCCCTGTGGGACCAGTACGCCGACAACCCCAACTCGAGCGCCTACGGCATCCCCCAGGCCCTGCCCGGCAAGCGGATGGCCTCCGAGGGCGCCGACTGGCGCACCAACCCGGCGACCCAGATCAAGTGGGGCCTGAAGTACGTCAAGGAGCGCTACGGCACCCCGTGCCGGGCCTGGTCGTTCAAGCGCGCCAACGGCTGGTACTGAGTCCCCGCCCCGCGGGTAGTGTGGCGGGGTGACCGACCACCCGTCCTGGCCCCCGCAGATGCAGCCCCCGGCCGGTGCGCCCGCCACCTGCGCGTACCACCCCGGACGCCCCGCCGGCGTCCGCTGCCAGCGCTGCGGAAACCCGATCTGTGGGGACTGCATGGTCGAGGCGCCCGTCGGCCACCACTGCCGCCGCTGCCTGGCCCAGGGCATGGCCATGACGCGCCAGGCCGAGGGCCCCTACGGCGGCCGGCGCAGCACGAACCCCGCGCTCACCTCGCTGGTCCTGATCGGCGTCAATGTGGCCGTGTGGGTGGCGATCCTCGCCTCGGGCGGGTTCGCCGGCACCCTGAGCAACCTGTTCGCCCTGACCCCCGGCGGCCTGTGCGAACTGGGCGCCGACACCTACGTGGGGGTCTCCCCCGCCGGCTGCGCGGCCGAGGGCGGCAGCTTCGTGCCCGGCCCCCTCAACGGTGGCTGGTGGCAGATCCTGACCTCGGCCTTCACCCACATCAGCGTGCTGCACATCGCGATGAACATGCTGGCGCTGTGGGTGCTGGGCCCCGCCATCGAGCGGGTGCTGGGCCGGGCGCGCTTCCTCGCGGTGTACGTCGTGTCGGCGCTGACGGCGTCCGCCCTCGTGATGTGGCTCGCGCCGCCGACGACGACCACGCTCGGGGCGTCCGGGGCGATCTCGGGCCTGATGGGCGCGCTGCTGGTGCTGGTGCTCCGCCACAAGGGTGACGCGCGCACCGTCCTGACGTGGATCGGCATCAACGTGGTCATCACGGTGCTCGGCAGCGCGGGCATCTCGTGGCAGGGCCACCTCGGCGGCTTCCTCGGCGGCATCGCCGTCACGCTGCTGCTGGTGTGGCTGCGCAAGGCACGGCCCTGGCAGTGGATGGCCGTCGGCAGCGTCGGCGCGCTCGCGCTCGTCGCGATGGCCGCCCGCGTGCTGGCGGGCTGACGCCGCAGACTCCGGCGCCAGGGACCGTCAGGAGGACTGCGGCCGGAGGCTGACGACGACCGACAGGGTGCGGGGGGCGCTCTCGAGGGCCTCGCCGCGGTCGCGGAACTCGGCGAGCAGCGACTCCAGGCGCTCCTGAAGCTCGCTCGACAGGGCCTCGTCGGCCGGGATGAACGTGCGCCACGCCCTCGCCTCGCCCTGGGTCTCGGCGACCTCGACCTCCTCGAGCAGGAAGTCACCGAAGCCCGCCGAACTGCGGCCCGCCGCCCAGACGAGGTCGGTCGTGCGGTACGGGATCTCGATGGCGTTGCGCGCCCCGCGACGGGTCTCGCCCGGGGCGAGGAACCCGGTGCCGACCAGCGTGCGCACGTGGTGCAGCATCGAACCGGGGTTGACCCCCAGCAGGTCGGCCAGTTCCTTGTTGGTCAGGGCCTCGTCCAGGCAGGCCCGCAGGACGCGCCAACGCACGGGCGACGACAGGGCGCGCGCACGCGCCGAGATGGTCTCGTCGTCGAGGTGGGCGGCTCCGCCCTTCGGGGCGGCGCCCTCTCGCTCGGTCATGTCACCCTCGGTTCTGATCGAAAAGCCCAGCCGGCCCCGGCCGTGCGCTCCTGGGCACCCACCGGACAGCCGCAGCAATCCTGCCACATCAAGGGGTGACACCCCAGTCCTTTCGCAGCGGGCCACCCCGGAGGGTTCCCCAGCCCCGGCCGCTCTGGCAGGGTGGACCCGCACGGCCTGCGACCCCCACGGCCGCAGGACCACACCGAAAGGACACCGTGGGACTCTTCGACTCCATCAAGGACGCCCTGACCACCGACGACGCCGAGCGCTACGGGAAGGCCGAGAAGAGGCTCGCCGAGGCCGAGGCCGACGCGAAGGCCAAGGCGGACGCCGAGGCCGCCGCTGCCGCCCAGGCGAAGGCGGACGCCGACGCCGCGGCCGCCCAGGCTGCCGAGGCCGAGCAGCTGGCCGCGACCACGCTGCGGGAGTACACCGTCGTCAAGGGCGACACCCTCTCGGCGATCGGCAAGCGCTTCGGCGTGAAGTGGCGCGACATCGCCGAGCTGAACGACATCAAGAACCCCGACCTGATCTTCCCGGGCCAGGTGTTCAAGATCCCGAACGCCTGACGTTGATCCTCATCGACGAGCCGGTCTGGCCGGCGCACGGCACCCTGTGGGGCCATGTCGTGTCGGACCGCTCGCTCGAGGAGCTGCACGCGTTCGCCCGCGTGGCCGGCCTGCCGGCCCGCGGCTTCGACCACGACCACTACGACTACCCCCGCGCCCGTCGCGACGACCTCGTCGCGGCGGGCGCGGTGCTCGTGGACTCCACCCTCCTGATGCGCCGGCTCACCGCCGCCGGCCTGCGGGTGCGGCCTGCGCAGAAGACCCCGAGCAGGGCGGTGGCCGGCGAGCGGCTCCGCGCCGCCTGGAACGCCCTGCTGCCCGGCCACGACGCCCTCCGGGACGACCTGCTCGCCCGCTGGGGCGAGCCCCACCGGCGCTACCACGACCAGCGCCACCTCGCCTCCTGCCTCGCGGCGCTGGCGGCGCTGGCCTGCGACGACCACCTCGTCCACCTCGCGGCCTGGTTCCACGACGCGGTGTACGACGGCGTCCCCGGCCAGGACGAGGAGCGCTCGGCCCGGCTCGCGGAGGAAGCCCTCGCCGACGTCCTGCCCGACCACGAGACGGCCGAGGTGGCCCGCCTGGTCCGGCTCACGGCGTCCCACGACCCCGCGCCGGGCGATGCCCGCGGCGCCCAGCTGGTCGACGCCGACCTCGCGATCCTCGGCGCGCTGCCCGGTCGCTACCACGTGTACACCCGCGACGTCCGGCTCGAGTACGACCACGTCGACGACGACGCCTTCGCGGCCGGCCGGGCCGCCGTGCTGCGGCACCTGCTCGCACTCGACCCCCTGTACCAGACGCCGACCGGCGCCCAACTGTGGGCCCGGCAGGCCCACGCCAACATGACCGCCGAACTGGCCGCGCTCTCGGCCTGAGCAGGGGTGGTGCCCGGTGATTGGCATCGCGATGGGCCAAGGTGAGACGGTGGGAACCATGACGTTGTCGCTGACTCCCGTCGACGAGGGCACCTGGGCACAGGCCGACTGGCCTCTCGGTGCCCACATCGACCCGGCCTCCGGGCAGACCACCTTCGCGGTCGCCGCCCCACGGGCCACGTGGGTGACCCTCGAGTTCTTCCCGGCCGCGCGCGGGGCGGACGCCGAGTTGTCCGTGCCCATGGCGGCGGGCGCCGACGGCGTCTGGCGTGCCCGCGTGGAGGGGGCCCGCCACGGCACGCTCTACGGGTTCCGCGTCTGGGGCGAGAACTGGCCGTACCAGGACGGCTGGACACCCGGCTCGACCGTCGGCTGGCTGGCCGACCGCGACGAGCAGCTCAACCACTTCAACCCGAACAAGGTGCTGTTCGACCCGTACGCCCGCGAGGTCACGCACAACCCCATGAGCGTCGGCCCGCAGCGCGCGTGGTTCGGCTCGGGCCCGGTCGACGTCGACGGACGCCCCGGCCGCACCATCGACACCGCCCACATCGCACCCAAGGGCGTCGTGGTCGAGGACGACACCTCCTACGGCACGCACCCGCGCCACCCGGAGGAGGACAACGCGATCTACGAGGCGCACGTGAAGAACCTCACGCTGCACCCGAGTTCGGTCCGCCTGGGCGACCTGCTGGCGGGCGTCCCGGGGTTCGAGGGCCTGCCGAACATCCCCGACGAGCTGCGCGGCACGTACGCCGGCGCGGCGCTGATGGCCCCCTACCTGACCGCGCTGGGCGTCACCGTCATCGAGTTGCTGCCGGTGCACGAGACCGACTCCGACCAGGTGGGCGCGACGGCCGGCACCACCAACCACTGGGGCTACCAGACGCTGGCGTTCTTCGCCCCGAACCGCGACTACGCGTTCGACAAGAGCCTCGGCGGCCCCACGCGCGAGTTCAAGCAGATGGTGAAGGCGTTCCACGACGCGGGGCTCGAGGTGTTCCTCGACGTGGTGTACAACCACTCCTCCGAGGGCGGCAACTGGGGCGGTGACCTCGACTCGGCGGGCTTCACCACGCTCGGCGGCTTCGCCACCACCGAGTACTACGTGCTGACGGCCGAGGGCGGCCTCATCGACGGGGCGACGGGCACGTCCAACCAGATGAACTTCTCCTCCGACATCACCTGCGCACTGGTGCTCGACTCGCTCAAGCACTGGCACGACACGATGGGCGTGGACGGTTTCCGCTTCGACCTCGCCCCGGTCCTGGGCCGGCGGCCACTCGACGCCGAGGCCGAGGACTGGGAGGCGCAGCGCCGGTTCTTCCCCGAGCACCCGCTGCTGCGCGACGCGCGCACGTGGGCGGCCGAGCACCACGTCGAGGTCATCGCCGAGGCGTGGGACCTGTGGGGCTACGAGGTGGGCAACTTCCCCTCGGGCTGGGGCGAGTGGAACGGCCGGTTCCGCGACGCGATGCGCGGCTACCTCAAGGGCGACGGCAACACCGACGACTTCATGGCGTTCCTCAACGGCGACTGGCTGCACTTCAACGACTCCGGCGGCCCGCAGAAGTCGGTGAACTTCGTGACCGCCCACGACGGCTTCACGATGTTCGACCTCGTCTCGTACAACACCAAGGACAACGGCCAGCCGTACCCGTTCGGTCCGTCCGACGGCGGCTCCGACAACAACATCAGCTGGGACTCCGGCGGCGACCAGGCGCTGCGCCGCACGCGCTGGCGGAACTTCTGGCTGGTCACCTTCCTGGCCCGGGGCGTCCCGATGGTCGTGTCGGGCGACGAGTACGGCCGCACGCAGAACGGCAACAACAACCCGTGGTCGCTGAACACGGTCGGCATCTGGAACAACTGGGCCCAGGCCGGCTCCAACGCGCCCACGCAGCTGCCGGTGGACCCCGAGCAGCCCGACCTGCCGGGCTACCACGACGTCGTCGGGCAGACGGACGCCCCCCCGGGCGTGAACCCGCTGCTGCAGTTCGCGCGCTACGTGGCCCACCTGCGGGCACGGCAGGTGACGTTCCGGCAGCGCACGTGGGGCGACGTCTCCCTCGGCGGCGAGGCCGTCAGCTACGTCTACTTCGGCACGTCCCTGGACGACCCGCCCCGGCCGGGCGACCGCCAGGTGGCGGTGGCCATCGACTCGGGCAGCACCGACGGCGACGACTTCTGGATCCTCGTCAACATGTTCGACGGGCCGGCCACCTTCGACCTCGGCGAGTGGGAGGAGCAGCACGCCACCCGCAACCACGACTGGCACCGCATCATCGACACCGCGCCCTGGGCCGAGGCCGAGGGTAACTGCTGGACGATGGACGACGCGCTCCACGTGACCGGCGAGTACACCGTCGAGCCGTGGTCGATCGTCGTGCTCCAGGCGCGTCCGACCGAGCCCGACGCCGAGCCGCACGTCCTGTGGGGCCGCCGCGGCGGCGTCCAGGTCGGCCGGACGGGGCGCCCGTACCTGCGCGGCCTCGTCGACCGCTACCTGCCGCGGCTGCGGCGCGACCCCGCACCGACTAGCCTTGATGCGACGACCCAGGAGGCTCGATGACCACCACGATCCGCGTCGAGCGCAGCTACGACTGCGAGCCTGCCCGCGTCTGGGACGCCTGGACCAAGCCCGACCTCATGGACCGCTGGTTCTGCCCCAACCCCGACCTGCGCCTGTCGTCGCACGCCGACGCCCGCGAGGGCGGGGCCTACCGGGTGAACATGGGCGGGGAGTACATCGTCTCGGGCAGCTACACCCGGCTCGAGGAGCCGGCCGTGCTGCAGTGCACCTGGCAGTGGGAGCACGAGACGCTCACCACGCTGCTGTGCATCGAGCTGGACCCGAACGACGAGGGCGGCACCGACCTGGTGCTCGTGCACTCCGACTTCACCGACGAGGCCGACGCCGAGGGCACCCGCCAGGGCTGGGAGCTCAGCCTCGACCGGCTGGCCCAGCTGCTGGCGGGCTGATCCTCACTCGGTGACGTCGCGGCGCCGGAACACCGCCAGCGACACCACGCACGCCAGGGCGACGGCGACGAGCAGGTAGACCGTGCCCTGCCCCAGCGAGATCGTCCTCTCGAGCCACTCGGTCTCCATGCCCTGCGGCGTCATGCGCTGCACCGGCACCGAGTAGGTGTAGCTGCCCAGCAGGAAGGCCTGCACGTTGTTCTCGGGCAGCAGGCCGGTCAGCCGGTCGAACCCGGGGATGGCCATCAGGATGCCCAACATGCCCTGGGCGAACAGGTAGGCCAGCGGCACCGCCACGGCGGCCACGGTGCTGCGGAACACGACCGCCAGGCCCGCCCCGACCAGCGCCATCATGGCCCCGAACAGGACGCCCCGGCCGGCGGCCTGCAGCGGTCCGACCCAGCTGCCCACGGCGTCCGCGCCCTGGTGGGCGGCCACGGCGCCCCACGCGGTGAGCAGGCCGACCAGCAGCACGACGGCGCTGACCACCGCCCCGGCGAGCGCGACGACGACCATCTTGGACGCCCACACGCGCGGCCGCGACGGGACGAAGGTGAGCCACGTGGCCAGGGAGCCGCTGCGGAACTCGGCGCCCCAGAAGGAGGCGGCCATCAGGATGAGGAACAGCCCCGCGGTGGCGCTGGCACCGACGGTGGCGGTGCTGGTCGCGGCCTCCCACGTCATCGGCTGGGGGTAGAACCACTCGGGCAGGGGCTCGGGCTGGTCGCAGACGTCGGCGGGCGCGTCGGCGGGGGCGCTGGCCCGGCAGAAGGCCTCCTCCTGCTCGTGGTTCTCGACCCAGTAGGCGTGCTGCTCGGCGTAGGCGATCTTTCCCTGCGCGACGACGGCGGCCTCGGGCGGGCGGGTGGCGACGACGATCGACCAGCACATCGTGGCGAGGATGGCGAGGAGGCCCAGCAGGGCCACCCACAGGCCGCGGCGGGCGACCCAGCGGTGGGTCTCGGCACCGATCAGGCGGATCATGACGCCACCTCCAGAGCGGTGTGGTTGTGCTGGGTGGCGGTGAGGTGCTCGCGCTCGGTGAGCGACAGGAACACCTGCTCGAGGGAGTCGACGGCCACGGTGAGCTCGGAGGGCCACAGGTCGGCCGACCCGAGCAGGCGGGCGACGGCGGTCGGGTCGACCGAGCCGCCGGGGCGTCCGACGACGAGGGCACCGTCGGCGGCGGGGCTGACCTCGTAGGAGGCGTCCATGAGGACGCGGGCCGCGGCGTCGGTCGGCTTCACGACGACGCGCACGCGGCCGCCACCGCCGAGGAGCTCGCTGACGTGGCCCGAGCGCAGCAGGCGCCCGCGGCCGATGATGCTGACGGTGTCGGCGACCTGCTGCACCTCGGCGAGGAGGTGGGAGCTCACCACGACCGTGCGCCCGGCGTCGGCCAGCGAGCGCATCGTGGTGCGCACCTCGTGGATGCCGGCGGGGTCGAGGCCGTTGGTGGGCTCGTCGAAGATGAGCAGCTCGGGGTCCTTGAGCAGGGTGGAGGCGATCGCCAGCCGCTGCTTCATGCCGAGGGAGTAGCGACCCACGTCGTCGCGGGCCCGGGCCGCCAGACCCACCTGCTCGAGCACCTCGCCGACGCGCGCCACGGGGACGCCGACCGCCCGGGCCAGCAGGGCCAGGTTCGTGTGGGCCGACATGGTGGGGAAGAACTTGGGCGACTCGACGATCGCGCCGACGCGGTCGATGACCTGCGGCAGCTCGTCGGGGACCGTGTGGCCGAGCACCTCCATCGTCCCGGAGTCGGGGCGCAGCAGCCCCAGCAGCATGCGCAGGGCGGTGGTCTTGCCCGAGCCGTTGGGGCCGAGGAGGGCGTGGACGCCGCCGCGCGGGACCGCGAGGTCGAGCCCAGCGACGGCGACGGTCGCGCCGTGGCGGAACGTCTTGCGCAGGTCGTGGGTGGAGACGGCCAGGCCGCCCAGGGGTGTGGTGCTCATGGGTCCATCCAAGTCCGGACGCCCTTGTCACGGAACAGCCCACGGGCGGGTTCGGCGGGGGTCGTCTCCGACCACGGGATGGGTCCGCTCCCGAGACACTCCCCCCGACGGGAGTGATCGGGGTATGTTGACCACCATCACACTGCAACCCTTTCCGGGGCTCGCACGTCTGGAGGGGTGACAGTACGTACTCCACGGATGAGGGACCCCACGATGATCCGCCCCCCTCCATCGCCATCACCGCCGCACTCACCCTGGTCCTCGGCCTCGTCGCCGTGCCGACCGGACAGGCCGCCCCGCCCGACCATGCGGCCGGCCCCGCCCACGTCGCCGAGCACCGCGCCGCCCTGCGCACGGCGTCCGGAGACCTCGGCCTGCCCGGCAACGCCGTCGCCGCCGAGCGGCGGGGCACGACGGGGAAGCCGGCGGTGCAGACCGCCCGCCAGGAGTCGACCGACGACGTTACGGTCGCCGCGGTCGTGCTGCCCGACGGGGACGTGCCCGAGCAGGTGTGGGTGCGCGGCATCCGGGACGGGGTCGCCGACGCGTGGACCGACCTGCCCCTCGACACCACCGGCGACGACGTCGCCACCGACCCAATGATCCTGACCGGCGTCGACGCGGTCGAGGTCGCCACGGTGGGCTCCGAGCCGGTGCGCGCCGAGCTGGTCGTGCAGACGTCGTCGGTCACGGCGTCCGACATCACGGCGTCGGACTACGCGTGGGACCACCCGCAGATCCTGAGTCGCCGCGCCTGGCAGGCCGATGAGTCGATCGTGCAGCACCCGTACCTGCGCGGTGAGGTGACCGGCGCGATGATCCACCACACCGCCGGGACGAACGCCTACACCGCCGCCGAGGTGCCGGCGATCCTGCGCTCGATCCAGGCGCGGCACGTCAACGGCCGCGGCTGGAAGGACATGGGCTACAACTTCCTGGTCGACCGCTTCGGGCGGGCCTGGGAGGGTCGCGGCGGCGGCGTCAACCAGCCCATCGAGGCCGGCCACGCCTGGGACGTCACCAACAGCCGCGTGTTTGGCATCTCGCTGATGGGCAACTACGAGGAGGTCCGCCCGCCGGCCGCGATGATCGAGAAGGCCAACCAGGTCATCGCCCGGAAGCTGCAGATGCACGACGTCGACCCCTACGGCGAGACGTACGGCTCGGGCGGTCAGGACGGCGGGTCCACGTGGCTGCCGGCCATTTCCGGCCATCGCGACGAGAACGCCACCCTGTGCCCCGGCCGCTACGTGTACTCACAGATGGGCACCATCCGCGCGCGCGTGAAGGAGATCATGGGGACGACCCGGTTCCCGCGGTTCCGCGACGTGCCGGTGGGCATGCAGTTCGAGCCCGACATGCGCTGGCTCGCCGCCCGCAACGTGTCGACGGGCTGGTCCGACGGCACATACCGCCCGCTGCAGCCCATCGCCCGGGACGCCATGGCCGCCTTCCTCTACCGGCTCGCCGGGTCCCCCGAGTGGGTCGCGCCGGAGGAGTCGCCCTTCACCGACGTCCCCGTCGGCGTGGCGTTCTACCACGAGATCACCTGGCTGGCCGCGACCCGCATCACCACCGGGTACGCCGACGGGACCTTCCGTCCGTACGACCCCGTGAACCGGGACGCCATGGCCGCCTACCTCTACCGCCTGTACGGCAAGCCTGCGGGCAAGCCGGTGACGCACGAGTTCGTCGACGTGGACCCGATCAACCCGTTCGCCGTCGAGATCGCGTGGCTGGCCGGCTCGGGCGTGACCACCGGCTGGGAGGACGGCACCTACCGCCCGCGGAACCCGGTCAACCGCGACGCCATGGCCGCCTTCATGCACCGCGCCGTCACCACCTTCGGCGACCCGGTGGTCGTGATCCCGGAACCCGAGCCGGAGCCTGAGCCGACGCCCACGCCTGAGCCGACCCCGGACCCGACGCCGAGTCCGGACCCGACCCCCGGCCCGTCGCCCGATCCGACGCCGACGCCGGAGCCCACGCCCCCGCCGACGCCCGACCCCTCGACGAGCCCGTCGCCGACGCCGACCCCCGCCGGGTAGGTCAGGCGGCGTCGCGCGCGGCCACGAAGGCGGCCACGCAGGCGCGGACGTCCTCGGTGCTGTGCGCCGCGGACAGCTGCACCCGGATGCGCGCCTTGCCGCGCGGCACCACCGGGAAGCTGAACGGGATCACGTAGACCCCGCTCTCGCGCAGCATGTGGTCGGCGATCGTGCCGGCCAGGCGCGCGCCGTCCTCGCCGGGGAACATCACCGGCGTGATCGGGTGCGGCGGCACGTCGTCGGGTCGCACGGCCGCGGACTCCACGCCCGCGAACGGGTCGAGGTCGAAGCCCGCCTCCGTCATCAGCTCGCGGAACAGGAGCGTGTTCTCGATCACGCGGGCCCGCCCGTCGGCGCTGCCCTCGATGAGCTCGAGCGCGGCCGCGGAGCCAGCGACGACCGTGGGGGCCACCGAGTTGGAGAACAGGTAGGGCCGGGCACGCTGGCGCAGCAGCTCGACGATGTCCGCGTGGGCGCTCACGTAGCCGCCGGACGCCCCACCCAGGGCCTTGCCGAGGGTGCCGGTGATGATGTCGACGCGGTCCATCACGCCGAAGAGTTCGGGGGTGCCGCGGCCGCCCTCGCCGACGAAGCCCACGGCGTGGGAGTCGTCGACGAGCACGAGCGCGTCGTGGGCCTCGGCCATGTCGCAGATCTCGCGCAGGGGCGCGTAGGCGCCGTCCATGGAGAAGACGCCGTCAGTGACGATGACCTTGAACCGGGCACCGGACGCCGCCTCGAGCTGGGCGGCGAGGTCGGTCATGTCGGCGTTGCGGTAGCGGTACCGCTGGGCCTTGCACAGGCGGACGCCGTCGATGATCGAGGCGTGGTTCAGCTCGTCGGAGATGATGGCGTCCTCGGGCCCGAAGAGGGCCTCGAAGACGCCGCCGTTGGCGTCGAAGCAGGAGCTGAACAGGATCGTGTCGTCGGTGCCCAGGAACGCCGAGATGCGCTGCTCCAGCTCGCGGTGCGGGGTCTGGGTGCCGCAGATGAAGCGGACCGACGCCATCCCGAAGCCGAAGTCGTCCAGACCGGCGTGCGCGGCCGCGATGATCCGGTCGTTGTCGGCCAGCCCGAGATAGTTGTTGGCGCAGAAGTTGAGCACGGGGGCGTCGGAGCTCGTGACCCCGATGGAGGCCGACTGGGGCGTCGTGATCACCCGCTCACGCTTGGTCAGGCCGGCCGACTCGATCTCGGCCAGGGTGGCCTTGAGGTGGCCCTCGAATGCTCCGTACATGGTTGTCCCTTCAGCTCCAGTCGAGGATGACCTTGCCGCACTGCCCGGCGCGGGCGGTGGCGAAGGCCTCCTCCCAGTCCTCGGCGGCGAAGCGGTGCGTGATGACCGAGCGCACGGCGTCCTTGAGGCCGTCCGACGTCGACAGCATCGAGGTCATCAGGTACCAGGTCTCGAACATCTCGCGACCGTAGATGCCCTTGATCGTCAGCATGTGGGTGATGACCTTGCCCCAGTTGATGGCGTAGTCGGACGCCGGCAGGCCCAGCATGGCGATCTTGCCGCCGTGGTTCATGTTGTCGATCATCTCGGCGACGGCCTGGGGGGCACCCGACATCTCCAGGCCGATGTCGAAGCCCTCCTTCATGCCCAGCCCCAGCTGCACGTCGCGCAGGCGGGTGGTGCCGGAGTTGACGACGAGGTCGGCGCCGGCGGCGTCCGCCAGCTCGAGCCGGAAGTCCGACAGGTCCGTGACCACGATGTTGCGCGCGCCCGCGTGCCGGGCGATCGCGGCGGCCATCACGCCGATGGGTCCGGCGCCGGTGACCAGCACGTCCTCGCCGACCATCGGCCACTGCAGCGCCGTGTGGGTCGCGTTGCCGAGCGGGTCGAAGACCGCGCCGAGGTCGGGGTCGACCCAGTCGGGGTGCTTCCACACGTTCTCGACCGGCAGGACGACGTAGTCGGCGAAAGCGCCGTCGGTGTTGACGCCGAGGCCGACGGTCCGGATGCACTGGTGGCGGCGTCCGGCCCGGCAGTTGCGGCAGTAGCCGCAGACGATGTGGCCCTCGCCGCTCACCTTGTCACCGGGCTGGAGCTCCTTGACGTCCTGGCCGACCTCGACGATCTCGCCGTAGAACTCGTGCCCGATCGTCTGGGGAGCGTTCACCATGGAGGCGGCCCAGTCGTCCCACTGCTGCAGGTGCAGGTCGGTGCCGCACAGGCCCGCGCGCAGGACGCGGATCTTCACGTCCCAGTCGCCGCAGGTGGGTTCGGGGCGGTCCACGAGTTCCAGACCCGGGCCCGCTTGCATCTTCGCCAGCGCTCGCATGCCGCCCATCATGGCACGGGCCCGGTCTGGTGATCCCCCTCGTCAGCGACTGCTGAACGGCGAGACCTTCGGGGGTGTGAACACCGGACTCTTGGCCATGCGGTGCATGAACGCAGCCATCGCATCCCGGTTCACCGGCTGCAAGGGGCGGTACTCCTTGGAGCCGTCCGGCATGCTCCATCCGGTCGAGATCCCCTGGCTCGCCAGCCAAGCCATCTCCTTGTAGAAGGCCGTGGTCGGCGTGATGTCCTTGAACGGCGACACCTTCGGCGGTGTGAACGTCGGACTTCCCGCGAGCCGGTACATGAACGCAGCCATCGCATCCCGGTTCACCGGCTGCATCGGCCGGTACTCCTTGCCGCCTGCAACGTCCCAGCCCGTCGAGATCTTCTTCTCCGCCATCCAGCACATGTCCTGGAAGAACGCCATGCCCTCCGGGACGTCTGCGAACGGAACTGATGCGTCGAACGTGTGTGTCCATTCTGAGGGGCCGTCGACGCGCACGCTGGGGTCGTCTGACCAGGCACCGATGCGCACGTACCCGCTGGCCGGATACCTGCCTGGCGTCAGCTGTCCAGAGATCAGTTGTCCCTGAGCGTCCCAATGGTCGTACATCAACCCGGTTTGCGGGATCTCGTAGCAGTCACCCGACGCGCCGCACCGGTCTCCGAACGTGACCGAGCCCTTCACCGGGATCGAGCTCCTGACTGCGTTGGATGTCCCAGCTGCGGAGGAGCCGGCATCGTTGACCGCTACCACGTCGAAGGTGAAGTCCTCCCCCAAGGGCAACCCCGTGAATGTGGCGGTGGTCGAAGCCACCGTTTGGGTGGCGCCGCTGGGGTGCGCCGTGACCATGTAGCGGGTGGAGAGCCTGGGGTCGGTCACCGACGGCGGCGTCCAGGTCACGCGAGCTCCGCCGGTCTCGAACGGCTCAGCCTTCACGTTGGACGGGGGGTCCATGACCTGGATCTCACCCCGGTAGACCCCGTCCCGGTCGTTCCCCGAGGCCAATGTCATGTAGTCACCGACCATCGAGAGACCTGCCGTCTCGTGGTTGAGCTGCCAAGCCACACTGGACGGCGGCACACCGATGGTATCGGTGACGCGCACCGCGATCTGAACGGACCTCGCGCCCTGAGTAACATCCACCAACTTCGGGCTGAAGTCGAAGCCGGTCGTGACCGGCGCTTCCTTGTCATCGACCGCTGGGAGACGGGCATCGAGACGCCCACTGATCACGCTGACCGCCTCTGCGCGGTTACCCTTCAGGTCCTCGAGGGGGCCCACCTCGGCGGTCCACAGGGCAATCCCGGATCGAGGCGGAAGCGTGACCTTCCATTCGTAGGAGTACGCGTTCCCTGACTGACCAGTTCTTACCCCTTGGCCGAGGCTCAGGACTGTGCCGGTGTCCGAGCGAAGCACCGCCTGCGGCGCCACAGGACCGCTCGAATCTGAGAAGCCCACGCTGAGTGTCACGGGCTCGCTGACATCACCCGAGTGCGCGATGTTCCTGCTCAAGATGCCCCAGTCACCATCGGCGGGCTCGAATCGGCGGGATCGAGAACCATGAGAGGAGTCGGGGATCGAAGCTCTGTTCCACGATGACCGAGCACGTCAACTGCCCACACCTGGACGCCCCAGTACCCGTACTTCTGACCGTATTCGAGGCCTTCCGGCAGCACCGATGGCGGAAACACGAAGTCGGCGCGGTGAGTCCCGTCCGTGACGGAGCCAGAGACGCGCGCGAGGTCGACCCCATGCCCCATCGCCTCGTCGCCTTGGGGGAACACGTACGCCCGTACGCGTTGCACCTCCGTCGCGTCGGTGACGCGGGCTGTGATACGCAGTGGGGTCCCCTCGGATGGGTCCAACATCTCGGGGGTGAAGCTCATCGACTCGACGACGGGGCCTAGCAAGTCATCGGCCGCGCGGACCGGCGCGGCCGAGAGGCCGGTCACGGCCAGGACGAGGGCGAGGACAGCGGCGAGCCAGCGCGCGTGACCACGAAACATGACACTCCCTTGGGTCGATGCAGTCTACTCGTCCTAGATTCGACTGGCCCCACGCAACGAGTCCTCCCGCAGCAGCACGACCGAGTGAGGGCCGGACCACCTGCCCAGCCGGGCCCGCGGCGTCCGAAGAATTGTTTTCCACAATTTCGGGGAACCCCCTTGACATTCATCTCTTGCTTGCGTTCTTACTAGTCAAAGGCGGATTGAGTGCCACATCGAAATGCCACACAGTCACGGGTTGGTAACGAGTTTGTCGGTGAACTCGAATGGTCAGCGAATGCGCAAGGAATGTCAGAGGCGCCTCGTAGCGTGTGCGGTATGGAGATCGAGTTCGCGACCCAGACCGGCGAGGCCCTCGCCGCGGTCGGCCGCGCGCTCGATGCCGCGGTCGCCGACGACCGGTCGCTGCTGTCCCCCGCGCAGCGGTTGGCGGTGCTGGGCATGGCGGTGGTCGAGGCCGGTCGGCTGCAGTCCCTGCTCGTGTCGCTGGTGGGCGAGGCCGAGGCCGCCGAGGCGAGCGTGGTCGAGGTGGGCGTCACGACGCGGGGGTGGCTGACCGACACGCACCGCCTGTCCCCCGCCGAGGCGAGCGGGCTGGTGAAGCAGGCGGGGCGGCTGCAGCGGTTCCCGTTGTTGCGCGAGGCGGCACTCGACGGCGAGGTGCGCCCGCAGCAGGCGAGTGCGATCACGCGCGTGCTCGAGACCCTGCCCGACGACTTCTCGCACGCGCAGGTCGCGGCCGCCGAGGTCGAGATGGTGGTGCAGGCGGCGACGTTCCACTCGGTCGAGCTCGGCCGGCTGGGCCGCCACCTGCTCGACTGCATCGCCCCTGAGGTCGGCGAGGCCGCCGAGGCCAAACGCCTCGAACGCGAGCTCGAGATGGCCCGCAAGGGGCGCGGCCTCACCTTCACCGACGACGGGCACGGCTCGACCCTGATCAGGGGCCACCTGCCCACCGCCGACGCCGAGCTGCTGCGCGTCCAGGTCGAGGCGATCGCGCGGCACCGGCACCGGTCTGCGCTCGAGATGCGCGACCCGCTCGCCTCGATCCTGACGCCCACCCAGCGGCGGGCCGACGCGCTCGTCGAACTGGCCCGGCTGGCCGCCCTGCACCAGGACGCCCCGGCCCACGGCGGCGACCGCCCCCGCATCAGCGTGGTCATCGACTACGACAGCCTGCTCTCCGACTGCGTCGGCGCCGGGCTCGTCGAGCGGGGCGTCGGAATCACCGCCGAACAGCTGCGCCTGCTGGCCTGCGACGCCGACATCCTGCCCGCCGTTCTCGACGGCGAGGGGGTCCCGCTCGACGTGGGGCGCACGAAGCGGCTCGTGCCACCCGACCTGCGCGTGGCCCTCGTGCTGAGGGATCGTGGGTGCGTCTTCCCCGGCTGCGACCGACCACCCACCCACGGGGACGCCCACCACATCGTGCCGTGGATCGCCGGGGGCGAGACCTCCCTGACCAACTGCGTGCTGGTCTGCCGACACCACCACAACCTGGTCGAACCCCATCCCAACGCGCCGCCGGGCAGCCGGTGGGAGATCCGGCTCGGGCCCGACGGGCTCCCCGAGGTGCTGCCACCAACGCGGGTGGACCCTGCCCGCGCGCCTCGACGCCACGTCCGGTTCGGGACGGTGGCCTGAGGTCGAGGGCCTACGCCAGGTCGACCCCGAAGTGGGCCCGCGCGTGCTCCAGCACCTCACGGCGCGCCTCCCTGAACCGTGGGTGGTCACTGAGCAGCTTGCGCTTGACGAAGGGAAAGCCGGCCGCCAGCAGATCCCGCCAGCACAGCGAGGGGTTGTAGTGGGGCGGCAGGCCGAAGGATGAGGCATCCCACGCCCAACCGAGCGTCAGGCCCTGCTCGCGCATGAGGGTCGAGAGGCCGATCTCGTAACGCACGTTGAGATCGGAACGGTCCGTGGTGGCGGGCAGGTCCGCGAGGAACCCGGCGACGGCGGGGTGGCCGAGGCTGCCGTTGAACTGCAGCCAGAAGGACTGGAGGTGGTCCGAACCGGTGAGGCCCCGGGTGGCACCGAACACGTCGGCCCCGCTGGCCTCGCCCCGGGACAGGAGTGCAGCGACCTGCCCCTCATCCCCCAACGGCCCGATGATCGAGTCGTTCGTGAGCAGGACGTGCCGCGCCTCCAGCAGGGTCGGGAAGGCCTCCAGCGCAGCCGCCCACGACCCGAAGTCGAGCCGGGCGTTGCCGCGGGACACGACGGCCACTCCGGCGGGCAGCTCCGCCGGTGCCTCGACGCGGGCGGCCCGCGACCGCGCGGCCACGATGATGCACGGGTAGCCCGCCGCGGCCAGCGCACCCGCCATCCGCACGGCCCACGGACGGACCTCCGCCCCCCGGCTGAACTCCGCGAGCACCGCGACCCGCTCCCCCGCAGCGATGAGGGCGGCGTCCCCCGCCACCGTGGTCACGGCGGATCCGGTCCGGCGTCGTCGCGCCGCCTCGGCGGCCGTCTCGGCCATCTGGGTGGCCTGCCAGCCGGCTGCACGGACACGCACCAAGGCCGGTCGGAGGAGGCGGTCGACATCCTTGCTGCGCAGCGCGGCCTCCCCGAGGCGGCGCAGGGGTGCGGGGGGCATGCCCCGATCCTTCCAGATGCCGGACTGAGCGGTCGCGTAGGCTCGACGACGTGCCGATCCCCGAACCGACCCCCGCCCAGGTGGAGGCCGTGGCGTCCGCACTGCGCGGCCGGCGCTGGGTCGCGCTCACGGGGGCGGGCATCTCGACCGACTCCGGCATCCCCGACTACCGCGGGCCCGAGAGCCAGCCCACCAACCCGATCCAGTACCGCGACTTCATCGGACGCCCCGAGGCCCGGCGTCGCTACTGGTTCCGGTCGATGATGGGGTTCCGCTCCTTCGGCGCCGCGCACCCCAACCGGGGCCACCAGGCGCTGGCCGCGCTGGGCGTCCCGGTGATCACCCAGAACGTCGACCGCCTGCACTCCGAGGCCGGGTCGCGCGAGGTGGTCGACCTGCACGGGCTGATCAACCGGGTGATCTGCCTCGACTGCGGCGACCTGTCCTCGCGGGCCACCCTGCAGACGCGCCTCGAGGCCGCCAACCCGGGCGTGACGGGCGTGATCCCGGCCGGGTCGGCCGAGCTGCGCCCCGACGGGGACGCCGACATCGCCGACCCCGACGACTTCGTGGTGCCGCCCTGCTCCGTGTGCGGCGGGATGCTCAAGCCCGACGTCGTGTTCTTCGGCGAGAACGTGCCCAAGCCGCGCGTCGACACGGCCTACGCCCTCGTCGACGCGGCCGGGGCCCTCCTCGTCGCGGGCTCGAGCCTCACCGTGATGTCCGGCCTCCGGTTCGCCCGACACGTGGCCAGGCAGGGCAAGCCGCTCGTCATCGTGAACCACGGGCCCACCCGGGCCGACGAGATCGCCGACGTCCGCGTCGATGCGGGCACCTCGCCCACCCTGGTGGCGCTAGCGTCTGCGCTGTGATCCAGATCCACCGCGTCCCGACGCCGCCCGCTCGGGACGCCGAGCCGCACCCCGTCGTCCACGCCCTCGCCGACGTCGAGGCCGAGGTGCTCCGCGACCTCGTGGGCCACGACGACTTCTCCGAGTCCGCCCGGGCGCGCACCGCTAGGCTGTTCGGGTCCGACTACGCCGACCAGCCCCACTGGGTGGCCCTCGTCGACGGCACCGACCCCGCGACGTGCGCCCCCGCCGACGTGCTGGGCTTCGCCTCGATGATCCTCATGCGGAAGCAGGACCTCCAGACCGCCCAGGTCTGGGTCGGCGTCCGGCCGGGCGCGCGCAGCCGCGGCATCGGGCGCGCGCTGTTCGAGGCCGCCCTCGCCGAGGGGATCGCCCACGGCCGCACGGTGTGGCAGGCCTACGCCGACTCCCCCGACGCGACCGGACGCCCCGACGCGATCGTGCCCACCAGCGGGGCCGGCGCCGTCGACCCCGACAGGCCCGCCTCGCGGTGGCTCGTCGCCGACGGCTGGACCCTCGAGCTCTGCGAGACCCCTAGCCGCCTCGACCTGACCCCTGACCTGCTGCGGCGCGCGGCGTCCGCGCTCGAGGAGGGGGCGGACAGCGACGGCTACGTGCTGGCGTCGTGGGGCGACTCGACCCCGCCCGAGCACCGCGAGGGCGTGTGCCGGGTGATGGAGCGCATGTCGACCGACCCGCCCGCCGGCGGCATGGAGTACGACCCCAGCGTCTGGACGCCGGAGCGGCTCGTCGACTCGGAGCACCGTCAGGTGGTGGCCGGTCAGCGATCCGTCGTGACGGTCGCCCTGCACGCGGGGACCGGGGAAGTCGCCGCCTACACGCACCTGGCCTGGCCCGAGGAGAACCCCGCGGGCGTCTGGCAGGAGGAGACCCTCGTGCTGCCGCACCACCGCGGCCACGGCCTCGGGATGTGGACGAAGCTCGCCAACCTCGCCCGCCTGGTCGAGGCCAACCCCGAGGCGCGCCGCGTGCACACGTGGAACGCCGTCGAGAACCGCCCGATGCTCGCCATCAACGACGCGCTGGGATTCGTGCCCGTCGGCGTCGAGGGGTGCTGGCAGAAGAGGCTCTGAGCGACACCCACCAACGGCGGACGCCCCGCCCCCCACGCACGGGGGACGGGGCGTCCGGTGTGTCGGTGACCGTCAGCCGACGACCTGGGGGACGCCCAGGTTGTCGACGAAGCGGTACAGGAAGGCAGCCATCGCGTCACGGTTGATGGCGTCCAGCGGACGGTAGGTCTTGTCGTTCCAACCCTTCGAGATGCCGGCGTCGGCGAGCCAGGTGATCTCGTCGTAGAACGCCGTCTTCGTGGTGACGTCGACGAACGGGGAGGCCGCCGGGGCGTCCCAGGTGGGCTCCCCCGCCATGCGGTAGAGGAAGGCCGCCATGGCGTCACGGTTGATCGGCTCCCACGGGCGGAAGGTCCCGTCGTCCCAACCGGTCGAAATGCCGGTGTCGGCCAGCCAGGTGATCTCCTTGTGGTAGGGATCGGTCGGCTTGACGTCACCTTGCCACGGCGGCGCCGCGTCGTCCACGAATCCGGCGCAGAAGGGTTTTGACAATCACAACGATGGGCGAGTGACGCGAGAGGAGCAGGTAACCGGCGGTGACAAGCCCGATCGCCGCCGGGAGGGCCAGCCGGGCGTGGTGGGCGGCCCACGCCAGCGGGCCCCACGGCCGGGACTGCCCCGCCTCGGGGCCCACCTGGGCCCCCACGAGCAGGGCCGGCGTCCACAGGTACGCCCCCAGCAGCACGCCGAGGAGGGCGCCGGACCACGCGATCGTGCGGGCTCCCCACGCGAGCTTCCCGCTGCCCGCGCGCCGCATCGACCACAGGAAGAACCGGTGGCTGACCCATGCCGCCACGAGCGCGAGCGGGATCGCCCAGGGCTGGGGCAGGCGACCGGTGTCCCACGCGAACTCGGAGTTCATCACCATGCGCCGCAGTACGTCGAGCGAGCCCATCACCGACGCGGCCACCGCGACCCAGCTGATGCCCACCGCGAAGTGGGCCAGCAGCGCGAGCACGACGTCGACGAACTTCCTGGAGGTCACGCGCCGATCCTAGTCGCGGGTCGGGCGGAGCCGCGGAGGCCCCGCCCGACCGGTCAGCCCTTCACGCAGAGCAGCGTCCGCAGGCGCGCCACGACGTCGACGAGGTCACGCTGGTCGTCGATGACCGAGTCGATGTCCTTGTACGCCGCCGGGATCTCGTCGACCACGCCGGCGTCCTTGCGGCACTCGATGCCCGCGGTCTGGGCCGCGAGGTCGTCCGCGGTGAACTGCCGGCGCGCGGCGTTCCGCGACATCCGGCGTCCGGCGCCGTGGGACGCCGACTCGTACGACGCCGGGTTGCCCAGCCCGCGCACGATGTAGGACCCCGTCCCCATCGAGCCCGGGATGACGCCCAGGTTGCCCTTGCCGGCCCGGATCGCGCCCTTGCGGGTCACGACCAGCTCGGTGTCGTCGTACGTCTCCACCGCCACGTAGTTGTGGTGGCAGCGGATCGGCTCGTCGAACGCGATGCCGTCAATGCGGTGCCGCAGCTCGTCGGTGACCGACCGCAGGATCACGTCGCGGTTGAGCAGCGCGTAGTCCTGCGCCCACCACAGGTCGTGGAGGTAGGCGTCCATCTGCGGCGTCCCGGACAGGAACACCGACAGGTCGCGGTCGACCAGGCCCTGGTTGTGGGCCAGGCCCTGCGCCCGCTCCATGTGCACCTGCGCGAGCTGGTTGCCCGTGCCGCGCGAGCCGGAGTGCAGGGTCACCCACACCCGGTCGTCGTCGCCGGCGCACAGCTCGATGAAGTGGTTGCCTCCACCCAGCGTGCCGACCTGCGTCGAGGCCTTGGACGCCGCGGGCGCCCACTTCCCGCGCACCAGCTCGTGGGCCTTGAGCCCCTCGAACCGGTCGAGGATGGTCGCGTAGCGCCGGCCGAGGTCGTCGTGCAGACCGACCGCGCGCGGCTCGCCCTTGTGCGCGCCGAACCCGACCGGGACGCCCCGCTCGATCCCGCGGCGCAGCACGCCCAGGTCGTCGGGCAGCTGGTCGGGGCGCAGGTTCGTGCGCACCGCGGTCATGCCGCAGCCGATGTCGACACCCACGGCCGCCGGGGCGACCGCCTGGTTCATGGCGATGACGGAGCCGACGGTGGCCCCCTTGCCGTAGTGCACGTCCGGCATCACGCGGACGCCGTGCGTCCAGGGCAGCTCGGCGACGTTGCGCAGCTGGGCGCGTGCGGACTCCTCGATGCCGGCCTCCTCGGCCCACATCAAGGTGTTGTCGGTGCCGGTCAGCGGCACCGGGAAACGGTTCATGTCGTCCTCCTGTTGGTGGTGGTGTGCGTGCAACAGGGCATGGATCCGGCTCACGCCGGGGTGGTGGCACGGTGGTGCCGCAGGAGAGAGTCGCGATCCAGGCCCTCGGTCAGCGCTGGGGCTGGCCGAACTCGGGCAGGCCACACCCACGACGCTGCATCGTCGCGCGTTCGCGACGGAGCGGTCGGGTGGCCTTCATCGTGTGACTCTTCCTGCGGTGTGCCCGGCTCCCCGGGCGGGCCGCCCGCGTTCGGGCAGCCCTCCAGCTTTCCAGAAGGCCCCCGCCGGCCGCAAGAAGGGAGGACGTCCACCCGGGGGACCTACCCTCCCCCGGACCGCTGCCAGAGTTCCCGAAAACGGCCCGGACCACGGGGAACGGGGTGAGAATGAGGGACATGGACGCCGCACCCGATTTGGCCGAGGAGGAGACGTTCTACGACCGGATCGGGGGCGCGCCGGCGTTCCGTCGGCTCATCGGGGAGTTCTTCAGCGAGGTGCGCAAGGAACCGGAACTCGCCGCCCTCTACCCCCAGGACGACTGGGACGGCGCCGAGAACCGCCTGCTGATGTTCTTCGAGCAGTACTGGGGCGGGCCGATGACCTATTCGCGCACCCGCGGGGCGCCCATGCTGAAGATGCGCCACATGCCGTACAAGGTCACGGCGCGCATGGCCCAGCGCTGGGCCGACTGCATGGACCGCGCGATCGACACCCTCGCCCTCGCCGAGGAGGACGCCCGCCTCCTGCGCGACTACGTCGAGCGCGGCTGCCGCTACCTGATCAACGCCGACGAGTGACTCACGCCCCCGTCCCCGGCTCGGCCGGGGCGCTCGGCGTGCTCGGGACCGGGGTCCCGGCGGTCGGGCTGTCGGTCGGGGTGGTCGGTTCCGTCGGCGCCGGCGTCTCGCTCGGGGTCGGTTCCGCGGACGCCCCGGGCTGCGGCTCAGCGGGGCTGGGGGTGGCGAGCATAGGGTCGGCCGTGACCGGGTCCTGCGTGGCGCTCTCAGACGCCGCGGGTGCGGCCTCGTCGGCCACCTCGGCCCCCGCGGCGGCCGGACGCTGGACCGTGACGACCCGCACGCGCTCGACGGTCGTGCCGGGCTCGCCCGCCAGCGAGGTGCCCGTGGCCTTCTCCAGGCCCGTGATGGCGCCCAGCGCGACGACGAACGCCACCAGCGCCGTCAGCAGGACGCCGGCGACCAGATTCGCCCGCCGCGGGGTCAGCGCGCCCAACGCGTGCCAGGTGCGCTGCAGCCCGAAGGTGTACAGCGCGGTCGAGAAGGCGCCGATGACCGAGCCGAGCGCGGCGCCGGTCAGGGTGCCGGCCGTGCCGAGGTGCGAACCGATCACGGCCGAGGTCACCGCGGCCAGCGCGCCGGCCGCGAGGGCGGTCACCGACAGCGTCAGGACCGGCTTCTCGATCGTGGGTTCGTCGGGGGTGTCAGGGATGGTGCTGCTCATGGTCCTTCCACGGTAAGTCGGCCCCCGCCGGGTTGTCGCGCGGTTTCCTCGGCCCGTGGTCCCCGATCCGGGCGCGCCGCTACGACTGTGGTCGTACTAACCAATTCCGCGTTGGCGCCACCCCGCCACGACCGCGTCCACGTCGACCAGCCGCACGATGATGCGCCGGCCGGTCTCCGGGCGGCGGTAGTAGTCACGGATCCGCTCGTTCAGCGCCTCGCACCGCTCGCGGACCTCCGCCTCCGAGCGGCAGTCGGCCACGGCGTCCGTGATGCCCTCGACCTCGCGGCGCAGCGCGAGCGGCCCCGGCAGGACCGCATCGAGGTTCTCGGCCTTGATCTTGGCCTTGATCCACCAGTCCTCGGAGGAGTCGAGCTCGAGCGGCTTGCCGGCGCCGGGGAGGTTGTCGAACTCGCCGCGTTCCATGGCCTCCCGGATCTGCCGGTCGATCCAGTTCTCGAACTGCATCACGCCCCCCGCGGCTCGCCGCGCACCGCCACCGCGGGCGGGCGGTCCCCGCGCACGGACGCCACCATGTCGAGCACCCGCCGCGTCGCCCGCACGTCGTGCGTGCGGAACACCGTCGCCCCCAGCCAGGCCGCCACCGCGGTCGCGGCGAGCGACCCCTCGAGGCGCTCGTCGGCGGGCAGGTCGAGGGTCTCACCCACGAAGTCCTTGCGCGAGATGGCCTGCAGCACGGGGTACCCCAGCGACGCCACCGACGCCGTGGCCCGCAGCACCCGCAGCGAGTTACGGGTCGTCTTGCCGAAGTCGAGCGTCGGGTCGACCAGCACACCCTCGGGCCGGACGCCCGCAGCCACCGCCCGCGCCGCGCCCACGGCGAGCCCGTCCAGCACCGAGCGGACGACGTCGTCGGGGTCGTCGCCGTAGCTCACGTCCACCGGGTCGGTGCGCGGCGGCAACCCACCCGTGTGCGAGACGACATAGCCCGCGCCCAGCTCGGCGGCCGCGTGCACCAGGTCGGGGTCGGCCCCGGCCCAGGTGTCGTTGACCAGGTCGACGCCGGCGTCACGGCAGGCGTCCACGACCTCGGTGCGCCACGTGTCCAAGCTCAGGACCAGGTCGGGGAAGCGCTCGCGCGCGGCCTCCAGGAACGGGCGGACCCGCGCCACCTCGGTGGGCACGTCCACCCACTCCCCCTCCTGGCCCGCCCGGACGCCGCCCACGTCGACGATGTCGGCACCGGACGCCACGGCCGCGGCGAGGGCGTCCAGTGCGGGTTCGAGGGCGTCGGCACCCGCGGTGACGAAGAAGGAGTCCCGGGTGCGGTTCACGATCGCCATCACGGCCGGACGCCCCGCGTCGAAGCGCCGCCCCCGCAGCACGAGGGCGGGGGTGGTGGGCAGGTCGACCGGGATCAGCGCGGGCACGCCCCCATTGTGCGCACCCGGGGACAAGACCCGGCAACCCATTGCCGTTCGCGACGAGCCACCCCTAGCGTTGCTTGAACGAGTGAAGGAGTTGTGTGACCATCCCATCCCGTGTCTACGCCCTCTCCCGCAGCGCCGCGGCCGAGTGGCTCGAATCGACCGACACCCACCGCGCCCGTCGCGCGCTGGAGTCGGACCTGGACTTCGTGGCCGACCTCCACGCCCTGGAGTTCCCCACCACCTACGCCACCGCACACGGCCTCGTGCACGACCCCGACCTGCTCACCTTCGTGGTCGAGCGCGACGGCACCCCCATCGGGTACGCATCGGGTCACGTCACCACCGACGGCGCGGGCCAGCTCGACTACATGGCCGTCGTCCCCGACGCCCGTGGGGTCGGGGACGGGCACGTCCTGCTCGCAGCCACCCTCGCCGCCCTCTTCGCCGAGGCGGACCTCGACGAGCTGCGCCTCGCGGTCGAGGAACACCGCAAGCCGGCGATCCGCTTCTACGAGAAGCACGGCTTCACGCGCGTGCACTGAGGCCGCTCAGCGGTCGAGCTCGGCGATCACCACGAAGTTGAAGTCGGTGCGGCGCCCCTCGCTGAGGTAGCAGCTCACCCACACTCGGAGGGGTACTCGTCGGCGCGGGCAGGGGTCGTGAACGCAGCGAAGGCGCCGGCGGTGGCGAACAGGCCGACCGCAGCGGTCGCAGCAATGGACTTTCTTCATGGTGGTGGTGCTCCTCGGGGTACAGGTTGGGGGAAGGGACGACAACGACGGTGCGCCCGCAACCCGGGATGGGAAGGGTGAACTCTCCACCTGTGGATGCAGGATGGAGGATGATGACCAGTGAGAAAGGGGTTCCACGATGGATTTCCGCCACTTGGGCAACTCGGGCCTGAAGATCTCCGAGATCATCTACGGCAACTGGCTGACCCACGGGTCGCAGGTCGAGAACGACGCCGCCACAGCGTGCGTGCGCGCGGCGCTGGACGCCGGGATCACCAGCTTCGACACCGCCGACGTGTACGCCAACACCGTCGCCGAGTCGGTGCTGGGTGACGCCCTGGCCGGCGAGCGCCGCGAGAGCCTGGAGATCTTCACGAAGGTCTACTGGCCGACCGGGCCCAAGGGCCACAACGACGTCGGGCTGTCCCGCAAGCACATCATGGAGTCGATCAACGGCTCGCTGAAACGCCTGCGCACCGACTACGTCGACCTCTACCAGGCCCACCGCTACGACCACGAGACCCCGCTCGAGGAGACCATGCAGGCCTTCGCCGACGTGGTCCGGCAAGGCAAGGCGCTCTACATCGGCGTCAGCGAGTGGACCGCCGACCAGATCCGGGCCGGGCACGCGCTGGCCAAGCACCTCGGCGTCCAGCTCATCTCGAGCCAGCCGCAGTACTCGATGCTGTGGCGCGTGATCGAGGGCGAGGTCGTGCCGACCTGCCGCGAGCTCGGGGTCAGCCAGATCGTGTGGTCGCCGATCGCGCAGGGCGTCCTGACCGGCAAGTACCTGCCCGGTCAGCCGCTGCCCGAGGGCTCGCGCGCCACCGACACGAAGGGCGGGGCGAACATGATCGCCCGCTTCATGAACGACGACGTGCTCGGCCGCGTCCAGAAGCTGAAGCCGATCGCCGACGACCTGGGCATCTCCATGGCCCAGCTCGCCGTCGCGTGGGTGCTCGGCAACGACAACGTGGCCGGCGCGATCATCGGCGCCTCCCGTCCCGAGCAGGTCGTCGAGAACGTCAAGGCGAGCGGCGTGGTGCTGGACGCCGGCGTCCGGGCCGCGATCGACGAGGCCCTGGGCGACGTCGTACAGGCCGACCCGGGGATGACCGCGAAGACCGCCCCGGCGTCCCGGCCCGCCTGAGGGGGACTCAACCGAAACGCACGCTGACTCGTCCTCCTCGGCATGACGGCCACCGACCAGGATGCGGGGTTCACCGCGTTCGTGCAGGCCCACACCGGGTCCCTGCACCACACGGCCTACCTGCTCACCGGCAACCGTCAGGCCGCCGACGACCTCCTGCAGGACGCCCTGCTGAAGACGTGGCTCGCCTGGCGGAAGATCGACCAGCGCGCGGCGTGGGCGTACACGCGGAAGGTGATGGTGACCCTCACCACCGACCGCTGGCGCCGGCGCCGCTACGAGGCGATCACGATCGACATCGACGACCGCCGCCGCGATCCGGGCGGCGAGGCGGGGTTCGAGGGCGTCGAGGACCGGGCGTTCATCGTCCGCCAGCTCGCGGGGCTCACGCCCCACGAGCGCGCGATGGTGGTGCTGCGCTACTACGCCGACCTCTCCGAGGCCGACGTGGCAGAGCAGCTCGGCGTCTCGGTCGGCACCGTCAAGTCCACCTGTTCGCGTGCGCTCGCCCGCCTCCGTTCTCGCGGAGGGGCCGCGCCGGCCACGAGGAGCCTGTCATGACCCCCATCGACGAGAACGAGCTCCGCGACGAGCTGTGGTTCGCCGAACCGGCCTCCGGCCCCGACCCGGACGCCCTCGGTGCGGCCGTCCTGTCCCGTGGCCGCGCCGTCCGCCGGCGCCGGGTCGCCCTCGCGTCGGCGGCGACGGTCGCCGTGGTCGCCCTCGCCGGCGTCGGGATCGTGAACCTGCTGCCGGGCACCGGCCAGACCGCGGTCCCCGCCCAGACCGCCCCGGCGTCCCCGTCGGTCGACCCGACCCCGGGCCCCACCGCGGTCACGCCCAGCCCCAGCGCGACCTCCCGCCCGAGCGGCACCCCCTCGCCGCGGCCGAGCGCCACCCCGAGCGGCACGCCCAGCCCCGGCCCGAGCACGAGCGAACGGCCGGGTGCGCCCCACACGGGCGTCATCCCGGCCGACTTCGGCACCGCCCTGGCCGACCGGCCGCTGCCGCGGGAGAACGAGACGGGTACCGACGAGCTCGGCCCGTTCGAGCCCCAGAGCCTGCCCATCGTGTGCGCGAGCAGCACCGAGATCGACCTGCCGTCGTTGGGCGGTCTGGAGGCCTCGCGCCTGCGCGGCCGGATCGAGGCGGGCGACGCGTCCGCGCTCGACGGCGTCCTGCTGTTCCGGTCCGAGGCGGAGGCAATGGCCTTCATGGCCGAGCTGCAGCAGAAGATCGGCGCCTGCGCGCCGGTCGGCGAGCCGGGCCCGAACATCGGGACGCCGGAGGACCCGATCATCGAGCGGACGCTGATGGCGAGCTCCACCGAGCCGGGCCTCGTCGCCGACACGTTCACGGTGCGCTACTGGACCGAGCGCGAACTCGACGGGACCTGGCACGAGGCCCCCGGCGGCACCCTCGACCTCTGGGGACGCTCCGGGCGCCTGGTCGCGATCCACTCGACCTCGGGCGAGTACGTGGGCGACCCCCACGAGGAGGCTGCGGCCGACCTGCCCCCCGCCCAGGTCCTGGCCGACCTGCTGGCGATGGCGTGACCGATCGCGGCGCCCCCGGGTGAGAGACTGGGGGCGTCCGCGACGAGAGGTGACCGATGAAGCGCAGTGCCCTGGCAGCCACGACCCTGGCGGTGCTCGCCCTGACGGCCTGCACCGGCCAGTCGGGGGCGGCGACGCCGAGCCCGACGCCCGTGGTGACCCCCACCGCGCTGCCCACGTCGACGGCCACCCCGGCACTCACGCCGCAGCCGGTGGAGTCGGGCACGACGACCACACCCAGCGCCGCCCCGAGCGCGACGCCGCCGAAGCGCACCGCCGCCCCGCACACCCCGCGGCCCACCCCGACCGCAGACAACGAGATCCCCGGCGCCCTGGGCACCCTGCCCGAGGGCTTCTCCCTCCCCGAGGAGGACCGCCCCGGCGACGAGGAGGTCTCGGCGTTCACGACCGCCGTCTGGCGTGCCTCCTGCCCCGACCGGGTGCTGACCCTCGCGTCGGCGTCCGGGATCACGGCCACCCGCGTGAAGGAGTCGGTCGGCCCCGAGCACGTCGTGGGCAACGGCCTGTTCGTGTTCACGGACGCCGCGGCCGCCCAGGCGTTCATGGCCGAGCTGGGCACCCAGCTGGCCGCCTGCGCCGCGGAGGGCCCCGACAGCGACAACTGGCGCACGGTCCAGGCCACCGACCCCCTGGCCGACCTCGGTGAGGAGGGCCTGCAGGTGCGCCAGTGGTCGGAGTGGGACACCGGCGAGGGCTGGGTGGTCGCCCCGGGGGCATCCCTGCAGTACCTCGCCCGCGAGGGCCGCTACGTCGCGCTCACCTACGAGGGCGGCGAGTACCAGGGTGATCCCGCCGACCTCCCCGACGTCGTCACCGACGCCGAGACCCGTATCACCGTGATGCTGGACCAGCTGGGCTGACCCCCGGGGCGCGATTCGGCACGGCAGGGGCCAGGCCCTGCTCGCCGTCGGGTGACGGCGAGCAGGTACGTCAGTAGCCGATGGACTTCAGGTAGGCGCGGGAGTCGGCGATGCAGTCGAACGGGTCGCGCCCGTAGGTGTCGTCCTGTTCGATGAAGAAGTACTCCGCGCCCGCGTCGATCGCGGCCGGCAGCAGCTTGGGCCAGTTCATGTTGCCCTGGCCGACCTCGGCGAACTGGGCGATGTTCAGGAAGCCCTGGAAGCCCCCCGCCACGTCACCCGACATCATCTTGTCGACGGCCTCCTGCGGCACCGCCACCACGCGGAAGTCCTTCACGTGGATCAGCTTGCACACGCCCGAGTACTCCTCGAGCATGTCCAGCGGCGCCATGCCGCCGCGCTGCACCCAGTGCAGGTCGACCTCGAACTTCACGCTGGGCGCGACCCGGCGGACGATGTCGAACATCCGCTCCCCGTCGAACTGGGCCAGGTCGACGTGGTGGTTGTGGTAGCACAGCGTGATCCCGTCGGCGGCCAGCCGGGACGCCGCGGGCTCGACCTCGGCGGCCCACGCCTCGCAGGCCTCCTTCGACACCATCGCGGTGAACGGCATCATGCCGATGCGGACGAACCGCGTCCCGAGGCGACGGCAGTCGGCGACGATCTTGTCGTAGTGCTCCTCGAGGTTGTCGCCCGTCGCCGTCGGGCCCGGCTTGAGGGCGACCGACAGCGCGCCGACCTCGATGCCGAGCTCGTCGCGACCGCGCTCGAGGGCGGCGGTGTTCGTCTCGTCCATGGGGATCTGGCTGACCTCGACGGCCTTCAGGTCCATGGCGGCGAGGCGCTCGAGCACGGGGTACATGCCCTGCTCGGCGACCTGCTCGCGCAGCATCATCATCTGGACACCCAGCACGGCCATGGTTCAGCTCCTCGTCTCGAACTTGCCCTCGGCGGAGATGCGCTCGTTCAGCTGGGCGAGGTAGGCGTCCTCGTCGAAGTCCTCGAGGGACACCTCCTGGCCGGTCCAGCTGGACAGGTGGATCGCGTTCGCGAGGCGGACGCCGTGGATGCCGTCGGCACCCGGGGCCAGCAGCTCCTCCTCGCCGTGGACCGCGGCGGCGAAGTTCCGCATGACCTCGCAGTGCTGGGCACCCCAGACGTTGCCGTACTCCTTGGTCTCCTCGCTCATGAGCTCGGAGCGGTCGAGCTGGCCCGTGAAGAGCTTCGCGACGGCGTCCATGCCCATGTTCTGGCTCATGACCTCCTCGTCCTCCTTCAGACGGGTGATCTTCACGGTGTTCGAGCCGTCGACGACGATCTTGCCCTTGTCGCACAGGATCTCGAGGCGGTCGGTGCCGTCGATGTCGTGCACGCAGGTGATGAACGTGCCGGTCGCGCCGTCGCCGAAGTCGACGAGCGCGTTGACCTCGTCCTCGACCTCGATGTCACGCCTGAAGCCGTAGGCGACCTTGGCGAACACGCTCTTCGGCACGCCACAGATCCACTGCCACAGGTCGAGCTGGTGGGGGGCCTGGTTGACCAGGACGCCGCCGCCCTCGCCGCCCCACGTCGCCCGCCACTCGGACTGCGCGTAGTACGGCTGCGGGCGCCACCAGGTGGTGATGATCCACGAGGTGTGGCGCAGCTTGCCCAGCTCGCCGGAGTCCATGAGGGCCTTGAGGTCCTTGTACAGCGGGTTGGTGCGCTGGTTGAAGAACACGCCGAACTTGAGCTCGGGCTTGGACGCCGCGTACTCGATCAGCTCGTTGGCCTGCTTGGTGTAGACGCCGACCGGCTTCTCGACCAGGGCGTGGATGCCCTGTTGGAGGGCGTAGATGCCCATCTCGGGGTGCAGGTAGTGCGGGACGGTCGTGACCACGGCGTCGACCTCGCCGGAGTCGATCATCTCCTTGTAGTCGGCGTAGAACGGGACGCCGTAGGCGTCGGCCTGCTCCTTCTTCTCGGGCAGGATGTCGCAGATCGCACCGATGCGCATGTTCGGGACCATCTCGGCGTCCAGGAACTTGGCGTACATGCCGCCCTCAGCACCCAGGCCGATGATGCCCAACCGGACCTTGTCCTCCGCCATTGCACAGCTCCTTGTCATGTGGTTGTGGAATTCAGACTAGGTCGGCACGACCTCCCGGGGGCGAGGCCCCGGAAAGTTGCCGCAGGTTGCTCGAGGCGCCGTCAGAAACCGGAGACCTGGTAGGTCGCCTTGAGGATCTGCAGGGACTTCATCGCCTCGGCGGGACTGATCCAGAAGGGTTCCGGGTCGTCCACCTTCGCGTAGAAGTCGCGCACGAGGAGTTCGTGGGAGACCCCCCAGTACGAGCGACCGCCCGACGGCGCCTGGCGCTCCTCGTAGCGGTCGGTGCCCCGGCCGTCCTTCCAGGTGACGCTCAGCCCGTTGCGCAGCGACACGTAGGCGTTGTCGCAGTCCAGCTCGAGCTCGACCGGCCGGTGCTGCGGCGCGGTCAACGTCGCGTAGAACGCGGTCTTGAGCCCCGAGGCGTGCGTCAGCAGCATCTCGGCGGTGTCCTCGACCTCGCTGACGTCGCCGAACCGGTGGGTCGCCACGTGGCCGGCCACGTCGACGACGTCGCCCATGAACCACTGCACCAGGTCGAGGGTGTGGATCGCCTGGTTGATCAGCAGGCCGCCGCCCGACTCCTCCCGGGAGCCGCGCCACGGCTTGGCCTTGTAGTAGTCGGCGGTGCGCGTCCACACCACGGAGGCGTAGGCGCCGTGCACCGCGCCGAGCTCGCCCGAGTCGAGCAGCCGGCGGAGCTCCTGGCTCGCGACGTTGTACCGGTTCTGGAAGCAGATACCGACCTTCGGCGAGGTCAGGCCCTGCGCCTCGCGCCGGGCCATCACGTCGACCAACCGCTGGCCGTCCTCGATGGACGCCGCCAGCGGCTTCTCCTGGATGACGTGGACGCCCCGCTCGAGGGCCTCCAGCGTCGGGGTGATGTGCTGGTGGTGCGGGGTGGTGATGTGCACGACGTCGGGTGCGACGGCGTCCACGAGCTCGGCGACCGACGCGAACGCCGGGACGCCCAGGGCTGCGGTCGCCGCCTCGCGGCGCTCGGCGTCCGTGTCGACCACGCCGACCAGGTCGACGCCCTCGATGCACACGATCGCCTCGTGGTGGATGATCGCGACGTCGCCCCACCCGACGATGGCCGCACGGCTCACCGCCATGAGATGCCCTGCTCGCGGAAGATGCCGGTGATGGCGTCGTACGCCGTCGTCCACAGGTCGGGGCCGCACAGGCCGCCGAACGCGTCGAAGTCGCCCAGGTGGGGCTCGATGGAGAAGAACCCGTCGTAGCCGTCGGCGGCGAGCGCGGCCACGAGCTCGCGGACCTGGCCGTCGCCCTCGCCGGCCGGCAGCACCTTGTTGTGCCCGTTGGCATCCATCTCGGTGCCCGAGGCGTCCTTGACGTGGATGTAGTCGGTGTACTCGCGCACCTGCGGGTAGGCCTCGTCGAACGGCTTCACGCCGCACTGCACGTAGTTGGCCGGGTCGAAGATCGCGCGGTAGTTCGGGGAGTCCATCGCCGTGACCAGCTCGACCACGCGCTCGGGGGTGTCCCCGTAGATGTCCTTCTCGTTCTCGTGCAGCATCGTGACGCCGCCGGCCTCGGCGAGGCGGACGAACGCGCGCGTGCGGTCCATGACCTCGTCGCGGTACTGCTCCGGGTCCTCGCCCTGGGGGATGAAGAAGCTGAACATCCGGATGTAGCCACAGCCGAAGAACTTCGCGACCTCCACGGCGTGGGCGGAGCGCTTGAGGTGCTCCTCGAACGGGTCGGTGATGACGATCTTGCCGATGTCGGAGCCGACCGAGCTCAGGCGGATGCCCGCGGCGTCCAGCTTCGCCTTGGCCTCGTCGAGCTGCTCGGGGGTCAGGTCGAGGACCTTGGTGCCCCAGGCACTGCGGAACTCGACGTGCTTGATGCCGAGCTTGGTCAGCAGGGCGATCTGTTCGTCGAGGTCCCGGGAGATCTCGTCGGCGAATCCGGTCAATGTCCACATGGGCGTGCTCCTCAGCGTCGATGCGGTGGGCTCTGGATTCACTCTAACCACGTCCCACGTTCCCGGAGCGGGGTTGCCGTCAGTGGCCTCGACGCCGCACCACCGTGAGCGCGCTGGCCGCCGCCCACGCGACGAGCGCCAGCAGTCCGATGTTGCGCAGGGTGAGGAACAGCAGTGCCCGGTCGGTCAGCGGGCTCCGCTGGAGGAGGTGGTCGTAGTACACGGGGTACACGGCGGTCGTCAGGGTGCACAGGCCCAGCCCGAGGGCGAAGGTGACCAGCGATGGACCCAGCGGCGGGGCGTCCGGGCCGCCGCGGAACGCGAACCCGACCAGCACCGCCAAGGGTGCGGCGAGCCAGACCAGGTACTGGGGGCTGAGCGCGCGCGAGGTGACCACGAACGTGCCGACGAGCACGAGCGCGAGCCAGGCGATCGTCCGCGGGTCGGCCCCGCGCCAGAACCACCATGCGAGCAGGGCCACGCACGCTACGGCCCCGACGAGCGCGGCGACCTGGGCGACCCCGATCCAGCCGGCGACCGACGGGCCGACCAGCTCGTAGGCCTTGAACGTCGAGTACCAGACCCGGTACGCCGGGTCGTCGGCCCAAGCCTGCATCGGCAGCGTCGCCGGGACGGCCTCGATCTGCAGCCCCCGGTCGCGCTGGTAGGCCAGCGGGCTGAGCAGGCGGTCCCACCCCGCGACGGCGAGGCTGACCGCGACGAGCGCGATGCCGGTGGCGGCCAGGCCGAGCGCGGGTGCCGCGACACTCACCCTCCTGACACGGGAACGGGCTCCGGAGGTGTCTCGCGCGTCAGGAAGGTGAGTGTCGCGGCGGCCCAGCGTGAGCGGGAACAGCACGATCGGCCACACCTTCAGGCCCGTGCCCAGGCCCACCAGGACGGACGCCGCCACGCGTCGGCCCTCCATGGCCAGCAGGACCGCCGCCCCGGCCACCACCGCGGGGAGGAGGTCGAAGCGGAGCAGCACGAGCGGCCCGAGGGCGGACGTGAGGCCCACCCAGGCGAGCACGGCGACGGGGCCGAGCCGGCGTCCGAGGAGGAGGGCGAAGGCGGCGTCGGCCAGGGCGGTCATCACGACCACCGCCTGGCGGTAGGCCTCGTAGTCGGTGGCGCCCAGTTCCCAGGGCAGGAGCAGGAGCAGCGCCGCGGGGGTCGGGTACTCGAGCAGGACGCCGGCCACCCCGCCGCCCGTGCGGGCGAGCTCCTGGGCGGTGAGGAAGTAGTAGTAGGTGTCGCCGTACTGGGCCGGGACCACGACCCAGGCCCACACCGACAGCAGCTTCGCCGCCCCCCACACCACCACGAGGGTGAGCACGAGCGCGGCCGCGGCGGGCGCGTCGGCGCCCCAGCGCGGACGGCGGTCGGCGACCAGCGTCACTCCTTGCCGACCATCCCGAAGTCGGTGCCCTCGTAGCCGTCGGGGCGGTCGTCCCAGCCGGTGGGGTCGAAGGCGCGGCGGCCGCGGCCGAGGGCGTCCCGATCGAGGACCTCGGGCCCGGGGCCGAACGAGGGGGTCGAGGGGGCGGCCTGCTGCTGCGGGGGCAGCCACGGGGCGGGCGGCGGCTCGGGCGTGTTCGCGAGCATCGCCTCCTCCCACGGGTCGCGCTCGGGTTCGACGGCCGGGCGGGGCGGGGCCGGCGGCGTCCGGTCGGGGGTGGACGGCGGGTGCAGCTGGGTGTTGCGGCGGGTCGACACCAAGACGAGAACGACGAGCACCGCGAGAGCGATGAGCAGGCCGACCCCGAAGATCAGCAACAACGTGGGAGCAGCCATGTGCGACGTTCCTTTCCGATTGGCCCCAGCCTACCGACCGCCGACGGTGTGGGCCGGGCGCCCCCGCGGAGGGTGCGCCCGGCCCGGGCTCGTGTGTCGGTCAGGGCGTCAGTTCTTGCCCTTGCCCTTGGCGTTGCCCCGGTTGCCGGTGTCCAGGCCGACGACGATCGGGTCGTGGTCGGAGCTGGCGAACGGGTTCGCAGTGTGGAAGTCCACGACGTCGTAGTTGCGTCGGCTGTACTGGAAGGCAATCGACTCGTCCCCGTTGATGTCCCACACCGCGGCACCGGTGACCAGGCGCTGGGCCGCCTTGTTGGCGAAGACGTGGTCGAGGGACCCGAGACGGCCCGAGAACTGGTAGGACGCTGACGTCGGCTCATACTCCTTGGCCAGGTTCACATAGCCCTGGGCCTCGATAATCTGCACCGGTGTCTCCTTGCTGTAGGCGTTGAAGTCGCCCATCAGGAAGATCGCCTCGTCACCGAACATCTCGGACGCCCACGCCGTCAGCTGGCGTGCCTGCGCCTCGCGCGACGGGTTGGCCAGGCCCTGGCCGGTCTGGTCGTCCGCGCCGGAGCCCTTGCTCTTGAAGTGGTTGGCGATCGCGACGAACGGCTTGCCGGTGTTGCGTGCCTTGAACTTCTGCGCCAGTGGATAGCGGGCGTCGGCGAACGCTTCGTCGATGTCGATCAGCGACGGGCCGAGCAGTTGGACGGTCTGCGGGTTGTAGATGAACGCCGTCCGGATGACGTCCTCGTTGGGACCGGTCACCACCGGGGAGGGGGCGAACGCCCAACGCGTCCCGCCCGCCGCCTGGTTGAGGGCAGCGACCAGGTCGGCGAGGGCCTTGTCACGCGGCTGGCCGGCGAGATAGGTGATGGCGGCGGAGTTCTCGATCTCCATCAGGGCCAGCACGTCGGCGTCCATCGTGTTGATGGCCGAGACGATCTTCTCCTTCTGGTCGGCGAACGCCTCGGCGCTCCACGCCCCGCGGACCTGGCAGAAGTCGGTGGCCACCTCGTTGCCATCACGGTCGAGGAAGGCCCCGCAGCCGGCCTCGTCCTTGCCGAGGTCGTCGAAGTAGTTGAGCACGTTGAACGCACCCAGGGTGATGTTGCCGCCCACCTCGGGGACCGTGACCTCGCGGTCGTTCTCGGACGCCACCGGGATGTCGGGGTCGTCGTGGCCGACGACCTGCCCGGTGGGCTGGTAGTTCCATTGGAAGCGGTAGTCCAGGATCACCGGCTGGCTGAAGGTGACCTGCGACGCCGTGCGCATCGGCGTGGCGGCCGACAGGTACGGGAGCGGCGAGTCCTCCGCGGGAATGGTGTCGGTGAACCGGGTGTAGTCCCAGGAGGAGCCGTCGTCCAGGGTGATGTACAACTCCTGGTTCGCGGCCTCGTACGCCGTCGCCGCGGCGCCGGGCTCGACGACCTCGGTGGCCTGGTACAGGGGCTCATCGCCGACGGCGAGGCCGAGCTGGCCGAAGCGGTTGAGCTGGAAGTTGTTGGTGATCGTGTAGGTGCCCTGCGGGTGCACGAGCATGCCCTCGTAGCGCTCCTAACCTCGCCCCGGTGGCGGTGGCGCAGGGCGAGGAGGGCCAGTCCGAGGGCAAGCTGCCGAAGTGGCTCTCCACCACGCCCGGCACCCTGCTCGTCGTCGGCACGGTCGTCTTCATCTCGATCCAGATCAACAACTTCACCGGCGGCGTCCTCAACACGTTCGTGGTCGCGCTCCTCTTCGGCATCGCCCTGCGGGCCACCGGCATCCTCAAGCCCGGCATCCTCAACGGCATCGACGCCTACGGTCTGATGATGCTCGCCATCATGATCCTGGTCTTCGGCCCGCTGGCGTCCGTCAAGCCCGCCGACGTCGCCGAGTTGGCGTTCCCGCTTCTCATCGCCTTCCTCTTCGGGATCGTCGGCATCGCGCTGTTCGCCGGCCTCACCGGCAAGCTGCTGGGCTACAGCGTCCCGATGTCGATCGCGATCGGGCTCACCTCCCTCTACGGCTTCCCAGGCACGATGATCCTGTCGCAGGAGGCCGCGCGGGGCGCCGGCGAGACTCCGGAAGAGGTCGCCGCGATCGAGGGCGAGATCCTGCCCAAGATGATCGTCGCGGGCTTCTCGACCGTCACCATCACGTCCGTCATCGTCACCGGCATCATCGCAAGCCGCATCGGCTCCTGACGCTGCCTGCCCCACCACGCCCTCGGAAAGGAAACCCCATGCCACTGGCTCCCGTGGAGTACGCGGTGATCGCGTTCGACGGCACCAGCGTGACCGGCGAAGTCGCCCCGGCCGAGGTCGCCGAAGCCGCCCTGTCCACCCACCTCTCCCCCACCGATGCACCGACCAGCCAGGAGCCAGCATGATTCGTCAACGCCGCCGGGGTCCCGGCCTCATCGGGACTGCCGCCCGCACCGCCGTCATCGCCGGCACCGCCACCAAGGTCTCCGGGAATGTCGCCGCCAAGCAGTCGGCTCAGGCCGAACAGGCCGCCCTGGCCGAGCAGGCGAGGATCCAGCAGGCCGTCGCCCAGCAGGTCGCCGCCACGCAGCCGCCCGCGCCGCCCGCGCCGGCCACACCGGTCCCGCCGGCGTCCGGGGACGTCCTGGACGGCCTGGAGCGGCTGGCCGCCCTGCACCAGCAGGGCGCGCTGACCGACGTGGAGTTCTCTGCCGCGAAGGCGAAGCTGCTCGGACTCTGAGCCGAGAGGGCGTCAGCCCTTCTTGCGTCGCAGCAGGAGCCCGGTCGCCAAACCGGCCAGGAACATGATCGTCAGGGTCGTCCACTGCGGTGCCGTGAACGTGAAGGTCAACAGGTCGACCTGCGCCGGTGCGCGGTTCTGCAGGATGAAGGCGATCGCGAGCACCGCGATCACCACGCCCAGCCAGACCCGCGGGTTCGTCGCCAGTCCGCGCCAGAAGTCCCCGCCCTCTTGAGCGCCCATGGCTTCCTCCTGTGGTGTGCTCCGCCCGGAGGCGGATGAGGCCATGATGCCAGCGGACGCCGGCGCGGCGAATCACCCGCACCGGGTGGTGACAGGCCGGGCATCCGTGGACACGATGGACACAGACACCCCCGCTCAGACCCGCGGGGCTGGGAAGAGAGGCAACACATGTCGGAACTCATCATCATCGGTTACGACGACCACCTGCAGGCTGAGAAGGCGCACGACCGCGTCCTCGAGCTGCAGCGCGACCACATCGTGAAGCTCGCCGGCCTCGCGGTCGTCCGCGTGGACGACGACGGCAAGAAGCACGTCGACACCCCGGCCAAGGGCCTCGTGGGGACCGGCGCGGCGTCCGGCGCCCTGTGGGGCATGCTCATCGGGCTGCTCTTCCTCGTGCCCGGCGTCGGCCTGGTCCTGGGTGGCCTCTGGGGCGCGCTCATGGGCCGCCTGGGCAAGGCGGGCATCGACGACGCGTTCCGCGACCGAGTCGAGGGACTCCTGGAGCCCGGCAAGGCGGCCGTGGTCGTGCTCGCCACCAAGCTGACCGAGGACAAGTTCGCCGCCAGCATGGGCGAGTTCGGCGGCACCGTGCTGAAGACGTCGCTGTCTGACGAGGACGAGAAGGCCCTGGCCGAGGAACTCGCCTGAGTCCCATGCCAGCCACCGGGTTCGTCTCGACCGGACACCTGCCCGCCGCCGCGTCCGTGGCGGCGGCGGTGCGGGAGGCCCACGCGCGGTTCCGGGGCACCTCAGACGGCAGCCCGTCGACGGTCTACCCGGCGCTGGGCCGCGCCGACCCGGACGCCTTCGGCATCTGCCTCGTCGACGTGGACGGGGAGTCCCACGCTGTCGGGGCCGTGGACACGCCCTTCACGATCATGAGCGTCGCGAAGCCGTTCGTCTTCGCGCTCGCCTGCCGCGCCCGGGGTGCGGAGCGCGTGCGTGAGCTGGTCGGCGTCGACGCGACCGGCCTGCCCTTCAACTCGGTCGCGGCCGTGGAGGGCAGCCCGGACGGCCGCACCAACCCGATGGTGAACGCGGGGGCGATCCAGACGACGGCCCTCGTCCCGGGCGCGACGCCCGACGAGCGGTGGGCCGCCATCTCCGACGGACTCTCCGCCTTCGCCGGACGCCCCCTCGAGCTGGACGCCGAAGTGTACGCGTCGGCGTCCGCCACCAACGACGTCAACCGGGCGCTCGCCTGGCTGCTGAACGTCCGCGGCAGGATGACGGGGGACCCGGACGTGGCGCTCGACCTGTACACGCGGCAGAGCGCCCTGGCGGTGACCGCGCGCGACCTGGCGGTGATGGGGGCCACGCTCGCCGACGGAGGGGTGAACCCGCTGACGAAAGAGCAGGTGCTGCCCGCCGAGCTGTGCCACCACGTGCTGGCGGTCATGGTGGTCGCCGGGCTGTACGAGAGCTCCGGCGACTGGTTCTACCGCGTCGGGTTGCCCGCCAAGAGCGGCATCGGCGGCGGCATCGTCACCGTGTCCCCCGGCAAGGGCGGCCTCGGCACGTACTCCCCACCGCTGGACGCCGCCGGCAACAGCGTCCGCGGGCAGCTCGTGGCACGCCACCTGTCCGCCGGGCTGGGGCTGGACCTGCTGGCGTCCGCCCCGGCGCCGTGACGAGGGGGCTGGCATGGCGGGCACGTTCACCGGCCTGACCGAGTCCGAGGCACGGGTCCGGCTCGCAGCCGGCCAGGACAACACCACGAACCTCAAGCCGCTGCGCACCCTGCACCAGGCCCGCCGGGAGAGCATCTTCACGGTGTTCAACCTGAACTTCGTGGGCCTCGCCCTGATCCTGGTGCTGTTGTCGGAGTGGATCGGCGCGGCCCTGACGATCCTGCTGTTCGCGATCTCGCTGTCGCTGCGCACGCTGCAGGAGTCGCTCGCCGCGAGACGCATCGCGGCTGTGCGGGACGCCGCGCACGTCCGCGCCACCGTCATCCGCGACGGACGCCCCCGGCTGGTCGACAGCGACCACATCGTGCCCGGGGACCTGCTGGTCGTCTCCCCGGGCGACCAGTTCCAGGTCGACGGCGTCGTGGCCGCCGGCAGCGTGCTGGTCGACGCCTCAGTCGTCACCGGACGCCGCGGCTGGACCCGCTGCCAGGCCGGCGACGAGGTGTTCGCGGGCAGCGTCTGCCTGTCGGGCAAGGGCCGCTACGTGGCCACGCGCGTCGGTCCGGACCGGACGATCCACGCGCGCCTGGCCCAGCGGACGGCGCTGGCGTCGCGACCCACCCCGCTGGAACGCCTCGTGGCGAAGATCCTCACGGCCCTGCTCGTCGTCGTCGTGGTGTACGCGACCATCCTCCTGGCCAAGTACTTCCGCCTCGACGTGGGCGAGCCGGGCGACGCCTTCGTGGACGCCGCCCCGGTCATCTTCTCGCTGGCCCCCACCGGCCTGTACCTCATGATCATCGTCTCCTACGCCATCGGCACCGCCGACCTGGCCCGGATCGGGGCGGTGGTGCAGAGCGCCCGGTCGGTGGAGCTCCTCGCCGAGTCGACCGTGCTGTGCGTCACCGACGTCGGCCTGCTGTCGGGCACGTCGATGCGCGTCGAGCCGCTGCCGCGGCCCGAGGACGCCGGGGACGAGGCCTGGCCGGACCCCGCCGAGTTGCACCGCATCCTGGGGGACATAGGGCGCAGCACGTCCCAGAGCACGCCCGTCTCCGCGATCGTCGCCCGGTCGTTCGAGGGCGAGGGGCGGGCCCTCGTCGTGGAGGCACCCCACCTGGCCACCCTTGGCTGGACGGGCCTGGCCTTCGACGACCCCGACGACCCCCACCTGTACGTGATCGGCGAGCCCCGCGTCTTCGGCGTCCCGTCGGCCGCCGACGAGGCGCTGGTCCTGGCGCGGGGTCCAGTCGACGCCCCCCTCGCGGACGCCGACGGCCGACCTCACCTGCCCGCCGGGCTCGTGCCGCTCTGCGTGGTCGAACGCCGCCGCCACCTCCACCCGGACGCCCCGGCCGTGGTGCGCGACTTCGTGGCCTCCGGCGTCCGGCTCAAGGTGTTCTCCACCGAGGATCCCGACGCGGTGCTCGTCACGCTGCGCGAGGCCGGGCTCACGGCGTCCGACGAGCGTGACCTGCTGCCCGGCGGCGGGCTCTCCCGCTCCGGGCTCGAGGCTATCCCGCGCGAGCAGTGGGCGGCCGCCGCGCGCGACCACCGCCTCTTCGGCGGGCTGACCCCCGACCAGGTGGGCGAACTCGTGGCCCTGCTGCGCGCCGGCGGTGACCGCGTGACCGTGGTGGGTGACGGCCTGAGCGACCTGCCCGCGATGCAGGAGGCCCACCTGTCGGTGGCCCAGCAGGCGAGCTCGCAGGCCGCGCTGGGCCTGGCCGACATCGTGCTGCTGAACGACTCCCCCGGCGTGCTGCTGTCGGTGCTCCACCGCGGTCAGGCGATCGTGCGCGGCCTGCTCGACGTGATGAAGCTCAACCTCTCCATGGTGGTCTGCTCGGCGTTGCTGATCGGGTTCGTGCGCCTGTTCGGCGTGGGGTTCCCCTATGTGGCGGGGCAGGGGTCGATCATCTCGATCCTCGCGGTCACGATCCCGTCGGTGCTGCTGCCGCTGTGGGCGCGACCGGGGCCGGTCTCGAGCCGGCGGTACCCGCTGGTCCTGGCCCGGTTCGTCGTCCCGGCGGGGGTGCTGCTCAGCCTGGCCACGTTCGGCGTCTACCTCGTGTTCGTGTCACGCACGTCCGACGTGCGGCTGGCCCAACTCGCCGTCACCTACACGCTGCTCTACGCGGGGCTGGCGTTGTCGGTGCTGGTCCAGCCGCCGCGGCTCCGCCGCCCCGTGCGGGCCGGCGCCGCCCCGGCCCGCGACTGGCGGGCCACCGTGCTGGCGGCGACCCTGGCGCTGGTGGGCACGCTGGTGCCCCTGGTGCCGCTTGCCCGCCGCCAGTACCGGATCGACTTCCTGCCGCACCCGACCGACTACCTCATCGTGCTCGGGGCGGTCGCCGGCTGGGCGCTCGTGCTGCACCTCGTCTGGCGTGCCTTCCCGCGCGTCGATTGACCCCGCTTCAGCAGCGCCGCCTCAGCCGCGCTTGAGGCGGGCGGCCGTCGCCCCGTCCGCGCGCCGCAGCTCGAGGTTGTCCCCCTCGACGCTGACGGTGGCCGCCGACTCCAGGGCGGCGACCAGGGCGGCCTCCTGCTCCATGACGCCGGCCGGCTCGGCGCACGCCATCCGCGTCGACATGAAGGGCCCGAGCTTGATCGCGGTCCCGTCGAGCGTGTAGCCGCTGTTCAGCCGGTTGCAGCCCGCGGTGCCGCTCACCGAGTCGTCGGTGAACTCGAACGTCGGCGTCGTGCCCTCGATCGGGCTCACCACGGCGGAGGCGCCGTCGTGGTAGCCGAGCACCTGCCACGTGCCGGCCAGTTCCTCCGACTGCGCGGAGAACGCGACCAGCGCCTTGCCCGCCTCGTCGCTCAGGGTCAGCCGGTCGGCCGCCAGCGCGAAGGTGCGCGCGGCGCCCAAGGAGGTCAGGAACGCCGCCTCCTGCGCCATGACGGCCTCGTCGCACGCGATCATCGTGGACGCGACGGCCGCGTCGATGCGGATCTCGGTGCCCGTCGTGGAGTACCGGGTGGTGAAGCGGTTGCAGCCGCCCGAACCCGTCAGCGCGCCATCCGCGCCGAACGCGGCCGTCAGCGTGCTGTCGGCGGCGGGCGGCGCACCGTCGAGGTCCGCCACCTCCCACCGCGTGTCCGCCAGGGGCGACGCGGGCGTGGTCGGCTCCGGCGTCCGGGCCGGCTCGGGCGAGGCCACCCCACCGGCACAGGCCGTGGTGGCCAGCGCCACCAGCAGCGCGAGGGCGCCCACCCGGCGGATCCGTCCTCTTGTCATGTCGACCTCCCAATCTTCCGGGCCCGCGCGCGGGCCGCATCGTCGTGCTTGTGTCAGGGTGCTTCTGCCAGGGTGACGGTCACCGTCGACCGGCTGCCCTCCCGCAGCAGGTCCAGCTCCGCCCGGTCGCCCACGGCTGCGGTCGCCAGCAGGCGGCCGATCGTGAAGGAATCAGCCGCGCTCCCGTTGATGCCCACGACGAGGTCGCCGGCCCGGACGCCCGCCGCCGCGGACGGGCCGCCCGCGAGCACCGACTGGACGAACAGGGCCGACGGCACCCCGAGCGGCCGGGCGGCCGCGGGCGGTACCGGGGCGTAGGACAGGCCGAGCCAGGGGTGGGTCGCCCGCCCGTCCGCCACCAGTTGGTCCGTGACGCGGCGCACGGTGCTCGCCGGGACGGCGAAGCCCAGCCCGACGCTGCCGCCGCCGGCCACGCCCGAGGCGTCCGGCACCGTCGAGATGACCGTGTTGATGCCGACCACCCGCCCCGCGCAGTCGACGAGCGGGCCGCCCGAGTTGCCGGGGTTGATCGACGCGTCGGTCTGGACCGTGCCGGCCAGCACCGTGGTGCCGCCGCCGGCCACCGGCGCCAGCACGTCGCGGTGCAGGGCGCTGACGATGCCCGTCGTGACCGTGCCGGACAGCCCCAGGGGTGCGCCGAGCGCGAGGACCTGCTCGCCCACGCGCGGGATCGTGTCGCCGATGGCGAGCGTGGCCAGGTCGGACGCCTCGACCTGGAGCACGGCGACGTCGGTCTTCGGGTCCGTCCCGACCAGCGTCGCGGGCTTCCGCTCGCCCGTCGCCAGCAGGACGCTGAGGCGCGCCGACCCGGCGATGACGTGGTCGTTGGTGACGATCCGGCCCGTCGGCGTCAGGACGGCACCGCTGCCCGAGCCGCCCGTGGACTCCGCGAACACCGTGACGACCGCACCCGCGGCGTCCGCGGCCACGGCCGCCGTGTTGCAGGAGCCGGCCACCGGCGTGACCCGCGCGACGAAGAAGCCGGCGGCCCCGCCGGCGACCAGCCCGGCGGCGAGGCCGATGGCGACCAGACCCGCCACCGGGCTTCGCGGGGCGTTCGTGGCCATGGCTCAGCCCACGACCGGCAGGTAGCCCGGGCCGAGCGGGATGCCGAGCAGGAACCACGCGAGGAACAGGACGGTCCAGACCACGAAGATCGTCACCGAGTACGGCAGCATCAGCGCCACCACGGTGCCGATGCCAGCCTTCCGCTGGTAGCGCGCCGCGATCGTGGCGATGAACGGCAGGTACACCATCAGGGGCGTCAGCGCGTTCACCGGGGAGTCGGCGAGCCGGTAGGCCGCCAGCAGGGTCTGCGGCGCCACGCCCAGCCTCATGAACAGCGGCACGAAGATGGGCGCGAAGATCGCCCACTTCGGCAGCGCGCCCGGCATGATGAAGTCGAGCAGCACGATCACCACGATGAAGCCCAGCAGCAGCGGCACCGCGCCGATGTTGGCCGTCTCGAGCAACTCCGCCAGCGCTCCGGCGAGCACGCGCGGCATGTTCGTCCAGTTGAAGAACGCGATGAACTGGGCGATCATCAGCAGCATCAGCACCATGCCCCCCAGACCCGAGAAGGTCTTGGTGATGGCCTTGATCACGTCGCCGCTGCTCGTCATGGTGCGTGCGCCCACGCCGTAGCAGATGCCCGACACCAGGAACATCAGCATGATGATGAACAGCAGGCTGTCCATGAACGGCGAATTGCCGATGATGTTGCCCGTCTCGGGGTCACGCAGGGGCGCGCCCGGCGGGAAGGTGGCCAGCGCCACGATCGCCACCACCAGGCCGAACCCGATGAGCGCGAACCGGGAGCCGCGCTTGTCGGCCTCGGGGGCGATGTCGGCGGCGTCCGTGTGCCCGGCCGTGCCCTCGGACGGGTCCCATGTGCCCAACCGGGGCTCCACGATCTTCTCGGTGACCACGGCCGCCGCGAACGCGAGGATCAGCGACATGGCGACCATGTAGTACCAGTTGGCCACGATCGTGATCGGCTCGCCGCCAGCCAGGGCGATCGCTTCGTTGGCGATCTCCGTGATCATCGCGTCCGTGGGCGTGAGCGAGATGTTGACCATGAAGATCGCCGCCACGCCGGCGAAGCCGGACGCCAACCCGGCCAGCGGGTGCCGGCCGACACTGGCGAACGCGGCCGCCGACAGCGGGATCAAGATGAGGTAGCCGGCGTCGGAGGCGACCGACGACAGGACGCCCACCAGGATCAGGATGAAGCTGAGCGCCCAGCGGGGCGAGGCGCCCACCAGCTTGCGGATGAGCGAGCCCAGCAGCCCCGACTCCTCGGAGACCCCGGCGCCCATCATCGCGATGAACGTGACCGCCACGACGCCAAAGCCCGCGAAGTTGCTGACGAAGGAGGAGAAGATGAACCGGATGCCCTCAGTCGAGAGCAGGCTCTTGATCGGGATCGTCTCCTCGACGATCGTCCAGTCCGCCTGGTAGGGCCCCTCGGGCGCGATCATGCCCGGCTGGGTGGTGTCCTCGTAGTAGTCGTGCTGCGGGGCCCCCTGCTCCACCGGGACGGCGATCTGCTCGGTGATGGAGACCCCGGCCAGGGCGAGCCCCCACGACAGCGCGATGATCAGCAGGATGAGGTACCCGAACATCAGCGCCGGGGGCGGCACCTTGTTGCCCAGCCGCTCGATCGCGGCGAGCATCCCCTTCTCGGGCGGGCCGGACGCCTCGACCGTCGGCTCGGCGGTGCTCATGGCTCGCCTCGGGGCACCCGGAAGTTGAGGGCGAGGTCGACCAGCAGGCGGGCCCCGAACCCCGTCGTGCCCTTGTTGCGCCACTTCACCGCGGAGCCCGATTGGGCGGTACCGGCGATGTCGATGTGCGCCCAGGGCACGCCGCCCACGAACTCGTTGAGGAACAGCGCGGCCGTGATCGACCCGGCGTTCGGGCCGCCCATGTTGCGCAGGTCGGCGATGCCGGAATCCAGCTCTCCGCGGTAGCGCTGCGCCAGGGGCAGCTCCCACACCGGCTCGTCGACCCGCTCGGCAGACGCCTTGACCTGGTCGACCAGGCCCGCGTCGTTGCCCAGCACACCGGCGATCTCCGTGCCGAACGTGCGCAGGCACGCACCCGTGAGGGTGGCGATGTCGACGATGGCGTCCACAGGCTCCTCGGTGGCGAGCACGATGGCGTCAGCCATGACGAGGCGACCCTCGGCGTCGGTGTTGATGACCTCGACGGTCTTGCCGCCTCGCATCACGATGATGTCGCCCATCCGCAGTGCCGACCCGCCGGGCATGTTGTCGGTGCACATCAGGTAGCCGGTGACCTGGCAGGTGCAGCCCAGGTCGCGCAGCGTCGTCATCGCGCCGAGGATCGCGGCCGCACCGGTCATGTCGTTCTTCATGGTGGCGTGCACCTCGTCACCCGGCTTGAGGGCCAGGCCGCCGGCGTCGTACATGATGCCCTTCCCGACGAGCGCCAAGCGGCCGGCCGGCTCGCCCTCGGGGCGGTAGACGAGCTTGACCATGACGGGCGGCTCCGTGCTGCCCAGGTTCACGCCGAGCAGGCCGCCGCAGCCCAGTTCGACGAGCGCCTGCTCATCGAAGACCTCGACCTCCAGCCCGGCCGCAGAGCCCACCTCGGTGGCAACCTCGCCGAGCCGGGTGGCGGTGAGGATTCCGCCCGGCAGCCCGGAGAGGTCGCGGGTCAGCTTGGTCGCGCGCACGAGGACCTCGCCCCGCGCCAGGCCCGCCGACAGCGCATCGTTGCGCACGGGGTCCGCCACGAGGGTCAGCGAGGCCAGCATCGCATCGGGGCCGTCGGCGCCGAGCCGGTGGACGTAGCGGGCGAGCGCCGCGCCCTCGACGGCGGCCGCCGCGGCGTCGTCATCCGGCACCGCCGTCTCGGGCAGCACCAGGGCCAGGTCGACCTGGCCGGGGACCGCTCGAGCGAAATGGGAGGCCGCGTCCCGCAACACCGCGGCGTCGGCGTTCGCCCGGTCACCGGCGCCGACCAGGACGACCACCGACTCCGCGCCGGGCAGCACGAGGGTCTTCCCCGGCTCCGGTGCGAAGCCGAGTGCGGCCACCCGGGCCGCATCCAGGCCGGACGCCGTGGGCGGCTCCTCCCCGGTGAACACGAGGTGGCCGACTGCTCCCCCGGACGGGGCGACGTCGCTGACGGACAGCCCCAGCTGGCGTCGGGGAAGGGTGAACGGGGGGTACGGCGCTCTGTGTGTCATGGTCAGGACGCTAGGAATCGCGCGCCTGCGGGGCATCACCCGTGGCGGGTGATGTGCCGTCCGGCCGGTGCGGGCAGGCTCACCGGTGGCAGCGGGGCGACCGCGGCCGCACGAGGGAAGGCCTGAGAACCGTGAGCGCTGCCGTGATCACCCTGATCGTGCTGGGCGCCACGGTCGCGTTCTTCGTGTGGGACCGCCTCCCGGTGATGGTGGTGGCCCTCTGCGTGCCGGTGGCCCTGTGGGCCACCGGCGTTCTCGACCTCGGCGAGGCCTTCGCCGGGTTCGGTGACCCGACGATCATCTTCATCGCGTCGCTGTTCGTCGTCAGCGAGGCGCTGGACGCCGCGGGCGTCACCACGTGGGTGGGGGGCGTCGCGCTCCGGCTGGCCGGCGAGAGCCGCGTCCGCCTCGTGGTGGTCATCCTGCTCCTGGTGGCCGTGGTGACCGCGGTCATCACGCCCAACGGGTCGGTCGCGGCACTGACCCCCGTCGTGGTGGTGCTGGCGATCCGCGCCAGGCGCTCGCCGTCGGAGCTGCTCATGCCGCTCGCGTTCGGTGCGCACGCGGGCTCGCTACTCATGCTGACCGGCTCGCCGGTGAACCTCGTGATCGCCGACTACGCCGAGGCGGCCGGCGTCGGCCCGTTCGGGCTGTTCGCGTTCGCGGCCGCGGGCGTCCCCCTCGTGCTGGCGACGATCATCGTCGTGGTGCTGCTCGGCCCCCGCCTGATCCCGCACCGGACGCCCGGCCGGTCGCTGCGCGACCTGGGTGGCCAGGCCGCCGTCCTCTCCGAGCACTACGCGCTGGGCGACGACGAGCCCGTCCGCCTCAGCCGCGGCGTCGGCGTCATCGAGGCCGTCATCCCGCCACGGTCGGCGTTCGTCGGCGACACCGCCTACCCGGGCATGCCCACCGAGAGCGGACGCCTCGTCGTGCGCGCCGTGCAGCACAGGGGCGAGGACGTGGGGGCCAAGCACACCCTGCACGCCGGGGACACCCTGCTGTTCCAGGGCGCGTGGGAGGACTTGGCCGAGGCGGCGCAGGATCCCGACATCCTGATCGTGGACGACCCCGAACTGGTGCGCCGGCAGGCCGTGCCGCTCGGCACCGGCGCCAAGCGGACGCTGGTGATCCTCCTGGCGATGATCGTGCTGCTCGCCACCAATGTCGTGCCCGCCGCCATCGCCGGGCTGCTCGCCGCGCTGGCCGTCATCGTCACGCGCGTCCTCACCGTCCGCCAGGTCTACGCCGGCATCGGGTGGACGACCGTGATCCTCGTCGGGGGGCTGATGTCCCTTTCGGCGGCCATGGTGAAGAGCGGCGCCGCCGAGCAACTGGCCGACGGGCTCGTCACGATGGTCGGTGAGGCGGGGCCCTACGCCCTGCTGGCGGGCCTGTTCGTGGTCACCGCTGTGCTGGGGCAGCTGATCAGCAACATGGCCACGGCCTTCATCGTCGTCCCGGTCGGGCTGGCCGCAGCCGCCGAGATGGGGATCTCGCCGGCGCCCGTCCTGATGGCCATCGCCGTGTTCGCCGCCGCCGCCCTGCTCACCCCCGTGGCCACGCCCGCGAACCTCGTCGTGATGGAGGCCGCCGGCTACCGCTTCGGCGACTACTGGAAGCTCGGCCTCGTGCTCATCGTGCTGTACGGCCTGGTCGGCATCTTCCTGGTGCCGATCCTCTGGCCGTTCTGACCCCTACTCGGCGGCCGCCGGCTCGGGCAGCAGGCCCAACTGGCGAGCCATCCGCACCGCCTCGCGGCGGGAGCCCACCCCGAGCTTGCGGTGCACCGACTTGAGGTGCTGCTTGACCGTGTTGACCGAGATGTCGAGCGCGTCGGCGATCTCGGCGTTGGATCGCATGGTGGGCAGGTAGGCCAGGACCGCCAGCTCCCGCTCGGTCAGCGCCTCGACGGGCCGCGCCGGGGCGGCCGGTGTGCCCTGGGCGTCGCGCGCCTCGAGCAGGGCGTCGACGAAGTCCGCGTGCCTCCCGTCGACCTCGCGGTGGCGCACGAGGATCGCCTGCAGGCGCGGGCTGGGATTCCTGAACGGGGTTGTGAGCCCCGCACCGTGCGCCAGCTCGATGGCCTCGCCGATCGCCTCGGTGGCGAGCGCGTCGTGGCGCATCTGGTCCTCGGCGAACGCGATCGCGATCCAGGCCAGCACGCTGATGGTGGCCGGACGCCGCACGACGTCGGCGAGGACCTCCCGGACCCGCTCCGGCTGGCCGGAGGCCAGCAGCACGTGGGCACGGACGATCCGCAGCGGGTCCACCTCCAGCGCCGTGGCCTCGGACGGCGCGGCTGCACCGGTGGCCCCGGCGGCGCGGGCCGCTTCTGCCCAGACTGCTTCCCGGCGGTCGTGCTCGGCGAGGATTCGTTGCGCACCCTCGACCGACCGGTTGACCTGCAGCTCAGCGAGGGCCGCGACCGACGCCCACAGCCGCACCGCGTAGACCAGTCCGGGGTACGCGGCCAGGTGGTCGGCGGCCCGCGCGAGTTCGCGCGCGGCACCGGCCGGGTCGCCGACGTGCTGGGCCGCGCGGCACCGGAGCAGCATCAGGACAGCCGTCGTGAACGGGTCGTGTCCGCGGGCCGCCGCCTCCTGGCCCGCCTTGAGGTACCGCATCAGGTCGGCGGTGTCGCCCCTCTGCAGGGCCAGGATGGCCGACGCCAGCCAGGCGGTCTGCGTCTCGGACGCGGTCGGGCCCCCGAGTTCGGTCGCGAGCGCCCGGGCAGCCTGCGCCAGCGTCTGCGCGTCGGTGATGTCTCCGCTGATGGACAACGCCACGGCCATGTTCCCCGTCCGCCACACGTCGTCGTAGCCGCTGAGCGGACTCCTCGTGTCGGCCCTGTCTGCCTCCCGCAGCGCGGCCACCGCCGCCAACGGCCGGCCGAACCACAGGTGCCCCAGGCCGACCATGCTGAGCGGCGCCCCCCGGTGGCACGCCCACCCCGGCGCATCCTCGGCGTCGAGACCCGCGAGCAGGTCCACGGCGTCGAGCGCAGCCCGCGTCATCGCCGCGGCGTCCCCGGCGGCGCGGGCGAGCAAGGACTCCATCATGCGCGTGTTCAGCAGGGCGACCGAGCGGTCCGGTTCGTCGAGGCCGCCGAGCAGCGGGGCGGCGCGTTCGACCAGCGACGTCGCCGCCGCGTACTCGTGGCGGCCCAGTGCAGCCGCTGCACGGATCAGGAGGACCGGGCCGTGCTGGGCGGGCCCCAGGTCGGGGATCCGGTCCAGCGTCAGCCCGAGGAGGTCCGTGCTCGCGTGGAGGAGTTCGACCGTGCCCGAACGCAGGGCCACCCGGATGGCCAAGGACCAGTCGCCGCTGGCGATGGCATGATCCAACGCGGTCAGCCACTCCCCCTGTCCCTCGAACCAGTCGCTAGCGCGGGCGTGCAACTCACGCATCAGGGCCGGATCGATCCGCCGCAGCCGCGCCCGGAGCATCTGCAGCAGCAGGGGGTGGTACCGGAACCAGCCCGTGTCGGAGAGCTCCGCCACGAGCGGCGCCTCCCCGAGCCGCTCCCGCAGCGTGTCGACCAGTGAGGAATCGCCGGTCAGCGCGACCGCGAGGGGCCCACAGATGCGATCAGCGACGCAGGTGCGGGTCAGCACATCGAACAGCTCGGCCCCGAGGCTGTGCTCCAGTTCTTCGGTCAGGTAGCCCGCGACCATTGGCTGCTCGCCCCGGAAGCCGGCCAGCGCCTTCCGGGGGTCCGGCGCGCCCGACATGGTGAGCAACGCCAGACGCAGGCCGGCCACCCAGCCCCCACTCACCCTCAGCAACTCGTCCACGAGCACGTCGTCGGCCATCAGGCCGTGTGCCTCGACGAGGTCGCCGATCTCCTCCCGGCGGAACTCCAGGTCCGCGGCGCGCACCTCGCCCAGGCGTCCGGCCAACCGGTGACGATGGAGCGCGAGGACGGGCACGTGCCGGGAGATGAGCACGGTGTGCATGCCTGCGGGAGGGATCCGCAGGAAGTGGTCGAGGCCGGCCAGCGCGTCCGCCCCCAGCTCGTGGACGTCGTCCAGTACGAGGACGACCTCGTGACCGCCGACGCGGTCGCGCAGCACATCGATGAACGCCGGCTCGATCGTCCCCGGCGGCTGCAGTTCACCCAACGTGAGCTCGCCCAGGGACGATGCGAGGGCAGCGATGATCGCCGACCAGAGTCGGGACGGGGTGTCCAGCGTCTTGTCGAGGGTGACCCAGGCCACCGGGCCCGGAACCTGACCCCCACGGATCCAGGCGGTGACGGCGTTCGTCTTGCCCGTACCCGGGCCCCCGGTGACCAGGGTGAGCGGGAGCGTCGCAGCGTCATCGAGCAGGTGGATGAGGCGTGGGCGAGCCACGTGGAACGGGGACGGCTGTGGCGCCGAGAGCCTGGCGATGCTCAGGCCGACCGGAGCCTCGAAACGCTGCATGGGTGGGACATCCCTCGATCGTGCGAACGCTGTCATGGACAGGTTATCGTTCAGTCCTTGGTGGGGCACCACGCATCCGGTCGCAAGTGGACCTCCCTCACCTCGAGGGCCATCTCCTCCAGCCGCGCGAGCACGGCGAAGAGGGCGTCCTGGTCCGCCACTGCCACCTCGAGCGTCGTGCACACCGCCTCATCAAGCGACGCGGCGCCGAACTCGGGGGCGAGGTAGTCGGCCACGTAGCCCTCGACCTGGATGCGCGCGGTCGCGGAGGGGGCGCCGTTCGGCTGGCGTGGCAGCAGGCGTTCGACGTCCTCGACGGCCACCCCCGCCATGTGGAGTCGTTCGAGGAAGCCGAGGAGCGAGGCCATGTCGGGCACGGTCCCCCACAGCAACCGGGCGCCGGCGGCCGGGCTCTCGACGAAACCATCGAGTTCCTCGCGCACGGCAGAGGGCAGTTCGCCTCGGACACCGATCCGGACATGGAGGGCGGTCACGGTCCCCATCGTCACGGAGGTCCTGTCCGGCCGCATCCCCCTTGTCGGGTCATTCGGAGAGCGACCTCCCCGTTACCTTTCTGGTGACCCCGTAGGGCGGGGTTACGGTCGCCGGGCCCGGCATGACTTACTGCCCCTGTCTCACGCATGATCCGGGGGTGTTGTCACCGGGCCTGGTGGCGCCAGATGACCGCTGATAGGGACACGGCCTCAACACAGGTCTCTTCGTAACGTGGGTGCCGGCAGCTGACGCATCACCACTCCGACGACCGTCGTTTCGATGGAAGGATGGTGGCCGTCATGCACAACGACCTCGGCTTCGACATCTGGTGCGGGCTCGACGTGGGCAAGCAAGCCCACCATGCCTGCGCCCTCGACGCCGCCGGCAAGAAGGTGTTCGACAAGCCCTTGCCGCAGGACCAGTCCAAGCTCGAAGACTTGTTCACGAGGCTGTCCGAGCACGGTCGGGTGTTGGTGATCGTCGACCAGCCCAACACGATCGGCGCGCTGCCCATCGCCGTCGCCCGGTCGATGGGCATCCAGGTCGCCTACCTGCCAGGCCTCGCGATGCGAAGGGCCGCCGATCTCTATCCGGGCAACGCGAAGACCGACGCGCGCGACGCGTTCGTCATCGCCGACGCCGCTCGAACGATGCCGCACACCCTTCGCCGGGTCGACCTGGGCGAAGAGACCTTGGCGGAGTTGAAGGTTCTGGTCGGGTTCGATGAGGACCTGGCTGCGGAAGCGACTCGGTTGTCGAACCGGATCCGGGGACTGCTCACGCAGATCCATCCCGCGCTGGAACGCGTTGTCGGACCCCGATTGGCCACCAGGCAAGGCCTCGCTGTGATCGAGCAGCTCGGCGGACCCCAAGGCATGACCGCAGCATCGAAGTCCAAGCTGCTGCGGGTCATCACCAAAGCCAACCCGCGTCACGCCCAGAACTTCGCCGACGCCATCACCCAGGCCCTGTCCGAGCAGACCGTTGTTGTTGCCGGGACTGCCGCGGCCGAACAGGTTCTGCCGAAGCTCGCCGCTTCCCTGCGCCAGACGTTGGACCAGCGCTCCGAGTTGGCTGCGCAGGTCGAGAAGGTCGTTGATGCTCACCCTCTTGCCGAGGTCCTGACCTCGATGCCAGGCGTCGGGGTCAGGACCGCAGCACGGATCCTGCTCGACGTTGGCGACGCCTCCTTGTTCCCGACCGCCGGACACCTGGCCGCCTACGCCGGCCTCGCACCCGTCACGCACCGCTCCGGAACCAGCATCCGGGGCGAGTTCCCAGCCAGATCGGGAAACAAGCACCTCAAACGGGCCCTGTTCCTGTCATCGTCCGCCGCGCTCAGATCCGATCCCGTCAGCAGGGCCTACTACGACCGGAAACGAGCCCAAGGCAAGAAACACAACGCCGCACTCATCTGCCGCGATCCGCGCGACCTGGCCCGGAAGTGCTACTCGCGGTTTGTCCCGCCGACGGTGCTCGCAGAATCGCCGGCGTGGGCGTCGCCGGTTCTCACTTTCGGCCCGCCCGGACAACAGCAGCAAGCAAGCCCCACGAAAGGCTCCTCTTGGGGGACGCGGCAACGTCCAGCCTGAATGCCGCGCCGCTGGCTCAGATCAGAGCAACGCACCGATCACGCTGAAGACAATCAGAATCCCCAGGATGATCCCGGCCAAGGGCAGCAGCCACTTGAGGTAGGTGTCGAAGCGCACTTTCGCCAGGACCAGGGAGGCCATCAGGATTGCATTGGTGGGCATCATCATCGACAGCCAGCCGCCGAAAGAACTGTAGATCGTCACCACGAGGGAACGGTCCACGCCAGCGAAGTCCGCCAGTGGTGCGAGGATCGGCATCACCAACGCCATGCCGGCTGAACCGGCCCCGACGAGGAATCCCAGCGGTAGGGAGATCACCGCAAGCAACAGGGTGAAGACGATCTCGCTGCGGCCCGCCACGAAACCCTCCATGGCGTTGAGCACTGTGTCGAGGGTCTGGGTGTTGGTCAGGATCACCGCCACCGCGCGCGCGAACGCCACCAGGAACGCGGGACCGGTGAAGTCCACAATCCCCTTCATGAAGTGCTTGCTGATCCCCGCCTCGCCCAGCCCACCCACGAGGCCGGCGATGAGCGCCATCACCATGAACATCGCGGTCAGCTCCGGCAGCCACCAGCCCAGCTCCCACGGGAACGGGTTGACCAGGGTCTCGTGCGTGACCGGGTCGACGGCGGTGTTGTTCAGGATCGAACCCCAGGGCACGATCGAGAAGGCGAGCAGCAGGAAGGCGAAGGCTGTCAAGGCCAGGACGATCTTCTGCCGCGTCGTGAGGGGTTCGATGACGGCGGAGTCGGCGCTGCGCGCCACCTCGGCGTCGATCGCAGAAATGCCGACGAGGGACGCCTCCGGATCGGCCTTCACCCGCCGGGCGTAGCGCAGCGTGTAGACAATCATCACGGTGGTGACAACCACGAGCGTCACCAAGCGCAAGACGATGCCGTCGCCGATGGAGATCCCGGCGGCGTCGGAACCGATGCCGATGCGGAAGGGGGTGACCGTGGAGCCGATCACCCCCATCGAGGGTGCCACCCCCAGGACCGCGACCGCCACCAACCGGTCATAGCGCAACGCGAGCATCAGTGGGACCACCAATGCGTAGAACCCGAGTTGTTCGTCGGACCAGGTCATCACCGAGCCCAGCAGAGCGAACAGGATGCTCAGCACGATGATGAGCACGTCCCCGCGGGCACGCAGCCGGAAGGCGAGCAGCGAGATTCCGCGGTCCATGGCTCCGGTGGCGAACACCACCGTCATGAAACCGCCGATGGCGAGGATGAACAGGAAAACCTGCGCCGAGCCGAACAGCACGCCGCTGTTGAACGGCCCCACGTGTCCGGCCGCATTCTGGATGCCGTACAGACCGTTGATCGGCGACAGCAGCAGGTCCTGGATCCGTTCGGCTGTGTCGAGCGGGGACGGCACCTCATGGTAGGAGCCCGGCACGGGACGCCCGTCGACGTCGAACTCATACTCGCCCGAAGGGATGAAGAAGGCGGCGAGCCAGACCGCCACGATCACCCCGACCAGAATGCTCAATGCTGAAGGGAAGGCACTCTTCTTCTCCTCAGCCGGCTCGACTGAGGGATCCGCTGCCTTTTGGTCGATGGTCATCTCATCGGGGGTCATCGCACTGCCCACCTCTCTGCAATCTCGTGGAAGAACAGGGCCTCGGCGAGGGTGGCCCTGCGCCACTCGTCGATGAGCACACGCTCGTCGGGCCCGTGGATATTGGCGAAGCTGTCGGTAGCACCGAAGACGAAGATCGCTGCTTCGGGGATGGCGTCGGCGATGGCCTTGACCAGCGGGATCGCCCCTCCCGTGGCGGTCTGTACGGTCGTGCCCGACCACGCGGCGTCCATGGCTGCCACCATGGCGTCCCCGGCCGCCCCGGTCGGCGACGTGCGAAAGCCGTCACCCGTCGCCCCGGCGGTGATGGTGAGGGGGACCCCGAAGGGTCGCTGAGCCGCCAGGTGAGCGACCACGGCGGCCTGCGCCTCCGCAGCGGGTTGCTCCGGGTGGACGCGCACGTTGAGGAGCGCCCGCGCCTGCGCCTGGACCGACGCCGGTGCGCCGTCTACTGCGGGAGCGTCGATCCCCAGGACGGTGATGGCGGGTCCGCTCCAGATCTTCGAGCCGAGACCGCCGGTCCCCACGATCGACAGGCCGGGCTCGATCTCGGCCAGCGCCCGGAACTCCTCGTCGGTGTACGTCTCGCCAGGCCACTCTTCGCGGCGCAGGCCAGCCACGGCGACGTTGCCGTGGTCGTCCCAGAGCGTCGTCAGGGCTCGCAGCAACACGATCAGGGCGTCCGGGGCGGCGCCACCGTATTGCCCGGAGTGCTTGCCACCGGCCAAGGTGCGAACCTCGACGGTGATGCGGGCGTCGCCGCGCAGGGACACGGTCAGCGACGGCTGCCCTGCCCGGATACTGCCACCGTCGGCGATGAGGATGGCATCGGCGCGGAAGTGCTCGGGATGCCGCGACGGGAATCCCTCCTCGAGCGGACTGCCAACCTCCTCCTGGCCCTCGATCAGCACCTTGATGGTCACCGGCGGTCTGCCACCCCAGGCACGCAGTGCGCCGACATGAACCAGGACGTTGGCCTTGGTGTCGGCCGCCCCCCTTCCGAAGATGGCGCCGTCACGCTCGGTAGCCTCGAACGGCGGCGAGGTCCACTCCGCCTCGTCACCGGCCCCGACGATGTCGTAGTGGCTGTAGAGCAGGACGGTGGGAGACCCTTCCGGGCCGGGGATGGTTCCGGTGATGATGGGCGCGGTTCCGGGGAGCTCGAGATCCCGGATGTCCCTGACACCGGCGTCGCGGAGCAGGTCCACCACGGCGTCGTGTGCTGCCAGGATCGCGGGCCGGGTGTGTGGGGGGTAACCCCACTCGGAAACGGACGGGATGGCGACCAGCCGGGCAAGATCATCCTTCAACCCCGGCATGAGCGCGGCGACCGCTTCGGTGAGGTTGGACTGCATTGTCATGCCGCTCAGGGTCCCACGCTGCGTGCGCGCTGATCATCCCCCGAAGGGGGTGAGGAATGGTCGAACCTGGCACACCCTCTCGGGCCATTGCCGGCCGTAGTCCCGCATCGCGGTGTAGCCGTCGGTGTCGGTGGTGAACTGGCCTCCACCAACGATGATCTCGTCGGCGGTCATCACCTCGATGGTGGCCGTCCGCTTGTGCGGATCCATCCCGATCACGACCCGTGGCATGTCCTGACTCATGATGTGCCCCCTTCCCCTTGTCCAATGAGGTTTCGGGCATGGGAGGGCACCGCTTCTACGAGCAGAGCATTCCCTTCTTTAGCCTCTCCCGCCCGTCGTCGGTGACCGGGGCAGCGCAGTCCAAATGAGAGTCACACGCGCCTTCATCGTGGACAGCCGCAAACGAGAGCGACCACCCCGGACACCTGAACCGAGCCTCGGCCAAGACCCGATCTACCGTCAATGAAACTAGAAGCCTCTCCCGGCGCCGAGTCGATGTCCTGTTCGCCATGCTCAGAAACCGCGAGCCCTACCGGGCCCCCAACCCGACGCCACAACCCCTCGCAGCTTGACGAGAAACATAGGGACACCCCCCCCTTCACAGCAGGTTCGAGAAGAGCCGGGACGCCGAATTGCGCAGGCGGCGTCCGCGACCCCACGACCGGACCTCGTCGAGGGTGAGTTCCCGGCAGTCGCGCAGGTCGTCGAGGAACAACTGCTCGTGTCGGGCCGCGACCTCGGGGTCGTAGACCCAGACCATCAGCTCCTTGTTGATGCGCAGGCTGCGGATGTCGAGGTTGAGCGTGCCGACCGCGCACGCCGTGCCGTCGATGGTCAGCGACTTTGCGTGGAAGAACCCCTTCTCCCATTGCCAGATGCGGCCGCCGGCGGCCAGGAACGGTTCGAAGAAGGACTCCGCGGCCCACCACGGGATCTTCTTGTCGATCCAGGACGTCGTCATCAGGTCGACCCGGACGCCCCCCGCCGCGGCGTTGACGAGGGCGTCCAGCGTGCTCTGGTCGGGGACGAAGTAAGGGGACTGGAGCAGGACGCGGTCCCGCGCGCCCGAGATGGCGAGCTGGTAGGAGCGGGTCAGCGTGTGCCAGGGGTCGTCGTAGCCGTGGTGGACGGTGTGCACCATGATGTCCCCGCTGGGCAGCGACGGGTCGGGGTAGTAGCGCGCGTCGAACAGGTCCTCCCCGTGCGCCTCCAGCCACCGGATGTCGAAGAGCTTCTCCAGGTCCGCCACGCCGGGGCCGGTGATCCGCATGCCGGTGTCGCGCCACCCCGGGAACCGCTTGCCGCCGTCGATGTACTCCTGCGCGACGTTGAAGCCGCCGGTGTGGCCGATCTCGGCGTCCACGACCGTGATCTTGCGGTGGTTGCGGTAGTTCAGCCGGGCGAGGCCCGTCACGTCCGCCTTCACGATGGCCCCGGCCTCGGCCAGGCGCTTCATCTCGTCCTTGGGGTGTCTCAGGCAGCCCAAGAAGTCGTTGAGGATGCGCACCTCGACGCCGGCCGCGAGCCGGTCGAGCAACACCTCGGTGATGCGTGCGGTGAGCGCGTCCTGCTTCCAGATGAAGTAGCTCATGTGAATGAAGCGCTGCGCCCCGGCCAGGTCGGCGAGGAGGACGTCGAAGTATTCCTCGCCGTTGCCGTGGAAGTCGCACGTGCGCACCGGCAGCGGAGGGGTCGCCAGCTTGTGCTCGACGAGATGGATGTTCCGCCGCACCCAGGGCCGGTCCTCGTCCGACGCGAGGGCGCGGGCCCGCGACCGGTGGGGTCGGTACACGGTGGGCATGAACCGCCCCACCGCCTCCCGGACGCGCCGGGTCGCGGGCGACCGCTGCGTGATCTCGGGCCAGTTGCGCCCGAAGAAGAAGTACAGCACCAGGCCGAGCACGGGCAGCGCGATCAGGACGAGCAGCCAGGCCAGCGCCGCGGTGGGGTTGCGGTCCTCGCTGACGATGAACACGACCACGGCCAGCCAATAAGCCAGCAGCACGGCGTCGATCAGCAACCAGAGTGTCAGGTCCATCGTTTCCGCTTCAGACCAGCACGTCCGTGGACGCCTCGGGCATGAGCAGGCGTCGAACGGCCGATCGGGCCAGCAGCAGGACCAGTATGAGCCCGGTCACGGCGAAGAAGCTACCCAGGCGGACGCTGTCCCCGAAGGCCAGCACATACACGAAGACGTCGACCACGTCGGCGGCGCTGATCCTTTGCACGGCGGGGATCCTTCGGGGGTCAGGCAGTGGGGTCCGCGCCGGGCTTGCCCGGGCGGACCCTGCCGACGGCGATGAGCGTGAGTCCCTCGAGCAGCGTCTGGACGGCCAACAGCGTTCCGAGCAGCATGAGGGTGGCGGTTCCGAGGTTGAACAGTACGTAGAACCCCAGGCCCAGCGAGACCAGCCCGCTGATGAAGAGCACCACCTTGCCCTCGCTCTCCCGGAACGCCCACACCATGCGCGTCAGGCCGGCGGCGAAGAACGCCATGCCGGCCGCCAAGGTCAGCGCCAGGGCACCGACCACCGGGTTGCGCAGGATGAACAGGCCCATCACGGTCAGGAAGGCCCCGCCGAGGACGGCCGAGAAGAACCCGCCCGAGCGGATCCGGAACAGGGAGCCGATGAGCAGCACGACGCCCGAGATCAGGTTGGTCCAGCCGATGACAAGCACCTGGAAGGCCGTGGCCCAGACGGCGTTCCCGAGGAGGACGATGCCGGCCGCGACGAGCAGCAGGCCGAGGATGACGTCCCACGCGGTGCGCTTGGCGACCGGGGTGGTGGTGCTGGTGGTCGTCGACATGGGAGTCCTTTCTGCGACGCGATGGTCTCAGTCTGGTTGCCGGTCGTCGCTGGGGAACCACCCGCACGGGGTGATCTGTCCGGCGAGTGAGATTCTGCGTGTCGCGCGGGGTGCCAGTTGTTCTCTGGTCATGCCGGGGTCGCGTCCGTGGGCACCGGGGCGTGGGCGGCGACGTGTCCGGGATGGGTGGCGATCCACGCGGCGACGACCAGCACGAGGCTGGCGAACAGGTTGAGGAACAGCATCAGCACGATGACGCTGCCGAAGACGGCCACGGCCGCGCTGTCGGCGAAAGATCCCAGCAGGAAGGTGGCGGCGTACTCGAGCGCCGCCAGGCCGATCGACCCGATGGCCGCGCCCTGCGCGCGCACGGGCACCGGAACCCGCTGCTCGGGCATCACGGTGAACAGGAACCAGAACAGGGCGAACCCACCGCCCGCCGTGACGACCAACGACGCCAGGGCCGACCCGAGCTCGGGGACCGGCACGCCGACCACGGCTAGGAGCCGCCCGACCAAGGAACGCAGCGACGTCACCATGCTGCTGGCCAGCATGGTGAGCAGGACGAGCAGGAACAGCCCGAACAGCATGCCGAGTTCGCGCGCCATCTGCCGCAGGAACCCCACCGCCCCCTGGCCGACGTCGAGGTCCGCCTCGTCCGGCTGAACCTCAAAGGCCGGCCGGAGTTGCACGCGGACGCCGACCTGCAGGTGCATCACCCACTTGGCGCCCGCCCAGGCGGCACCGACGAGGCCGACGATGCCGACGGCCTGCCAGCTGTGGAAGGCCTGGTCGATGATGGTGGCCACCTGGTCGCCGAGCACGCCGCCGGCGTCCACGTCGAGGTTCGCGACGAGCCAGGCGCGGACGAGGTCGGCGAGGTTGGGCCTCAGGATGGTCGCTGTCAGTCCCAGCGCCGCGAACGCGACCATCAGGATCGGCACCATCGACAACACCGAGAAGTACGTGATCGCCGCCGCGAACTGGATACCGAACCGGCCGAGGAACCGCTGCGCCGCCCGGACGCCGTGGGCGACGAACGGCCACGCCAGAACGGCCTCGACCACCTTCACGTTCAGGACGCCGCGGAGACCGGCACCGCGTTCGTGTGGCGGGAGAGCAGGGCGACGCCGCTCATGGACACGGTCGCGCTGACCAGCATGAGGGCCACGCCGAGGGCGGTGTAATTGACGCCCTCGCCGAGGACCGCGACGCCGAAGACGACCGAGGCGAGTGGCCCGACGACGTTCACGGCTCCGACGACCGACTCCGCTGCGCCGGTGGCGTAGCCCTGCTGAACGAACGCGGTGCCGATGAGGGCCCCGACGAGGACCAGGACGGCGAGCACCCAGAAGATGACCGAGCCACGCCACTCGCCCCGCGCGACGTACTCACCGAGTGCCTTGACGACGCCGGCCTCGAACCCGAAGATCGCAGCGCCGGCGGACGCCCAGGCGAGGCTGCGCAGGCGGGTGGGGCCGAAGCGCCCCAGCAGGGCGATGCCTGCCGCCAGCGCGTACCCGATGATGGTGCCGGTGATGAGCCCGGTCTCGACGAACTCCTCGCGGTCGGGCCCCTGCCAGATGGCCAGCAACGCGAAACCGCTGGTCCCGGCGATGGTGATCGCCACGGCACGCCAGGTGACCGGCGAGACGGATCGCCGGCTCAGCCGGCTCGTCAGCAGCACCGTCCACGGCACGGACAACACCGCCAGCGGCTGGGTGATCGTGACCGGGGCCAGCATGAGGGCCCCGATGGCGACGACGGCGCCGGCGCCATTCGCGGCCAGGCCCAACCACCAGCGCGGCGAGCGGATGAGCGACCGGAACTGGTCGCCGCTGAGTTCCGTCTTCGCACCGGACCCGCCCTGTTGGCCCACCTCGTGGTGCTGCACGGTGGCCGCGATCGCGATGAGCAGGGAAGAGACCACCATCAGCGCGACAGCGAGGGGGATGTTCTGGGGCATGAGGCGTTCCTCCGACGACACCAACGACGACACGAACCGGCTGCGCCGGTGGCGCGGCCGTACCAGCCGTGCCGCATGACTTTTCCACCATCGGGCCCCGGGGGCATCACCCGCGGAGGGTGGCTCCCCGGCTCGCCGAACCGTTGCGCGAGGGCGTGCCGAGCTCGGCGTGGAGAGCAGGCGCGACGCCATCCGGGTGTCGCGGGGTACCGCCCACCCGGGGCGCGGCGGTCAGGTGTCGTCCAGGTAGGTTCGCACCCGGCGCACCGTGGCGCGGTGCACCGACCAGGCGATCGCCAGCGTCGCCACTCCGGACGCCGTCAGGTAAGCCCCCAGCACCCAGCGCAGTAGCCGAGCGCCGAACCCCGGCACGGTCGGCAGCAGGACGCCGACGGCGAGGGCGAGGATCCCCTCGGCGACGAGCCAGGCGCGATGCCCCGGCACGCGCGGCGCCTTCCACGCGGCGAACAGCGCGGACGCCCCGCGTACCAGCGCCCAGCCCGCCAACGCCCAGGTCAGCACGCCGACGGCGAGGGCGTCCTGCACGACCAGCAGGCCGGCGAAAAGCAGGCTCACCGCGCCGATCAGCAGCCAGGCCAGCCACCCGGCGCCCCCGCGCCGCAGGCCGACGGCCCCCACGATCGTCTGGATGGCCTCGATGAGCAGCCACACCGCGAAGCCCCACACGACCACCCGCACCGGGAGGGTCACCGGCAGCAGCAGGAGCAAGAGCCCGCCGACCAGGGCCAGGACGCCGTGGCGCACCAGCTGCGCGTTCGCGCCGCCGAGCAGGCGGCGGGCCAGGCCGATCGTCCCGTCCGAGGGGGCGATCGGCGCGACGTCCCGTTCGGTCGGGGCCGCGGGGACGGGCTCGCCCAGGACGATCGCCGCGGCAGCGTCCGGGGCCCGGTAGGGGAAGCGCTCGGCGCCGTCGACCTCGACGATGGTCGCCCCCGGCTCCGCGTGGGCACGCTCGAGGAGCCAATCCCGGGGGGTGATGGCGTCCGCCGCCGGCAGGACCAGCGTGACGGGGCCGGTCTGGCGGGCGAGGAGGGCCTCGGCGTCCGTCGTGAGCATGGCGTCCATGCCGCGCAACGCCGGCACGACCTCGGCCTCGAGCCGCTCGCTCGACCGGCGCTGGGCGCGCTCGTCGCGGGCCAGGTCGGCGTAGGTCTCCCGAGCCGCGAGCAACCGGGCGACGGCCGGGTCGGCGCGCTGGTCGGCCCCCGCCGTCCGCGGATCCACCAGCGCCGGCGAGAACGCGACGACCTCGCGCACGTGGGCCGGGCCGGACGCCGCGCACGCCAGCGCTACGCTGCCGCCGAACCCCTGGCCGACGAGCGTGACGGGGGTGTCGCCGAACAGCTCGGTGACGGTGGCCAGCACGGCCGCGGCGTGGTCCTCGAGGGTGTAGTGCCCCGAGAGCGGCCGGGGGGAATCACCGAAGCCCAGGGCGTCCAGCACGACGACCTCGCGCCGCCCGGCGAGACGCTTGGCGACGGGCAGCCAGGGGCGTCCGTCCTCGAGGCCGGGCAGCAGCACGACCGGGTCGCCCGAACCCTCGTGGAAGCGCACGTGCAGGCGGCGCACCTCGTCGGCGAGGATCTCGCGGGCCACCGTGTCGGGCGCCTTGTCGAGGAGCATGTGGTCAGCCGTGAGCCCGACGATGCGGCGGATCTCGAGGGCGGGCTTGATGCGCTTGAGCGCCAGGGTCTGGTCGGGGCGGACGATCGGGTCGCGGACGCCCAGCGCGAACACCGTCGGCATGGTCAGCCGCGGCAGGTCGTCGACGAACGTGGCCCGGGCGATGGTGTTGTCGAGGTTGCGCCGCATGCGATCCCAGTGCGCCGAGACGTCGTCGGTCTTGAGGAACCCGCCCATCTGTGCCTGCAGCGGCCCGGACGCCGCCCCGAACAGGAGCGTGTCCCGCTCCTTCTGCCGGCCGATGAAGCGCCACAGCCACTGGTAGAAGCTCGCCTGGACGTAGTGCCAGCCGAACGACGCCCGCGAGTACACCTCCGGCGGCGGGTAGAAGGGTGCCGCCAACAGGAACAGCCGGCGCAGTCGGTCGGGGTGCGTGGCGGCGTACCGGATCGCGACGTTGCCGCCCATCGAGTAGCCGACCAGGACGAACCGCTCGGTGACGCCGAGGTCGCGCAGCGTGGCGTCCAGCACGGCCGTGTGCTGGTCGGCCGTGTACTCGATGTCGGGCTTGGGCGACTCACCGAACCCCAGCAGGTCGGGCGCGATGACCCGGTACTCAGGGCCGATGGTGTCGATCACGGTCCGCCAGCAAGCCGCGTTGCTGTTGATGCCGTGCAGCAGCACGATGACGGGGCCCTCGCCCTCGTCGTGGCGCACGTACAGGCGCAGGTCGTCGATCGTCGTCATCGCCGGGTGACCCTCCGTGCTGCGCTCACCGGTAGCTGGCGCGCAGGTCGGCGGTGGACCGGTGCCGGAGTTGGGTCACGATGCCGACGACCAGCAGGACGAGGTAGGCCACGTTCAGCCACCAGTGCTCGGAGAGGGCCTGGGCCAGGGTGTCCGGTTCGGCGCCCGACAACGGCAGCACGCCCATCAGCAGGGCGATGCCGGCCACGATCGCCGAGGCCCCGCCGACCGCCGCCACCAGGATCAACAGGAGCGCCGGCATGTTGGCGGCCAGGGCGATGACCACCAGGATCGCCGCCCCGACGAGGCCGGCCACGACGACCACCCACGGCGTGGCCGTGAACAGGGCCGCGGCGCCGCTGCCCAGCGCGTACCCGACCGACCCCATGGTGAGGATGACCGCCACCGCGTAGAAGGTGTACGCCAACCCGCCCAGCAGCAGGGCGCCCACGATGGCCCCCACCCAGCCGAGCAGCCCGGCCAGGGGCGGTTCCCCGGTGAGCAAAGCGACGAGGGCGGCGCCCAGGCCGAAGCCGACGAACGCTCCCCAGACGCCGATCACGGAACGGAGCGCCAGGTAGCCGCGGAAGCAGAACACGGCCCCGGCCACGATGGCCAGGATGCCCAGCACGGTCTGCGACATCCGACGCTCCGATCCGAGGACTCACACGAAGATGACCTGGGCGCCCTCGCTCAGCTCGATGAAATCGGCCGCGCTGATGACGTCCTCGACACCATCATAGAGGTCGGTGCGGGCCAGTCCGTTCATGTCGAACGTCAGCTTGCAGCCCCACAGGTGCCCCCCCGAGGCGACGATGATGTCGAGGAACTCGCGGACACCCGGGATGTCGAGGTCGTCCATCTGCTTCTTCATCATCTTCGTGGCCATGCCCGTCATGCCGGGGAGCAGGCCCATGACCTGCGGCATCGACATCCCGGGCGCCTGGGGCAGGTGCATCGCCGTGTTGCCCACCATGGTGAACTTCAGGTCGTCCATCGTCCGTTCCGTGACGAGGTCGAAGCCCCAGAACGTGAAGAAGATGTGGGTTTCGATGCCCTCGCCGAGGGCGGCGTTGGCCATGATCAGGGCCGGGTAGGCCATGTCGAGGTTGCCCTTGGAGGCGATGAAGCAGATCTTGCGCGGTCCGCTGTAGCCGGACGCCGCGGGCGCGGCCTGCTCCTGGGGCTCGTCGACCGGGCACTCGGTCCTGTCGCCGTCGCGCCCCTTGGTGCGGGTGGCGCCCTGGGCGGGCCTGTTGTCCCCGAAGTCGGGGATGATCGGGGTTTCGAGGATCTCGGTCACGGTGGTCTCCTAGACACAGCCCTTGGGCTTGGGCAGCCCGGCGATGTAGCTCATCTTCTTGGCGGGCTTCCCGGGGAACAGCCGGAACAGCTCCTTCATGTCGAAGCCACCGACGGCCGTGACGCGGCGCAGGGTGGCGGTCTCCTTGCGGGCGGGGTAGTCCTCGCGCAGGAAGCGGAGCACCTTCCAGTGCTCGTCGGTCAGCTCGTCAATGCCGGCGTAGCCGGCCAGGACGGGGGCGAGCTCCTCGTCCCACTGGTCGTAGACCGTGAGGAAGCCCTCGTCGTTGACGTCGATCGGACGCCCTCCGATGCGGCAGGTGGGCATGGTTGTACTCCTTGTCTCAGTGCGAACGGCGCAGGCCGACCAGGCCCTTGATGAGGTCGGGGGTGGAGGTGCCGGACGCCTCGTCCTCGACGTTCTTGCCCATGAGGTACATGTCGGTGGTGAACGGCAGCGGGCGACCCTTGAGCAGGAACTCCCAGTAGATGCCCCGGAAGGCGAGCTTCGCGAGGTGGTTGGCGCGGTTCTCCTTCAGCAGGGCCATCGGCCCCACGCCCGGCAACGGGAACGACCCCGTGTACGGCTGGGTCTTGTAGTTGAAGTCGAGCAGCAGTCCCTTGCCGTGGCCCGTCTCGATGAAGCAGTTCGCGTGCCCGTCGAACGAGTGCGTCAGGGGCTCGCCGGCGAGGTAGTGCGGCCAGTTCTCCATGAAGATGTCGACCGCGAAGTGGGCCACCGAGCCCGCCTTCGACGTCTGCAGCGTGCCGCCGTCGCCCAGGACGAAGACGTCGGGGTGCGCGAGGCTCTGCATGGTCTGCTGGTTGCACGGCACGAGGTTCATCTCGTCGCCGAGGCCCGAGCGCGCGATGTAGTCGGGGCCCATGTTCAGCGGGATCGACACCAGCAGGTCGTACGGGATGCGCCGCTCGTCGTAGGAGACCAGCTCCTGGTTCTCGGTGTCGACGCTCTCGACGGCGAAGTCGGTCTCCATGTGGATGTCGCGCTTGCCGAACATGCCGCCCAGTTCGCGGGACGCCACGGGCTTGGTGAACGCGCCGTCCAGCGGGGTGACGTAGACGATCTCGACCTTGCGCCGGGTGCCGCGCTCGCGGAACCACGCGTCGGCCAGGAACGTGAACTCCAGCGGCGCGACCGGGCACTTGATCGGCATCTCGGTGATGTGGACCACCAGGCGCCCGCCCGGGAACTCCCGCAGCGCCTCCTTCAGGCGCAGCGACGCCTCGAGGTCGTAGAAGTGGTGGACGCCCGGGCCGTCGGCCCCCGGCGTCTGGTCGGGGCGCGGCTGGACGCCGGTCGCGATGATCAGCGTGTCGTACTCCAGCGTGCGCTCGCCGGCGAGGTGGACGGCCTTGGCGTCGGCGTCCACCTTCTCGATCTCGGCCAGGACGAGGTCGATTCCCGGGCGCAGGAACCGGCGCCGCGGCTTCACCACCTGGTCGCGGGTGTAGGTGCCGAACGGGATGAACAGGTACCCCGGCTGGTAGTGGTGCTCGTCGTCGCGGTCGACGACGGTGATCTGCAGGGCGGAGGGCGGTTCGGTGGCTCGCAGCTTGTTGGCGACCATCGTGCCGGCGGTACCGCCACCCAGGATGACGATTCTCCTCATCGAGGCTCCTCGGGTGCGAGTTTTCGGTGATTCGAATATACCCCCAGGGGTACTTCCACTACAAGTGGTAAATCACACGCATGTAGTTTTCCCCAGCTGTGCACAATCCTGTGGACAGCGCTCCTCCCGAACAGGCGCCTGACAGCGGCCGACGCCCTAGGGTGGAGGTCATGCGCCAGCAGGTGGTCGACGACGTCCTCGTCAGCAAGCACCCCGCCGGCACCGTCGCCGCCGACCTCGCCGCACGGCTCGCCGCGGCGTCCACCGACCCGATCCGGCACCTCTACGCTCCCCCGCTGAGCGCCACCCCCGTGCCGGCGCCCGACGGCCGCCTCATCACGCTCTCCCCCGTCACCGACCCCCTGCCCGAGGACCAGCCCGCGCCCTGGCACGAGGCCGGCGCGCTCCTGGCCCGCCTGCACGCGGTGGCGGTCCCCGACGACCTTCCCGAGCACGGCGGACGCCTTCAGTTCGAGGCCGCCGTCGCCGAGGCCGACGCGCTCCACCCGGGCGGTTCCACCGACATCCTGCGCGAACTGGGGCTGCACCTGCTGCAGTCCTGGCCCGTACCCACCCGGGTGGCCGTCGTGCACGGCACCTTCGACCTCGGCCGGCTCGGCCGCCTCCCCGGCACCGAGACCTGGCTGCTCACCGGAGCCCACACGCTCGGGCTCGGCGACCCGGCCTGGGACCTCGCCGGCCCGGCCGCACTCTGGGGCACAGGCCTGCTCGATGACGCCAGCTGGTTCGCCTTCGTCGGCGGCTATGCGGCGGCCGGTGGGCGCACGCCCACGGAGGGCCAGCCCTGGCCCGGCCTCGACCACCCCGCCCGGTGCGCGCTGCTCATGGCCACGGTCGCCGAGCTGCGCCGCTGTCCCGGCTACCCGCAGCCCGAGCTCAGCCCCGCCGCCGAGGCCCTGCTCGCCGCGTGCGTCAAGGCGAACGGACGCCGCTGGTGACCGACCCCGACCCCCCGGTGCCCGCGCCCGCGTGCCCCCACTGCCAGCACCCGCTCCCGGGCTGGACCCCTCCTTCCGCCCCCGGGCCGATCCCCCCGCGCGAGCCCGGGTACGCCGAGCACCACCCGCAGGAGGCTGCGGGCCACGTGTCCGGCCGCGCCCAGCCCCCGTTCGCGCCCGGCTGGCTGGCCGGGCCCACGGCGTCCGACCCCGACGCGCACGGTCTGCTGCGCGGCATGATGAACTCCTTCACGAGAGAAGAGGAAGCACGATGACCCTGGTCCCCGAGATCACGCTCCACGACGGCACGACGATCCCGCAGCTCGCCTTCGGCACGTGGCAGGTGCCCGACGCCGACGTCACGCCCGCCGTCCTGCACGCGCTCGAGACCGGCTACCGGCACATCGACACCGCCGCCATCTACGGCAACGAGGCGGGCGTGGGCCGTGCCATCGCGCAGGGCAGCGTCGCCCGCGAGGACCTCTACGTCACCACCAAGCTGTGGAACGACGCCCACCAGAAGGCCGACGCCCGCCGCGCCATCGAGACCAGCCTCGAGAAGCTCGGCCTCGACCACGTGGACCTCTACCTCATCCACTGGCCGTCGACCGTCAAGTACGGCGACGCCTACCTCGAGGCTTGGGACGCCCTGCAGGAGTTCAAGGCCGAGGGCCTGGCCACCAGCATCGGCGTGAGCAACTTCCACGCCCACCACCTCGACGCGATCTCGGGCGAGGTGCCCGTGGTCAACCAGGTCGAGGTGCACCCGACGTTCACGCAGGTCCCGCTGCGCACGCTGTGCGAGGAGAAGGGCATCAAGGTCGAGTCGTGGAGCCCGCTCGGCTCCGGCGCCGACCTCGGCAACGGCGAGCTCGCGGACATCGCCGCGTCGTTCGGCAGGTCCGTGGCGCAGGTGATCATCCGCTGGCACCTCCAGCACGGCCTGATCGTGCTGCCCAAGTCGGTGACCCCGGCCCGCATCGAGGAGAACTTCGCCGTGTTCGACTTCGAACTCGACGCCGACACGATGGCCCGCATCGACGGCCTCGACGCCGGCAACCGCGTCGGCTCGAACCCGGACACCGCCGGCTTCTGACGGTTTTCCTCCACGGGATCGCAAGGCGCCCCCCATCGCACCGCTCAGCCGGGGGCCACGACGCCGATCCTGTGGAGAGAAACCGTCAGTTCCGCGTGGCACAGTGGCCCCACCATGACGACCGAGCCCGGCGCCGACGTCCTGGAGCGCTTCTCGCCCGCCACGCGGGCGTGGTTCTCCAGCAGCTTCACCGCGCCCACGGCCGCCCAGGCCGGGGCGTGGTCGGCGATCAGCGCGGGTGAGCACACGCTGGTCGTCGCCCCGACCGGCTCGGGCAAGACCCTGGCCGCGTTCCTGTGGGCGATCGACCGGCTGTCCCGGGGGCGGACAGGTGAGGCCGAGCGACCGCCCGGCACGCGCGTCGTCTACATCTCGCCCTTGAAGGCGCTGGCGGTCGACGTCGAGCGCAACCTCCGCTCGCCCTTGGTCGGCATCGGGCACGCGGCCGATCGGCTGGGGCTGCCGCGGCCCGAGGTGACCGTGGGCGTCCGCTCGGGCGACACTCCGGCCGACCAGCGCCGCCGGTTCGCCCGCAACCCCGACGACATCCTCATCACCACGCCCGAGTCGCTGTACCTGCTGCTCACCTCGCAGGCGCGCGAGGCGCTGCGCGGCGTCGAGACCGTGATCATCGACGAGGTGCACGCAGTCGCCGGCACCAAGCGCGGCGCCCACCTCGCGCTCACCCTCGAACGCCTCGACGCCCTCCTGCCCACCCCCGCGCAGCGCATCGGGCTGTCGGCGACCGTACGCCCGATCGAGGAGGTGGCGCGGTTCCTGGCCGGGGGACGTCCGGTGTCGGTGGTGCAGCCGCCGTCGGAGAAGCAGTGGGACCTGCGGGTCGTCGTCCCGGTCGAGGACATGGCCTCGCTGGCCGCCCCGCCCCCCGAGCACGAGGACGGGCCGCGCCAGGTGCCGTCGATCTGGCCGCACGTGGAGGAACGCATCGTCGACCTGGTCGAAGCCCACCGGTCGACGCTGGTCTTCGCCAACTCGCGCCGGCTGGCCGAGCGGCTCACCGGCCGGCTGAACGAGATCGCCGCCGAACGCGCCGAGACCCAAGCCCTGGGCACCCAGAACCCAAGCCTTGGGCAGGCGAAACCCAAGCCCTCGGCGCAGGCGCCCGCGCAGGTGATGGGGCAGGCCGGGGCGTCCGCGGGAGCGGTGCCGGTGATTGCCCGGGCCCACCACGGCTCGGTGTCCCACGACCAGCGCAAGCAGACCGAGGAGGCGCTCAAGGCAGGCCACCTGCCCGCCGTGGTCGCCACCTCCAGCCTCGAGCTGGGCATCGACATGGGCGCGGTCGACCTCGTCGTCCAGGTGGAGGCGCCCCCGTCGGTGGCCTCAGGCCTGCAACGCGTGGGTCGCGCCGGCCACCAGGTCGGGGCAGTCAGCCGGGGGGTGTTCTTCCCGAAGTACCGCGGCGACCTCGTCGCCACGAGCGTGATCGTCGACCGCATGCGCGCCGGGGCGATCGAGCAGCTGCACGTGCCGGCGAACCCGCTCGACGTGCTCGCCCAGCAGGTCGTGGCGATGGTGGCCCTCGACGAGTGGTCCGTCCCCGACCTCCTCGAGCTCGTGCGGAGGGCCGCCCCGTTCGCGACCCTGACCCGCGGCGTCCTCGACGCGGTGCTCGACATGCTGGCCGGCCGCTACCCGGCCGAGGAGTTCGCCGAGCTGCGCCCCCGCCTCGTCTGGGACCGCGTCGCGGACACCCTCACCGGCCGTCGCGGCGCACAACGCATCGCGGTCACCAACGGCGGCACCATCCCCGACCGGGGGCTGTTCGGCGTGTTCATCGCCGGCGACGGTCCCGGCCGCCGCGTCGGCGAGCTCGACGAGGAGATGGTCTACGAGTCGCGCGTCGGCGACGTCATCACGCTGGGCACCAGCACCTGGCGCATCGAGGACATCACCCACGATCAGGTCCTCGTCTCCCCCGCGCCGGGGCAGCCAGGCCGCCTGCCGTTCTGGAAGGGCGACACCATCGGGCGTCCGGCCGAGCTGGGCGAGGCGCTCGGTTCGTTCGTGCGCGAGCTGTCCACCTCGGACGCCGTGGGTGCGGCCGAACGGCTGGTGGCCTCGGGGCTCGACGAACTCGCGGCGTCCAACCTGCTCACGTACGTGGCCGAGCAGCGCGAGCAGACCGGTCAGGTACCCACCGACCGCACGATCGTGGTCGAGCGGTTCACCGACGAGCTGGGCGACTGGCGCATCGTGATCCACTCGCCGTGGGGTGCGCGGGTGCACGCGCCGTGGTCGCTGGCCATCGCCGCCCGGCTGCGCGAGCGCTATGGGGTCGACGTGCAGGCGATGCACGCCGACGACGGCATCGTGCTGCGGCTGCCCGACATGGGCTACGCCGACCCGACCGCCGACCCCGGCGACGCCGACGCGTGGGGCGCCCCGTCCGCGCCGCCCGACCTCGTGGAGCACATCGTCCTCGACCCCGAGGAGGTGACCGCGCTCGTCACCGAACTGGTGGGCGGCTCGGCGCTGTTCGCCTCCCGGTTCCGCGAGTGCGCGGGTCGCGCGCTGCTGCTGCCCAACCGGCGCCCCGGCCACCGGCAGGCGCTGTGGCAGCAGCGGCAGCGGTCGGCGGCGCTGCTGGAGGTGGCGTCGAACTACCCGGCGTTCCCCATCGTCCTGGAGGCCGTGCGCGAGTGCCTGCAGGACGTCTTCGACCTGCCCGCCCTGGTCGACCTGATGGGGCGCATCCGCGACCGGCGGGTGCAGGTCGTCGAGGTCACCACCGGACGCCCAAGCCCGTTCGCGCAGTCGCTGCTGTTCGGCTACGTGGCCCAGTTCCTCTACGAGGGCGACTCCCCGCTGGCCGAGCGCCGCGCCGCCGCGCTGTCGCTCGACCCCGACCTGCTCGCCGAGCTGCTCGGCACGTCCGACGGCCTGAGCCTGCGCGACCTGCTCGACCCCGACGCGCTGTCCCGCACGTACGCCGAGCTGCAGCACCTCGCCGACGGACGCCGCGCGCGCGACCCCGACGAGCTCACCGACCTGCTGCGCGTGCTCGGCCCGCTGTCGACGGCCGAGCTGGCGGTCCGATCGGCCGACCCCGACGCCGTGCCGGGCTGGCTCGCCGACCTGGAGTCCGCGCGCCGGGTGGTGCCCGCCGGGCTGCCCGGCGACGAGGGTCGCTGGGCGGCTGCCGAGGACGCCGGACGCCTCCGCGACGCCCTCGGCGTGGCCCTGCCCCCGGGGCTGCCGGCGGCCTTCACCGACCCGGTTCCCGACCCGATCGGCGACCTGCTGGTGCGCTACGCGCGCACGCACCTGCCGTTCACGGCCGACGAGATCGCGGTCCGGTTCGGCTGGGCGCTGGCCCACGCGGTCCAGGGCCTGCGGCGGCTGGTGGCCGACGGACGCCTCCTGGAGGGCGAGTTCACCCCCACCATGATCAACTTCGGGCAGGGTGCCCGCAGTGCCAGCGACCGGGAGTTCGTCGACCCGGGGGTGCTGCGCCTGATCCGGCGCCGCTCGGTGGCGGCGCTGCGCGCCGAGGTCGAGCCGGTCCCCGCCGAGGACTACGCCCGCTTCCTCCCTGCCTGGCAGGGCGTCGGTGGGGGCTACCGCGGCGTCGACGGCGTGCTGCGGGTGGTCGAGCAGTTGGCCGGGGTCGCCTTGCCCGCGTCCGCGGTCGAGACCCTGATCCTGCCCGCGCGCGTGCGCGACTACGCGCCGGCGATGCTCGACGAGCTGTGCGCCGCCGGCGAGGTCGGCTGGCGCGGGCAGGGCGGTCTGGCGGCCGCCGACGGCTGGGTCACCCTGTGGCCGACCGACCTCGGGCCGCTGGGCACGGTCCTCGCCGAGCCCGAGGGCGACCTCGAGCGCGGCCTGGTCGACGCGCTCGCCGCCGGCGGGGCGTCCTTCTTCGGCCCGCTGGCCGACGCGGTGGGCGACCCGGGCGGGATGGCGGCGTCCGATGCCCTGTGGTCGCTGGTCTGGAAGGGCTTGGTCACCAACGACACGCTCGCCCCGGTGCGCGCGCGGCTCGGCGGCGGGTCGAGCACCCACCGCGCCCGCACCGCCGCTCCCCGCACCCGGTACGGACGCCCCCGGCTGCGGCTGCCCCGCGCCGCGGCCCCGCCCTCGGTGGGCGGGCGCTGGTCGCTGGTGGAACCCGGGCTTTGGGCGGCCGGAACACAGGCCGTCGGCGACGGGCGGGCCGCCGGCGAGCGGGTGGTGCTCACGGCGGAACTGCTGCTCGACCGGTACGGGGTGGTCACGCGCGGAGCGGTGCAATCGGAGGGCATCGAGGGCGGCTTCGCGGGGGTCTACAAGGTGTACTCCGCCGCCGAGGACGCCGGACGCCTCCGGCGCGGCTACTTCGTCGAGGGCCTGGGTGCGGCCCAGTTCGCCACCACCGGCGCGATCGACCGGCTCCGCGGCGTCGGTCGGGGCGCGGCAGGGGGCGCGCTGGTGCTCGCGGCGTCCGACCCGGCGAACCCGTTCGGCGCGGCCCTGCCCTGGCCCGGCTCGGGCGACTACCGGCCGAGCCGGAAGGCGGGGGCGCTGGTGGTCCTCGACGACGGGCAGCTCGTCGCCTGGCTCGAGCGCGGCGGGCGCACGGCCCTCACGTGGTCGACCAACCCCGACCAGCTGCGCCGGACCGCCGAGGCACTCGCCGGCCTCATCCACGGCGGCCGGGTCGCCGCGCTCACGGTCGAGAAGGTCGACGGCGCCGCCTCACTCGGCGCCGACCACCCGTTCGTGCACGCGCTGCTGGCGGCGGGGTTCCACCAGACGCCCAAGGGCGTCCGGCTGCGCCGCTGAGCGCTACCCGCCGATCGCCTTGCGAACCGCCTCGGCCAACACGCCCGGCTGCTGCTCGCGCAGCTCGTAGCGCGCCCGGGTCATGGGCTTGTTCACCGACAGCACGCGGGTGAGATCGATGGGCGTGCCCGAGACGACCACGTCGGCGTCGGCCGCGTCGATGGTCGCCTCCAGGTCGCGGATCTGCGCGTCGCCGTAGCCCATCGCGGGCAGGATCCCGCGGGCGTTGGGGTACTTCGCGTAGGTCGCCGCCAGCGACGCCACGGCGTACGGGCTCGGGTCCACGATCTCGGCGACCCCGGCCGCCTTCGCCCCGACCACGCCCGCGCCGAACGACATCGACCCGTGGGTGAGCGTGGGTCCGTCCTCGATCACGAGGGCGCGCTTGCCGCGGACCAGCTCGGGGTCCTCGACGGTGACGGGCGAGTCGCAGCGGATCACGGTCGCGTCGGGGTTCAGCCCGCGCACGGACGCCTCGACCTGGGCGATCGCGTCCTCCGACGCCACGTCGCACTTGTTGATGATGACCAGGTCGGCCATGCGCACGTTCGCCTCGCCGGGGTGGTAGCCGGCCTCGTCGCCGGGGCGCAGCGGGTCGGCGAGCACGATGTGCAGGTCGGGGCGGTAGAACGGCAGGTCGTTGTTGCCGCCGTCCCACATGATGACGTCGGCCTCCTCCTCGGCACGGCGCAGGATCGCCTCGTAGTCGACGCCCGCGTAGATGACGAAGCCGGCGTCGATGTGCGGCTCGTACTCCTCGCGCTCCTCGATGGTGCACTCGTGCGCGTCGAGGTCGGCGTACGACGCGAAGCGCTGCACGGCCTGCTTGGCGAGGTCTCCGTAGGGCATCGGGTGCCGCACCGAGACGACCTTCTTGCCCAGCTCCTGCAGGATCCTCACCAGGTAGCGCGAGGTCTGCGACTTGCCCACGCCGGTGCGCACCGCGCAGACGCTGATGACCGGCTTGGTCGAGGTGATCATGGACGGCGCCCCGCCGGGCAGCACGAAGTCGGCGCCGGCGGCGATACAGCGGCTGGCCAGGTGCATGACGTCGGCGTGCGCGATGTCGGAGTAGGAGAACACGCACTCGTCGACGTTCTCGCGGGCGATCAGGTCCTCGAGGTCGGCCTCGTCCACGATCGGGATGCCGCCCGGGTACCGCTCGCCGGCCAGCTCGGCCGGGTAGCGGCGCCCGGCGATGTCGGGGATCTGGGTGGCCGTGAACGCCACCACCTCGCGGGTCGCGTCGTCGCGGTACAGCACGTTGAAGTTGTGGAAGTCGCGGCCCGCCGCGCCCAGGATCACGGTCCTGCGCACATCACTCATGAGGTCCCCCCGTGGTCGGGCCGGGCGGCGTCGCTGCCCCCGGTCACCTCCACGCTAGCCAGCTCCCGCCTCGTCCGTGACGGGTGCGCCGGATCGCTTCTGGCTTCAGTTCAACAGCGGGCGCCCAGCGGTGGCAGCATGCACCCATGCACGGCATCGACACCCTCGAACGGCTGCTGGCGCGTACGTGGCCCGGCCTCGAGCAGGATCACCTCGGCGACTGGCTGCTGCGCGCCGGCCACGGCTGGACCGGCCGGGCCAACTCGGCGCTCGCGGTGGGCGACCCGGGACCATCCCGGGAGGAGGCCCTCGACCGGGTCGCCGCCTGGTACGCGGCGCGGGGCTTGCCGCCGCGGGTGCACGTCCCGCTCCCCCTCAGCGGTTCGGACGCCGCGGGCGAGGCCCTGCTGGCCGCCTGCGCGGCGCGCGGTTGGGCCGCCGGTCCGTGGACGTGGGTGATGACCCGGGACGTGGGCGCCGGGCCGGCGGACCGGCCGGGGCCCGCGGCGTCCGGGCTGGACCTGGAGTGGGACGACGCCCCGGGCGACGACTGGGTGTCGCTGGTGCGGGGCGGGTCGCTGCCCGAGCACGGGCGGGCGATCCTGGCGGCGGCGGGGGCGAGCCGGGTCGCGCTGCAGGTGGAGGTGGCCAACAAGGGTGCGGTGGCCCTGTACCGGAAGCTCGGGTACGCCGAGCACCACCGCTACACCTACTGCGCGGGGTGACTCAGGCGTCGGCGAAGATCGGCGTGAAGGTCATGGCGATGAAGACGAGGGCGATGAGCAGGACGGCGGTGTGAGCGAGGAAGATCATGGCTCCAGCCTGCCCGCGGGCACCGACATTCCACATCGGTCGGCCGTTCGGTTCGGCCTCCGACCAGCGGTCTAGGGGTTTGACCCCGAGGGGGTGCCCCGGGTGGAGGCGGCCCAGTACTGTCGCCACCATGGCTCTGAGCGTGTTCGACCTGTTCTCCATCGGGATCGGGCCCTCGTCGTCCCACACGGTGGGGCCGATGCGTGCTGCGGCGATGTTCCTCGACGAGGTCGGCGACCGGCTGGGGGACGTGGCCCGCGTGCACTGTGACCTCTACGGCTCGCTGGGCGCCACCGGCCGTGGCCACGGCACCGACAACGCGGTCATCCTCGGCCTGCTGGGCGAGCGGCCCGAGTCGGTCGACCCGCGGGCGGTGGCCGGCAAGGTCCGCGGCGCCTGGGACGCCCACGAACTCACCCTCGGCGGCCGCCACACCATCGCGTTCGACCCGGCCGCCGACCTCGTCCTCGACGGCTCGGTCGAACTGCCGACCCACCCCAACGGCATGGTCCTCACCGCGCGCGACGCCGCCGGCGAGGTCGTCCACGAGGCGACCTACTACTCGGTCGGCGGCGGCTTCGTCGTACGGGGGGACGCCGACGCCTCCGACCCCGTCGTGCCCGAGGCGGGGCCCGCGATCCCCTACAAGTTCCACACCGCGGCCGAGCTGATGGAGATCAGCGAGCACACCGGACTCTCCATCGCCAGCATCGCGCTGGAGAACGAGGTCGCCATGGGCCGCACCAAGGAGCAGGTCGAGCACGGCCTGCTCGAGATCTGGGCGGTCATGCAGGAGTGCGTGGCCCACGGCGCCGAGACCGAGGGACGCCTCCCCGGCGGCCTGCGCGTCCTGCGGCGGGCGCCCGCCCTGCACACCAAGCTGGTCACCGAGGGTGCCTCGGAGGACCCGCTGCGCGGCATGGACTGGATCACCTTCTACGCCCTGGCCGTCAACGAGGAGAACGCTGCCGGCGGCCGGGTCGTGACCGCCCCCACCAACGGGGCGGCCGGCATCATCCCGGCGGTGCTGCACTACTACTGGGACTTCGTGCCGGGCGCGAACAAGGCGGGCGTGGTGAAGTTCCTGCTCACCGCGGGCGCGATCGGGATGATCTTCAAGAACACGGCGTCCATCTCGGGGGCCGAGGTGGGCTGCCAGGGCGAGGTCGGTTCGGCCTGCTCGATGGCGGCGGCCGGCCTGGCCGCCGTGCTGGGCGGGACGCCGGAGCAGGTCGAGAACGCCGCCGAGATCGGGATGGAGCACAACCTCGGGCTCACCTGCGACCCCGTCGGCGGGCTCGTCCAGGTGCCGTGCATCGAGCGGAACGCGATCGCGTCGGTCAAGGCCGTGGCCGCCGCACGCACCGCCCTGCGCGGCGACGGGACGCACATCGTCAGCCTCGACAGCGTGATCAAGACCATGCGCGACACGGGCGCCGACATGAAGGCGAAGTACAAGGAGACCGCCCTCGGCGGTCTCGCGGTGAACGTCATCGAGTGCTGACGCCGGCCCGCCCCGGCCCTTCCCGGACGCCCTCGGGGGAGGTCTCCCCCGGGTCAGGGGGGACTGGGCGTCCCCGAAAGTGTGAAAGTACGGCAACATGGACTTGTGGAACGGCTGATCGAGGGCACCCCCGGCGAGGAGGCGGCCGTCTGGGTGCAGGACCGTGGCGGAGGTCCCCTCCGCCTGCGTGGGCACATCATGATCGAGGACCTGGACGGCGTCCTGACGTCGATCTCGTCGCGCAGCGGGGCGAACGGCCCCCTGAACCCGGTCACCCAGTACATGCTGGCGCGGGCCGCGAACCACCTGGCCGACCGGCTGATCGACGACGCCCCGCCCGGCCGGGACGGGCGCGACTCGGTGCCGCGCATCCTGTCCAGCTCGCTGGGGCACCAACCCTTCGTCGAGTCCGTGCTGGAGATGAGCCAGCACCAGATGCTGCGCCGCTGGCCGCTGGCGACCGACTGGTACAACGACGTCATCAACTACGCCATGCGGCCCGCCCGCTTCGAACCCAAGTACGACCGCCTGCTGGCGAACGCCATCAAGGCCTCGACGGGCACACTGGGCGAGTTCGTCCGCACGTTCGCCTACGAGGCGTTCACCTACGCCGACAGCACCAAGGTCATCCGCGTCGCCGAGGCCCTGCAGGCGCTGTGGCCGGACTACCCCCCGGTCCGCAACGCGATGGGCCAGTACCGGGCGCACGTCATGGAGCGGTACGTCCCGCTCTACCGGGCCGCCATGCACGCCTACGGCCTCACCGCCCGCCCGGGTTCGGACCTCAAGCACCTGGGCTGGGCGTTCAACGCGCTCCACGCCCGCGAGGCGCTCGAGCACCTCGCCGGCCAGAACACCACCTACACGACCACCGACGGCCAGGACTGGTCGCTGACCGGCTGGACGATCATGGTGCTCATCGCCGGCGCGGGCATGACCGAGGAGGGCGAGCGGCTGGACGCGGTCGACCTGATGAACCGCCTCCCCGTCCGGCCGCTCGCGCTGCCCGACGGCCCCTAGATCTCCAGGCCGAGCCGCTCCAGCAGCGGCTCGACGTGGGGGTCGCGTCCTCGGAAGCTGCGGTAGGTGTCCAGCGCGTCCACCGACCCGCCGGGCGCCAGCAGCGTGCGCCGGAAGTGGTCGCCGTTCTCGCGGGTGCCGCCGCCGTTCTCCTCGAACCAGGCCACGGCGTCGGCGTCCATGACCTCGGCCCACTTGTAGCCGTAGTACCCGGCCGCGTAGCCGCCGCCGAAGATGTGGCTGAAGTAGGTCGAGCGGTAGCGTGGGGGCACGAGGTCGGAGGCGACGCCCCAGAACTCCAGCGCGCGGCGCTCGAAGTCCTCGACCTCGTCGCCCGAGCGGGGCAGGGCGTCCAGCGGGGTCTGGTGCCACGCCTGGTCGAGCAGGGTGGCGGCCATGATCTCGAGGGAGCCGAAGCCCTGGTTGAACGACCGGGCGTCCTTGAGCTTGTCGAGCAGCTCGGCCGGCAGCACGCGGTCCGGCTGCCAGGCCCAGTGCTCGTTGACCTGGCTGGGGAACTCGACGAAGTCCCGCGGCGTGGCCGTGCCCGACCGCGAGGGGTACTTCGAGTCGGCGAACAGCGCGTGCAGCGCGTGGCCGAACTCGTGGAACATCGTGATCACGCCGTCCCAGCTGATCGCCGAGCTGCCCTTGGTGTAGTTGCAGTTGTTGGTGACCACGGGCAGCTGCTTGGTGAGGTGGTTCTGCCGCACGATCGAGGTCATCCAGGCGCCGCCGTCCTTGGTGGGGCGCGCCCAGAAGTCCATCAGGAACAGCCCCAGCGGCGAGCCGTCGGCGTTGTGGATCTCGTACACGTCCGCCTCGGCGGTGTGCCCGACGAGGTCCTCGCGGCGGGTGAAGGTGATGCCGTACAGGTCGTGCGCGGCGGCGTAGGTCGCGTCGAGCACCTTGGCGACGTCGAGGTGCGGCTCGACGTCGGCGTCGGAGAACGCGAACGTCTCGGTGCGGACGATCTCGGCCACGTACTCCCAGTCCCAGGCGGCGAAGTCCTCGCCCTGGCCCAGCTGGGCGAACCGCTCGGCGAAGGCCGCGGCGTCCGTCTCGGCCTGCTTGAGGGCCGCCCGGCCGAGCGGGCCCATGAGGTTGTTGACGGCCTCGGTGGTCTTCGCGCAGCCCGACTCGGCCGACAGTGCGGCGTGGTGCTCGTAGCCGAGCAGGTTCGCGCGCTCGGCGCGGGCGCGGGCGATGTCGACGATGGTCTGGCGGGTGTCGTTCTCGCCGCCCAGCCCGCGGGCGACGGACGCCTCGAACACGCGTCGGCGCAGGCCCCGGTCGTGGAGCCGGGTCAGGATCGGCTGCTGGGTGGTGTTGACCAGCTCGATGGTCCACTCGCCGTCGCCGGTGGCCAGCGCCTCGACCTCGGCGTCGGTCAGGCCGTCGAGCTCGGCGCGGTCTGTGACCACGACCTTGCCGGCCACGCGGGCCTCGCGGTTGGCCTTGACGAAGGACGCCTGCAGCTCGGCCAGGCGGGTGTTCAGCTCCCGGAGCCGGGCCTGCCCCTCCTCGTCGAGGGCGACGCCGGCGCGGGTGAAGCGGCGGATGGTGTCCTCGAGCAGCCAGGCGTCCTCGGCGTCGAGGGCGACCTCGCCGGCCTGGGCGCGCGTGGCGAGCTCGGTGAAGCGGTCGAAGAGGCGGCGGTCGAGCCAGATGGCGTCGTTGTGCTGCGCCAGGCGGGGGGCGAGCTCCTCGTAGAGGGCGTCGAGCTCGGGCGTGGTGTCGGCGGCCTTCACCGCGTAGAACACCATCGAGGTGCGGGCGAGCAGGTCGCCGGAGGTGTCCCAGACGTGGAGGACGTTCTCGACGGTGGCCGGCTCGGGGTCGGTGGCGAGGGCGTCCAGCGCCGCGAGCTGCTGCGCGGTGCCGGTCTCGAAGGCCTCGCGGTAGTGCTCGGGGGTCAGCGCCGCGAAGTCGGGCAGCTGGTAGGGCAGGTGCGAGCGTTCGAGCAGCGGGTTCGTCATGCGCCCCAACCTAGTGGGGGCGACAAGGCCCCGTCAGGCCGCCGGGACGAGCGCCTCGACCGCGCTGAGGGCCAGCTTGACCGCCTCGGCCTCCCACAGCCGCAGGTTGCCGTCGTCGCGCTGCTTGTCGACCTGGTCGCGGAACTTCTCCAGGGCCTGCCGCGGCTTCTTGTCGGCGAGCAGGTCCTCGCTCGCGGCCGCCCACGCCTTCTTCAACGCAGCAGACGTGCGCTCGCCGTCGGGGGTGTCGGTGGGCAGGGTCGCGAGGGCGGCGTCCACGCCCGCGATGCCGGCGCGCAGGGCGGCCTCGCGGGCGACGTCCTCGGGGGACGGGAGGTTGATCGAGGGCAGGCCGGGGCCTGGGCGCGTCGGCCCGGTCGCCGGGGTGGCGGGTTCGTCCGGCGCCGTGTCCACGGGGGTGGTCACGGGCGAGGCGGACGCCGCCGGGGCGGCCCGGAACACCGACGAGCCGATCGCCCAGGACACCATGAAGACCAGGATCGCCGCGGCGATCACGCCCAGCCACATGGCCGCGGTGCGGAAGCGCGCGGCGTCCACCGGGCGCCGCGAGCCCTGCACGTCGGGCCGCGTGCTGAGCCGCGCGGCGGAGGCGGGGGGTTCGGCCGGGGACACGGGCAGGCGGGCCGTGACGCCCGGCATCGGGGTGGTGGCGGGCGGCAGGTCGGCGGTGACCGCGGGGAGGATGGCGGTCGCCGGGGGCGCGACGACCGCGGCCGCGGCGGCGGGGAGGATCGCCTCGGTGCGGGCGGCACCGGGGTTGTCGGCCAGGTGCGTCAGGGCCTGGGCGACGATGGCGGCGGTGGGCCGCGCGAGGGGGTCCTTGGCCGTCATGCGCAGCACGAGGTCGTCGAGCGTCGCCGAGACGGTGGGCCGGCGCGAGCGCACCGAGACCGGCGGCTCGCTGATGTGGCGGCCGGCGACCTGGATCGCGTTGTCGCCCGGGTAGGGCGGCTGCCCGGTCAGCATGGCGACCAGCACTCCACCGAGGGCATAGACGTCGGACGCCGCGGTGGCCCGGCGCCCCTGCGCCTGTTCGGGCGACATGTAGGCCGCAGTGCCGAGGGTGGTCGCCGGGGCGGTGAGGTGCTGCTCGGCGTCGAGGGTGACCTGCGCGATGCCGAAGTCGAGGAGGGTGACGGTGGGGCCGCTGACCATGATGTTGGCCGGCTTGATGTCGCGGTGCACCACGCCGATGGCGTGGGTCGCGACCAGCGCCTGCGCGACCTCCCGGGCCACCGCGATGGCGCGGGTCTCCGACATCGGGCCCTCCTCGCGCAGGACCTGGGAGACCGGGCGTCCGGACAGCAGCTCCATGACGAGCCAGGCCGTCTGGCCGTCGCTGCCGGCGTCGAAGATCGTGACGATGTTGGGGTGGTTGAGCTGGGCGGTGGCGATGGCCTCGCGGTGGAAGCGCTCGGCCACGGACCGGTCGGTGGTGCTCGTGAGGTCGACGGCCTTGACCGCGACCTCGCGCCGCAGCCTCTCGTCGGTCGCGCGGAACACCTGCCCCATCGCCCCGCGTCCCAGCGGGGCGCAGAGGCGGTAGCGCCCGCCGACCAGCTCGCCCACTCTCATGCGATCCATCGTAGATAGGGCCCATGAGGAACAGATGAGACGACGGGTGGAGGTTCGTCATGCTCCGGGTGTGGCAGGCTGCGGCCATGTCGTCGCCGTCGGGACCTCCCCCCGGAGCCCCCGGGCCCGCCGAGGAGCGCGCCCGGACGCGCCGCGTGGCCCTGCTCGTGGGGTCCGTGATCGTGGTGCTGACCCTGCTCGCCACGATCGTCCCGCACCTGCTGCGCCCGCCGGTGCCGGCCGGTGCCGGCGTGCCGGGTGGGCCGTCGGTCGAGGCCGTCCCGCTGCCCGAGGAGTCGTTCTACCCGCCGGAGGAGTACCCCGAACTGGTGCTGCCCCCGGTGCCCGACGGCTGCCCGAAGCCGCTGGTCGAGCTGGGCGTGCACGTCCAGGCCGACTGGTTCCCGGTCGTCGTGGCGAACGGGCAGGATTACCAGATGCAGGAGACCTACCGCCCCCTCACCCCTGGGCCCGCGGTGGTCACGATCCGGTGCGACATCATCGACATCAGCGGCGGCGGGCAGGCGGTGGTCCCGAAGCCCTGGCCCGACGGCACCTCGAGCGGGTTGCCGGTCGACACGGTGGTGACCGAGGTGGCCGGCGCTTCGCCGGCGTGCTTCCTGATGGCGCGGCAGGACATCACGTGGCTGCTCCGTGCGGTCGACGAGCGCGGCCGCACACCTGCCGCATGCGTCGGCGTCCCCGACCCGTAATTGTTAGGCTGGCCGCATGGTCAAGCCGGAGAAGCCGCTCGAGGGCGGTCACATGACCGAAGTGGCCCGCCTCGGCGACCAGGTGCTCCGCGAGGCCGGCCCGTGGACGCCGACCATCCAGCGGCTGCTGGCCCACCTGTCCGAGCAGGGCCTGGAGTGGGTGCCCGAGCCGCAGGGGTGGACGAAGGACGGCCGCGAGGCCCTCACCTACCTGAAGGGCAAGGTGCCGACCTACCCGCTGCCCGAGTGGGTCTACGACGACGCGGCCCTCAAGCGCGCGGCGAAGTGGCTGCGGCAGCTGCACGACGCGACCGTCGGGTACACCGACCCTGACCCGCACTGGCGCTCGGCCCCCCGCAAGCCCGCCGAGGTGATCTGCCACAACGACTTCGCGCCCTACAACATGGTGTTCCGCGACCACGAGCTCGTCGGCGTCATCGACTGGGACTTCGCGGCCCCCGGCCCGCGCCTGTGGGACCTCGGCTACCTCTGCTACCGGATGGTCCCCCTGATGCGGCCCTCCAACCCCGACGCACCCGACCTGCCGATCGACCTCTCCGCGCGCCTGGAACTGGCGCTGCGCGCCTACGGCTCCGACGCCACGGTGCCCCAGCTGCTCGAGGTGATCGTCGAGCGGCTGGAGGACCTGGCGTCCTTCACCCACAGCCACGGCCTGGCGCGCAAGAACGACAAGCTGCTGCTGGACGCCGAGAACTACTCCAAGGACGCGGCGTTCCTGGCGGGCCTGCTGCGCTGAGCCCGCGCCCTCAGTAGAGGAAGAACGGGAAGAACGAGCGGTCGTGCGCGTGCACGATCGCGAGGAACACGATCGCGTCGAACAGCAGGTGCACGATCACGACGTAGGTGAGCGACCGCGTCTTGGTGAAGATGTAGCCCTGCAGCAGCGCGAACGGGAACGTCAGGAGCGGCCCCCAGCGCTGGTAGCCGAGCTCCCACAGGAACGAGACGAAGATCACCGCCTGCAGCAAGTTGGCCTGCCACATCGGGAAGTGCCGGCGCAGCAGCACGAAGCAGGTGCAGATGAAGAACAGCTCGTCCCACGTGCCGACGGCGTTGACGCCGACGAAGAAGCGCGCGTACTCGCTGGGCTCGTGGATGGCGGGCCAGTTCTCGTAGGCGCCCGAGGTGATGAAGTAGAACGGCAGGATCAGCCAGGCGAGGAACGGCACCAGGAACAGGTAGGACTTCTGCAGGTTGGTCCACGTCCGTCCGCCCCGCCACGGGAACCGGATCACCTCGCGCTGGTAGACGAAGCGGTCCATGAGGAAGGGCAGCGCGACAGCCGCGGCGAGGGCGAACCCGATCGCGAAGAAGCGCGGCCAGCTGATGTCGGCCTTCACCGAGGTGGTCGCGACCGCGCACAGGCCGATGCCGATCAGGATCAGGTCCTGCGCGAGCGGCTTGCTCACGACCCACGCGTAGGCGATGGACGCCACCAGCACGGCCAGGCCGACGGGCGTCCACATCAACCCGAAGAGGAAGAAGGCGCTCAGCGAGACGCCGATGGCGGCGGGCAGGCCGGCCCAGGAGTCGAAGACCTGGTCGACCTCGGACGCCATGCGCTCAGTTCTCGTCGCCGAGGTCGCCGACGGTGATGTCCACCATCAGCTCCATGGCGAGCTTCTCGAGGTCGGCGCGGAGGGCGTCCGCGTCGGTGCCCTTCGGGACCGGGACCACGAGCAGCGCCTCGAACAGGCGTCCGCCGGCCATGGGGGCCTCGTAGGAGCCGGTCTCGATCTCCTCGATCGACAGGCCGTGCTCGGCGAACACGGCGGTGAGCTCGCGGACGAGCCCGGGCCGGTCGTTGCCGAGCAGTTCGACGGTGATGCGGGAGTCGGGCTCCTCGGCCTCCGCGGCGTCCACGTCGTGCACGACGATCGTGAGGTCGGGCAGCGCCTGGACGGCCGCGGTGAAGTCGGCGGCCCGGCCCTCGGGGAGCGTGACGACGACGATGCCCGCGAAGGCGCCGGCCAGCTCGGACATCGAGCTGCGCTCCCAGTTGCCGTCGTGGGACGCCACGACCTCGGCGAGCGTGTTGACGATGCCGGAACGGTCATCACCGATGACGGTGAGCACGAGGGTGGTCATGCCGCCACGCTACCGTGGCCGTAAGCTGCACGGGTGGATCTCGTGGTGCTGTGGGGTTGGGCCTGGGCGTGGGCCGTCGGCGACCTCTCCATGCTGATCTGCGCAACCGTCATCGGGGTGATGTGCTCGGTCAACGTGGTGCTCTGGGTGCTCCGCAGCACCGGGCGCCTGCGGCCCCGGGTGCCCACCGAGGTGGTCAAGGCCGCATGAGCCAGGCCCCCGCCCGCGTGCCGGTCCCCCGGGAGATCTGGGTCCTGGTCGTCGCCGCGTTCGTGATCGCCCTCGGCTTCGGCATCATCGCGCCGATCCTGCCCCAGTACGCGGCGAGCTTCGACGTGGGGGTGGCCGCGGCGTCCGCAATCGTGACGGTGTTCGCGCTCACCCGGATGGTGTTCGCGCCGGGGGCCGGCGTCCTGATCTCGCGGTTCGGCGAGCGCTGGATGTACATCGCGGGCCTGGCCGTGGTGGCGGCGAGCTCGTTCCTGTGCGCGGTCGCCGTCGGCTACTGGGACCTGCTGCTGTGGCGCGGCCTGGGCGGCATCGGTTCGGTGACGTTCACCGTCTCGTCGATGGGCCTGATCGTGCGGCTGGCGCCGCCGACCGCGCGCGGCCGCACGTCGGCGCTGTACGGGTCGGCGTTCCTGCTGGGCAACATCATCGGGCCGATCCTGGGCACCTTCCTGGCCGTGCTGGGCTACCGCGTCGCCTTCGCGATCTACGGCGGCACGGTGGTGCTCGCGCTGCTGGTGGTGCTGCTGTTCCTGCGCGAGGCGCCCCGCGACGCCGCCGTCGAGGACGCCCGCCCCCGTATGAAGCTCGCCGAGGCCATGGCGCTGCCCCACTACCGGGCTCTGCTGGTGTCGGGGTTCGCGAACGGCTGGGCCACCTTCGGGGTGCGGATCGCGCTGGTGCCGCTGCTGGCCGCGCACGTGCCCACGATCGGCGCGCCCATGGCCGGCATCGCGCTGACCCTGATGGCCGTCGGCAACGTGATCGCGCAGCAGTTCACCGGGCGGATGGTGGACGCGCTGGGCCGGCGTCCGGTGCTGATGGTCGGGTTGCTCGTGACGGGCGTGACCACGCTGGTGTTCGGCTGGTCTGAGTCGCTGCCGGTGTTCCTGGGGTTGTCGGTCCTGACCGGCGTGGGGGCGTCGATGATCCAGCCGGCGTCGCAGGCCATGCTCGCCGACATCATCGGGGCCGACCGCAACGGCGGCCAGGCCCTGTCGACGTTCTCGATGTCGACCGACCTGGGTTCCATCGCCGGCACCCTGCTCGCCGGACTGATCGCCGACGTCTTCGGCTTCGGCTGGGCCTTCTTCCTCACCGGCTGCATGCTGCTGGTCGCCCTGTTCCCCTGGTGGCGCGTCGGCCGCACCGCCGCCGCTTGACCGCCGCGGTGACTGCGCCGACAGCCCGCCTTCCTGCCGCCGACAGCCTGCCTTGCCTGTGTCGAGGGCTTGACTTCTCCCTGACGCCAGGCGCACACTGGTTGCATGGTTAGTTACTCCACTAATGCACCCATCGGGCAGGCCGATGGCGTGGAGCTGCCGCTGTTCCTGCAGATCGCCCGCGCGATCGAGAACGACATCGTCGACGGCCTCCTCGCCGAGGAGGACCAGGCCCCCTCGACCAACGAGATCGCCGCGTTCCACCGCATCAACCCGGCCACTGCGCTGAAGGGCGTCAACGAGCTGGTCGCCGGGGGCGTCCTGTACAAGAAGCGCGGCATCGGCATGTTCGTGGCCACCGGCGCCCGCGACGCCCTCCTGCGCCGGCGCCGCACCGACTTCGCCGCCCGCTTCCTCGCCCCCGCGCTCGCCGAGGCCCGCCGCCTCGGGCTCACCGACGCCGACGTCATCGCCCTGATCCAGGAGGCCCACCATGGCTGACAGCCCCGCCATCGCCCTCACCGGACTCTCGGTCACCTACCGGTCCCCGGGCCGCGACGTCGCCGCGCTGGCCGACCTCCACGCGATCATCCCCGCCGCCAGCATCGTCGGGCTCGTCGGCCGCAACGGCGCCGGCAAGACCACCCTGCTGCGGGTCCTGGCCGGGCGCGAACCCCGGTTCACCGGCGACGCCCACGTCCACCGCGTCCCCCTCGCCGACCTCGGCCGGACGCCGGGGTTGGTCCACCTCGCCGGCGCAGGTTGGCCGGGGGCTGGGGACCGCACGCTGGCGTCCCTCATCGCCGGGCTGGGACGAGCGCGGCCCCACTTCGACCGCACCCGCGCGCTCGCCCTGCTGGAGGGGTTCGGCATCCACCCGTCCGCCCACCCCCGGCGCCTCAGCGCGGGGAAGCAGACCGCAGCGCAGGCGTCCCTCGCGTTGGCGAGCCGTGCGCCACTCACCCTGCTCGACGAGCCGCAAACGGGGTTGGACGCCCCCTCCCGCGACCTGCTCACGCGGGCGATCATCGAGGAACAGGCGCTCCGCCCGCGCACGTGGGTGATCTCGACCCACCTGATCGACGAGACCGCGCCGCTCTTCGAGCGCGTGCTCGTGCTGGACGCCGGCCGGCTCGTCACCGACGCCGACGTCGACGAACTCCTGACCCGCTGGGTCCGCGTCGAGGCGGATCCTGCCGTGATCGAAGCCCTGCCCCGCCTGGGCGAGCTCGAGCGCCTGGGCGGTCGCGGGAGCGCGATCGTCGCCGCGTCCGACGTGCCTGCGGGATTCGCCGGACGCACCCACCCCCTCACGCTGCAGGCGCTCGCGGGCGTGCTGCCGCTGGCATCGAAGGAGTAGCCATGTCTGCTGTTCTCGAACTCCCCGTCCCGACCCGTTCACGCTGGAGTCAGGTGCCCGCGGTCCTCGCCGCCGTCGCCGGGCCGTTGGCCTGGCGGTTGCTGTGGCCGCTGGCCGTCTGGTTGGTGGCCGCCGGGGTGGCGTGGGTCTCGCTGGCCGGCCGCAACCCCTACGACGGCGGGCACGTCGATACGTTCGGCCGTTGGAGCACGCTGCCCTCGGGGATCCTGCTGCTGGCGGGCTTCGCGGCGATCCCGGTTCTGTGGGTCTGGGGCGCGCGCTACGCCGCCGGGCTGGGCCACGACCGCGGGGTCGTCTTCGCCGTGACGACCGCTGCGAGCGTGTTGCTGCAGGCGGCGTTGCACGTGGTGTCGCTGGCCGCCGGTCTGCTCGAGCTGCGGGCGCTGGGCACGGGTGGGATCCACGTGTTCGCGCTGGAGACGTCGAACATCATGGGCACGCACGACGGCCTGTGGAACGGCTCCTGGGTGTTCGCGCTGTGGTACCTGACGCCCGTGATCCTCACCGTGTTGCTCACCAGCGTGGGGTTCCTGCGTTGGGGACCTCTCGGGCTGTTGCTGGTCCTGGCCATCCCGGCCGTGCTCATCGGGGCGGCCTTCGTCACGGTGCTGGTCGACACCGGGTTCACCTGGTTCGGGGTGCTGCTCTACTTGGGGGTGTTGGCGGGTTCGATCGCCGGCGCTTGGGCGATGTTCCGGTGCGTGGCCCTCTGACGGCCCGTCAGGGGCGCGGCGGGCGGTTGGCCGCGGCGTCCTCGACCTCTTCGCGGCTGAAGCCGAGCAGGTAGAGCACGGCGTCCAGGTAGGGGAAGTTCAGCGCCGTGTCGGCCGAGGCCCGCACCGCCGGCTTGGCGTTGAACGCGATGCCCAGCCCGGCGGCGGCGAGCATGTCGAGGTCGTTGGCGCCGTCGCCCACCGCGACCGTGCGCGACAGGGGCAAGCCCTCGGCGGCGGCGAACTTCTTCAGCATGGTGGCCTTCATCGCCCGGTCGACGACCTCGCCCTTCACCTTTCCGGTCAGGACGCCGTCGCTCACCTCCAAGCGGTTCGCGGCGACGTGCTTGATGCCGAGCGACTTCGCCAGCGGCTTCACGACCTCGACGAAACCACCCGACACCAAGGCGACGGCGAAGCCGAGGTCCTGCAGCGTGGCGACAAGGGTGCGGGCGCCGGGGGTAAGACGCACCGCCTCGATCACGTCGTCGAACACCGACACCGGCAACCCGGCCAGGGTCGCCACGCGGGCGTGGAGCGACTCGGCGAAGTCGAGTTCCCCACGCATGGCCCGCTCGGTGACTGCGGCCACCTCGGCCTCCCGCCCGGCGTGGCGGGCGAGCAGTTCGATCACCTCATCGCGGATCAGGGTGGAGTCGACGTCCATGACCACCAACCGCCGACCCTGACGGGCCAGACCGGCCGGCGACACCGACACGTCGAACCCGGTCTCGGCTGCGGTCGCGGCCAGTGCCGGGCGCAGGGCAGCGACCTCGGCGTTCGACACCATGAACTCCAGCGTCGTCATCGGGGTGCGCGAGAGACGTCGGACGCGGTCGATGTTCCCGCCGTGCTCGCTGACCACCCGCCCGACTGCAGCGAGGTGGGTGGCCCTGAGGGGGCGTCCGAGGATGGTCACGACCACGCGGCGCGGCCGGGGCGGGTTGTCGCCCAGGCCCTCCTCGATGGTGAGCCGGTAGCCCAGGCGGGCGGCGGTGCCGGCGAGGCGGTCCTCGAGCCGGTCGAGATCATCAGGCAGCGAGCCCAGCAACAGCGCGATCGTCACCTGGCCGCGCACGACGACCTGCTCGAGGTCGAGCACCTCGGTCCCCAGCCCGGCGACGGCGCTCATGAGGGCGTGCGTGATGCCGGGCCGGTCGGGACCAGAGAGGGTGGCGGCGAGTGTCTGCAGGTCTGCCATGCCGTCATCTTTTCATCCCTACTCGACCCTTGACTGCGTCCTCCAATTCAGCTACCTTACGAGCCCCCCCCCAGCTCGGAGATTGCACCATGAAGCCTGTTCGCCGCACTGGATGGATATTGGCCCCGTGAGGACCCACCCCCACGCAGAAGCGGTGTCAACCCAGTTCACCCCGTGGCCGATGGTCCCCGGTGCATCCGGCCAACTGCTCGCGGCAGGATTAATCTCGGTCGCCGTCGTGGAAACCTCGAGCTTCCGGACCATCCACGCCTGGTTCGACCCGGCGACCGGCATCACCGTGCCCGTCCGGCGCGGGCACGCCGATCCGCAGATCCTTATCCAGCCCGACGGCGACCAGGCGCGCGTGACGATCACCCAGATCCGGTTCGACCAGGACGATGACCTGCTCGCGGACGTATGGCTGCCCCGCGACCTGCCGCTGCCGAGCCCCACCGGGCAGCCGTTCCTCGAAGCCACCACCCTCGGCATCGTGGACGCCGTGGCCTCGGCGCTCTCCGCCGACCACGCCGTCTTGGGGGACGAGGTCGTCGCGATGTCGTCCGATGTCGCGCAACTGCTCCCGCCCAACACCGAGCACCCGTGGCCCGACCTGTCCGTGAACTCGTGGCACATCGCGCTCGACGGGCGGACGACCCGGGCCGTCGAGGCGTCCGCGCTCTTCGATGCCGACATCGAGCACGTGCGAGCACGGGTGCTGACGGTGCACCGTGGCGGGGCCCGCGAGCCCGACCTGCTGGTCTGCCCGCTCGACGGCCCCGCGCGCTACTGGCCCCTCGGCACCCACCCGCATCTGGACGCCCCGCGCACGGGCAAGGACCTGCCACCCGACGTGACCGCCATCGCGACCGCGGCCGCACCACAAGCGCCGAGGGCTTGAGTTTCAAGGGTCGAGGGCTTGAGTTCCCTGGTGGAACCCAAGCCCTCGGCGCTGAAAACTCAAGCCCTCGGCGCAATGCGCGTCAGCGCTTGGCCTCCCACAGGCCGCCGCACCAGACGAGCTCGTTGGGCGTGCCCTTGAACTCCGACTCGCCCATGATCTTCTGAATCGTCTGGCGCACCACCTCACGGGTGTTCTTGTACGAGTTGATGAAGGTCTTCACCATCGGGACGTCGTAGAGGTGCGTCGTCCAGTTCATGCCGATGAACACGACCGGCTTCTCCCAGACCTGCCACGGGATGTCGGCCGACATCGGGTTCGCCCAGCGGATGCGGTAGGCGTTCTCCGACGCGTAGCCGCGCAGGTCGCAGAAGGTGAACGTGGCGTCGAAGTCACGCACGTAGTCGGACACCTTGCCGCCGATGCGCATGTTGCCCGGCGCATAGGTGATCTGGAAGCCGACGGCCTCGAGCTCCTCCTTGATCATGTCGAGCGCCCCACCGGCCGCGTAGATGCCGCCCGCCTCCTCCATCGAGAGGTAGCGCAGCTCGATGCGCGGGTGGGTCTTCGGCGTGATCGGCAGCTGGTCCTGCGTGTTCTTGACCAGCGTGATCGCCTTGTCGGCCGCGTCGCGCGCGATCTCGAGGTGCTTCTCCGAGCCGATGACCGACAGGCCCTCCTCGGTCGGCACGTGCTCGCCCTTGTGCAGGCCGATGGACGCCTTGACGCCCAGGATGCGCCGCAGCGCGTCGTGCAGGCGCTCGTCGGTGATGACGCCGTCCTTGTAGCCCTGCAACATCGACTCGTAGTCCTCGTCCTCGTCGCGGAAGAAGAGGAGCATGTCGCAGCCGGCGGCGATGCAGCCGGGCACGGCGTCCTTGCGCTTCATGGCGGCGGCGAAGCCGATCATGTGCGAGGCGTCGGTGATGGTCAGGCCGTTCCAGCCCAGCTGGCCCTTCAGCAGGTCGGTGAGCAGCTCGGGCGCCAGGGTCGCCGGCATGATGTCGTCGTCGGTGAACTCGGGCCGCAGCTTCTTGGAGTACTCCGGCAGCGCGATGTGGCCGACCATGATCGAGTGCAGGCCGTCGTCGATCAGCGTCCGGTAGACCTTGCCGAAGGACTCCTCCCACTCCTCGACCGAGAGCTCGTTGACGCCCAGGATCAGGTGCTGGTCGCGCTCCTCGGTGCCGTCACCGGGGAAGTGCTTCACGCAGGTGGCCAGGCCGTTCTCGGTGATGCCGCGCAGGTAGGCGCGCGTGTGCTTGAGGACGGTGTCGGCGTCGGTGCCGTAGGCGCGCGTGTTCACGATGGTGTTGCGCCAGTTGTAGAGGATGTCGACGCAGGGGTCGAAGTTCCAGTTCACGCCGATGGCGCGACAGGTCTCGCCCGCGACCAGCCCGGCGCCGTAGCTCACGTTCTCGTCACCGGACGCCTCGCACGCGGCCCCGGACGCCACGTAGACGCCCTCCTCGCAGGCGCCGTCGCCGCCGTTGTCGCAGTTGGCCGCGACGAGCATCGGGATCTTGGCGACCTCGCGCAGTCCGGTGGTGAAGTCGAACACGTCACGCGCGGCGGAGCCGGCGTCCTTGTAGCGCTGGCCGCCGTAGTGGTACTTCGAGATCTTCTCCTGCGCCTCGTCGACGTCGAGGTTGCGGTTGTGGCTGATGAACAGCTGGCCGATCTTCTCCTCGATCGACATGCCGGCGATGGTGTCTTCGACCCACGCGACGTCCTCGTCGGAGAGGTTGTACGGCTTGGCCTTGAGGTCAACGAATTCGCCCACGTTGGCTCCCTTCGTCCCCGGGGCCCTGGGCCGCCGGAAAGGTGGTTGGACGCCTCGAATCTAACGGCGATCCGCGCGGCCCACCGGGGATTCACCGTAGTTGCCACCGAAGTTGGCACCCGGTCCCGGGCGCGGCTTCAGAAGTCGAAGCCCCCGAAGTCACCGCCGCCGAAGTCGCCCCCACCGAAGTCCCCGCCGCCGCCGAAGTCGGCCCCGCCGCCGTCCCCGAAGTCACCGGGGGCGTCGCCGGAGCCCAGCTCGCCCAGGCCCGTGGCGTCCCCCACGTCGCTGCCGAAGTCACCGAGTTCGCCCAGGGCGTCGAAGCCGCCCATGTTGAGGAACGTCGACCACAGGATGATGTCGGTCGCCACGTCGAGCGCGAGCCAGCCGGGCGCGTACTCGGCCTCGGCGTAGCTGTGCTTCACGACCTCCGACCACTGCGGCAGGATCCCGAACAGCACCGCGTACGGCAGCAGACGCTCGTGGAGCTTGGCGATCTCGCCCTTGTCGGTGCCGTCGGGGCCGGCCAGGGCGGGCACGCGCTCGGCCGTGTCGGGCGCCTGCAGCACCTTGAGGCGGTCGGCCTCGGCCATGGTCATGTAGAGCTTGAGCCCGTCGAGCTCGTCGTTGATGCGCCGGCCCTCGGGGGTCAGCCGCCACGGCTTGGGCTTGATGAACATCGTCGCCATGCCGCCGACGACGGTGAACCCGAGCAGCGGGACCGCCCCCGCGGGAGCCCCCCAGGCCAGCGTGATGAAGCCGAGCAGGGCCAGCCCGATGCCGGCCCACCCCGCCCACAGGAAGGGCGCCGGGACGCCGTGGCGCACCCAGCCGCGTCGCACGACCGTGTCGTGGGCGATGGGGATCGCCTGCCGCAGCAGGCGCGTGCGCTCGGGGTCGGGCCGCAGCTCGACCCGGGTCAGGCCCGACCCGGACGGGAAGATCGCGCGGTACACCGCGAGCGGCACCTCGGGCAGCTCGGGCTCGCGGATGTCGTCGCGCTGGACGAACCACACCTTGTCGCGGCCCTCGCCGACGACCCCGACCTGCCAGACGCCGCGCACCGCGAGGTCGAGGATCTCGGCCGGGATGATCGTCGAGCCCGACACCTCGCGGCGCAGGGCCGCGGACAGGCCGGGCGTGACGACGCGCGGCGGGGCGAAGGCGACGGCGACGGTCTGGTTGCCGATGGCGTCCCGCTCGCGCCGGGCGAGCACGACGCGCGCGACGACGGCGACGACCGTCGCGATGGCGAGGAGGGCGGCCCAGATCATGCACCCAGCCTACGGAGGCCCCCAACCCCCGCCAGGCTGGCGTAGACGGACGCCGTGGCCGCGGCGTCCTGCCCCCCACCCTCGACCCACGCCGGGGACGTCCCGGCGCGGGAGTGGTCGGCGCGGAGCACCTCGACCCAGTCCGGCATGATCCCGAACAGGGCGGCGTAGGGCAGCAGGCGCTCGTGTGCCTTCACGCGGGAGACGGCGTCGGTGTCGAGGACGCGGCTGCGCTCGTCGTCGGGCAGCGTCATGTAGGCGCGCAGCCCCTCGACCTCGTCGACCAGACGGCGACCCTCGGGGGTGAGGGTCCAGGGCTTCACGCCGAGGAACTGGCTGAAGAAGCCTGCCGAGCCGCCGTAGATGATGAGGGGCAGGCCCTCCGGCCCACCCGGGTCGACCAGGCTGCCGGCCTTGTTCATCGCCGCCGCGATCGGGATCGCCAGCGACCCCGCGAGCAGCGCCTGCCCGACCAGGTTGAGCACCAGGTAGTGCCCGCGGTGGCGACGCACCCACCCCTTCGCCACGACGAGGTCCTCGGCGCGGGTGCGGGCCTCCTTGGCGTGGGCGGCACGGGTGTCGCTGGGGACCAGGGTGCGGGCCACGGTCATGTCCGCCCGGTTGAAGACCCCGCGGTAGACCGCCTCGGGCACCTGGTCGAGGATCGGGCCGTAGGGGCTGGGCCGGAGCAGGACCCACGTCCCCGCCCCGTCGACCTCGCGGACGCCCAGCTGCCAGGCGCCCTTCACGGCCAGGTCGAGCACCTCCGCGACGACGCCCTCGGCGTCGTTGACGTCCCGCAGCAGCCTCGCCGCGACGCCCGGCGTCAGCTCCGGGGGTGGCGTGTAGGTCGGTCGGATCGGTCGCACGCGCGGCGCGTCCCGGGCCCTCAGGGTCATCACGACCCGCACGACGAGGTACACGGTGGCCGCCACGGCGAGGAGGGTGGGCCACAGCATGCGCCCGACCCTAGCGGGCCTCCTCGACAAGGGCCCAAGCCCTCATCCGAAAGGACGACATCCGCCCGGAACCCTCCTGCGGAGGACCGAGCGGGGCGGGTGGGCGGACGCCCGGCCACGCCCGCGGCGTCCAGCACTAATCTGGGCAGGAACGTCGCACCAGGAGGACCCATGCCTCAGCTCCGCTCCCGCACCACCACCCACGGCCGCAACATGGCCGGCGCCCGCGCGCTCTGGCGCGCGACCGGCATGACCGACAGCGACTTCGGCAAGCCGATCGTGGCGATCGCGAACTCCTTCACGCAGTTCGTGCCGGGGCACGTGCACCTCAAGGACATGGGCCAGCTCGTCGCCGGCGCCGTTGCCGAGGCGGGCGGCGTGGGCCGCGAGTTCAACACCATCGCCGTCGACGACGGCATCGCGATGGGCCACTCGGGCATGCTCTACAGCCTGCCCAGCCGCGAGGTCATCGCCGACGCGGTCGAGTACATGGTCAACGCCCACCAGGCCGACGCGCTGGTCTGCATCAGCAACTGCGACAAGATCACCCCGGGCATGCTGCTGGCGGCGCTGCGGCTGAACATCCCGACCGTGTTCGTGTCGGGCGGCCCGATGGAGGCCGGGCGCATCCTCGGCGACCGCGTGGTCTCCGGCGCCCCCGACGAGCAGGACCGCTACGACCTCATCGACGCCATGTACAAGGCGGTCGACGAGAACGTCTCCGACGACCAGCTGCTCGCCATCGAGCAGAGCGCGTGCCCGACGTGCGGCTCGTGCTCGGGCATGTTCACCGCGAACTCCATGAACTGCCTCACCGAGGCGCTCGGGCTGTCGCTGCCGGGCAACGGCTCGACGCTGGCCACGGCGTCCGCGCGCCGCGACCTGTTCCTGCGGGCCGGACGCCTCGCGGTCGAGCTGGCCAACCGCTACTACGGGGGCGACGACGACTCGGTGCTGCCGCGCAACATCGCGACCCGCGAGGCGTTCAGCAACGCCATGCGCCTGGACATCGCCATGGGCGGTTCGACCAACACCGTGCTGCACATCCTGGCCGCCGCGATCGAGGCCGGCGTCGACTTCACCATGGACGACATCGACGCCCTCTCCCGGGCCACGCCCTGCCTGAGCAAGGTCGCCCCGAACACGACCGACTACTACATGGAGGACGTGCACCGGGCCGGCGGCATGCCGGCCATCCTCGGCGAGCTGCACCGCGGCGGGCTGCTGGACGCCAACGTGCACGCCGTGCACTCCCCCAGCCTGCAGGCGTGGCTGGACGAGTGGGACATCCGCGGCGGCAAGGTGTCGGCCGAGGCCCTCGACCTCTGGTACGCCGCGCCCGGCGGGGTGCGCACCACCGAGGCGTTCTCCTCCACCAAGCGCTGGGTCGACCTCGACACCGACGCCGAGAACGGCTGCATCCGCTCGGTCGAGCACGCCTACACCGCCGACGGCGGCCTGGGCGTCCTGAAGGGCAACATCGCCCCCGACGGCGCGATCGTGAAGACCGCGGGCGTCCCCGAGCACCAGTGGGTGTTCTCCGGCCCGGCGAAGGTCGCCGAATCGCAGGAGGAGGCGGTCGAGATGATCCTCGGCGGGAAGATCGTCGAGGGCGACGTCGTGGTCGTGCGCTACGAGGGCCCCAAGGGCGGCCCCGGCATGCAGGAGATGCTGTACCCGACCTCCTACCTCAAGGGCATCGGCCTGGGGCCCAAGTGCGCGCTGATCACCGACGGCCGCTTCTCGGGCGGCTCGTCCGGGCTGTCGCTGGGGCACATCTCCCCCGAGGCGGCGTCCGGTGGGCCGATCGGGCTGATCCGCGACGGCGACATCATCTCGATCAACATCCCCGAGCGGTCGATCGACGTCGAGCTGTCCGACGAGGAGCTGGCCACCCGCCGCGCCGAGCAGGACGAGCGCGGCTGGCGTCCGGTCGCCCGGGAGCGCCAGGTCAGCAACGCGCTGAAGATCTACGCGTCGCTGGCGCTGTCGGCCGACAAGGGGGCCGCGCGCCGCGAGCTGGACTGAGACCGCACCCGCACGAATCATCCCCGGTGCTGAGCGGCAACCACCCGCGAGCCGATCCCCGGCGGCGTAACGTGGGGCCATGCTCGACGACATGAGCACCACCTCCTCCGCCCCCACAGCGACCGCCCGCCCGACAGGGTGGACCGTCCCCCGGTCCGTGGCGTGGTTCCGCTACGCCCTGCTCGCCCTCTGCGCCACGGTGGGCATCGGCATGCTGGCCTTCGGCACCCGTCCGGCCGACTTCAACGAGCTCGGCCGGGCGATCAACGCCGGCCGGGTCACCCAGGTGGTCATCGCCAACGCCCTCCCCGAGAACGCCACCGGCACGGCGAGCGCCGAGATCCGCTGGCACGACGGCTTCCTGCCCCGGTTCACCACCGTCCGGCAGGAGATCCCCGGTGACGAGCCCGCCGGTCAGGTCGTGATCAACACCACGAGCCCCTCCTACCCGATCACGGGACGTATCGAGGACCGCCTGCAGGAGTACGCCGGCCAGCCGCTCGACGTGACCCACATCCAGGACTACCGCAACACCACGTGGTGGCTGTACGGCTGGAAGGTCCCGGCGTGGGTCGGCATCGGCGGGCTGCTCGGCGCGCTGCTGACCCTCGGCCTGCTCGTCTCGGGTCCCCAGACCCTGCGCGCGACCCGCTGGGCGTGGTTCTGGGCGATCTCGAGCCCGCTGTCACCCGTGACGATCCCGCTGTTCCTGCTGTTCGGGGTGCCGCGGACGGGCGCGATCGAGCAGCCCTACACGAAGGCCGGACGCCTCACCGGCGGGTGGTCGTTCCTGCTGTTCTGCGTACTGGGTGCCAGCATCGTGCAGAACCTCCTCTGATCCTCCGACCCCAACCCTGGGGTCAGGTCAGCGCCCCTTGCGCCGCCGCTCGCGCAGCGCCTCGAGCTCCTTGCGCTCGGCGGGGGTCAGGCTGTGGATGCCCTGCTCGGAGATCTTCTCCAGCAGGGCGTCCATGCGTTCGTGGTCGGACGCCTGCCGGGCGGCCGCCTTCTGCTCCGCGCGCGCGGCGCGGGGCGTGCGGGGCGCAGCAGCCTGGGGTGCGCGGACGCCCCCACCCTGGCGGATGCGCGGGGCGGACCCGCGGCGTCCGGGCAACCAGGACAGGTCGGACAGCAGGCCGAAGCGACGGGCCACGACCGCGGCCACGAAGAAGGTCACGACGAGGCTGGCCAGGCCGGCCAGGTCACGGATGGCGATGTAGCTGAGCACCTGCAGGGCCACGAGCACCGCGCCGACGATCCAGGCGGGGATGCCGAAGAAGAACGGGCGCCGCGGGTACTCGGCGATCCACAGCAGCAGGACGATGAACTGGATGCTGCGCAGGCCCGCCATCGCGCCGCCGCCCATGGCCAGCCCGACGACGAAGGCGACGACGGTGAGGATCGCCCACAGCGCGACGTAGAGCGACATCATCGGCCGCCGGCCGACCTGGTTCTCCAGGTCGCGGCCGAAGTACCAGAGCAGGACGAGGGTCAGGATGGTCCACAGCGAGATGCCGTCGACGAACGGCCAGGTGACCGCGCGCCAGACCTGCCCCTGCAGGACCTCGGCCGGCACGAACCGCCCGACCTGGTACAGCACGGGCGCGAACGCCGAGGCGACGACGCCCACGGCGCCGATGAGGACGACCAGCATGGTGCTGGTGACGTCCAGCTTCCCGAGGCGGAACCAGGCGTCACCGGAGTGGTCGCGGGACACGTTGAAAGGCGGCACGACTCCAAGGGTGCCAGATCAGCCCTGCGGGTCGACGTCGGGTCGGGACACGGACGCCGCCCGCCGGCCCGTGTAGACCACCGGCTGGGAGAGCGAGCGGACGAAGAGCATGCCCGCGGCCAGCACGATCAGGAAGCCGAGCAGCATGTGCGGCCACGTGACCGCCATCTCGCCCAGGCCGTACTGCACGACGCCGAGGCCGAAGACGACGAAGCCCAGCAGCGCCAGGCCCTTGGTGTTGGACTGCTTGCCGTAGCGCATGCCCGACAGCGCCGACACCAGCGAGGTGCCCAGGAAGACGATCGCCAGCACCGCGTGCACGGCGCGTAGGTCTGGGTTGCCGCCCAACAGGGTGCCGAGGACGCCGAGGGCGAGCGCGATCAGCGCGTTGACGCCCGACGCCCCGCGGAACACCTTCTGGGACAGCAGCGGTTCGAGTCGCGAGGTTGCCACGGCGCCACCCTAGGGCGGGGCGTCGGGCAGGTAAAGGCGCAGTGCGGCTCAGAGCTCGAGGTACTCGGCGATCTCGTCGCCGCGGACGGTCCACAGCGCGTCGATCAGGGCGACCCGGAAGGACGCCGGCCCGCGGCCGTGCTCCTCGGCACGTTCGGACGCCAGGGCGAGCCAGGCGGCACCGGCCAGCGCGGCCTCGAGCGGGCCCGTGACGGCGGAGCAGGCGGCCATCAGCGCCGACACCGCGGCCCGGACGCCGGCCACTTGGGCCAGCATCGACGAGCCGGTCAGGACGGCCACCTCGCGGCCGTTGTGGACGACGTGCTCGGCCGACTCACCCAGGGCCAGCGCGCCCTCGGCGGCGTCGAGGCGGACGCCGTCGAGCTCGGAGTCGGAGGCGCGCACGACCGTGGGCCGGTGGCCGAGGAGGGCGCGGACGCGGTCGACGCGGAGCGGGGCGCGACCCAGGGGGGTGGCGTCCAGGACCCACGGCGTCCCGGCCGAGCGGAGCTGGGCGACGACCGGGTTCACGGCGTCGGACCACTCGGCGACCAGGGTGCCCAGGTCGAGCATGACGGCGTCGGCGGTCTGGGCCGCGGCGAGCGCGTCGGGGCTCGTGCCGGTGACGACCGAACGGGCGCCGGCGCCGTGCAGCACGTCGGCGACGAACGAGGTCGCGGCGCGGGGCGCCACGCAGTGGACGAGGGGTGCGCTCTCGCGAACGGCTTCGGCGGCGAAACCGACGGTCAGGGCGAGTCCGGAACGAGGCATGGGTTCAGTATGACGAACCCGGGGCGTCCTCGCTGGTGAGGACGCCCCGGGTTCGGGTGGTTCGGCGGTCGGTCAGGCGGCGGTGCCGGGCTTGCGCAGCGCCAGCGTGAACAGCGCGACGGCGGCCAGCAGGTAGGCGAAGCCGAGGATGATGTGCACCATCGTGAGGTGCATCTGGCCCAGGGCGATCTGGATGACGGCCAGCACGGGCAGGGAGAGCGCGTGGAACATCAGGCCCTTGTTGCCGCTCGCGCGGCCCCACAGGACGCCGCCGACGCCCGCGAGGATCGCGAACACGAAGTTCATGTTGCCGACCATGCCGTGCAGGGCGTTCAGCGGGCCGGTGCCGCTGAGGGGGCCGGTGGCCAGGAGCGGGGAGATGATCGAGCCGATCGCGGCCAGGAGGGCCGCGACGCGCAGGAAGGTGAGCTTGCCGTTCGAGGTCGTTGCAGTGTTCGTCACGCCCGACAGCATAGCCACTATTCAAGGACTGAACTTCTCGACGTCGCGCGACCTGCGCCGACGGCCCGTGTTTGGTCCGCCGCGGGCCCGCCCACGAAGATGGGCGCATGACCACCGAGGGCCAGCACACGCACTTCGCGGACGCCTTCACCTCCTTCCGCATCCCCGCCACCGACCGCCTCGAGCGGGTCAACCACGGGAAGTCGCTGCGCGCGGGCGTCCCGCACGAGGCGCTGGGCGAATGGGCGGCCACCGACGACCGCCCCGGCGTCGTGGACATCATCGAGCGCTCGCACGAGGGCCGGCTGGACTGGCTGCTGGGCGTCCGGACCGCACGCATGGCGGCGTCCCCCTTCGGCTTTCTCCGCGGCACCGCCAACCTGATGGCACACGACGTGGCGCACCTGCCGGCGACGGGGGTCCAGACGACGGCGTGCGGGGACGCCCACATCGGCAACATCGGCTTCTACCGCTCGCCCGAGGGCCAGCTCGTGATCGACCTCAACGACTTCGACGAGGCCCACACCGGCGCCTGGGAGTGGGACCTGCGCCGGCTCACGGCGTCCATCTGGGTGCTGGGCCGCGACAACGGCGCCAGCGAGGAACAGTGCGCCGACGCGATCCGCGCGTGCGTGGCCGCGTACCGCGACGAGGTCAGTTTCCTGTCCAAGACGCCGCTGCTGTGGCGCGCGTACAACCACCTCGACGTGAACGCCCTCCACGAGACGGCGACCGAGTCGAGCCTGCGCGACGAGATCCACCGGGCGGCCAAGGCGGCCCGCAAGCGGACATCCGACCGCAAGCTGCCCAAGTTGGCCGGCGGCTCCACCGACGCGGCGCGCATCGTCGACGACCCGCCGCTCGTCACGCACCCCTCCGACGCCGAGTACGAGGCCCTCGCCGCCGGACTGGACGCCTACCTGCCCACGCTGACCCCCCAGTGGCGCCGCATCGTCGGCGGCTACTCGCTGGTCGACATCGCCCACAAGGTGGTCGGCGTGGGATCGGTCGGCATGCGCGCCTGGGTCGCGCTGCTGGTCGGCTCGCGGCCCGACGACGTGCTGTTCCTGCAGCTGAAGCAGGCACAGCGCTCGGTGCTGGCCCCGTTCGTGCACGGCGAGACCGCCTGGCACGCCCACCAGGGCCAGCGGGTGGTCGAGTACCAGCAGCAGCTCCAGACCGTGTCCGACCCCCTCCTCGGGTACACGACGGTCGGGGAGCACCAGTACTACGTGCGCCAGTACCGCAACATGAAGGGCGGCGTCCCGCTCGACGCGATGACGCCGGGCGCACTGGTCGACTACTCCGGCATCGTCGGCCACCTGCTCGCCAAGGGGCACGCGCGCACGTCGGGGGCGTCGATCATCTCGGGGTACCTGGGCAAGAAGGAGTCGGCCGTCGAGGCCTTCGTGCACTGGGCCCGCGCCTACGCCGACCAGACCGAGCGCGACCACGCCGTGCTGGTGGCGGCGGTCAAGGCCGGGCGCCTGCCCTACGAGCCGGGGGTCTAGGGCGCCAGCCGCTCCCGCACCCAGTCGACGCCGTCGAGGCGGTAGCGCAGCCGGTCGTGCAGGCGCGAGGTCCGGCCCTGCCAGAACTCCCAGACCTCGGGCACGAGGCGGTAGCCACCCCAGTGGTCCGGACGCCGCGGGTGCAGCCCGTGCTCTGCCGCGGCCTTGGCCGCGTTGGCGACCAGCACGCCCCGGTTGGCGATCACCTGCGACTGGGGCGAGGCCCACGCGCCGATGCGGCTGTCGAGCGGGCGCACCGCGTAGTAGGCGTCCGACTCCTCGGGCGTGACCTTCTCCACGCGCCCCTCCACGCGCACCTGGCGCTCCAGCGGCGCCCAGAAGAACAGCAGGGAGGCGACGGGGTTGGCGTCCAATTCGGCGCCCTTGCGCGAGTCGTAGTTCGTGTACCAGACCAGCCCGGACGCATCGAACTCCTTCAGCAGCACCACCCGGGCCGACGGCCGCCCGTCGGCCGACGCCGTGGCCAGGGTCATCGCGTTCGGCTCGAGCCCCTTGATGCGGCGTGCGTCGGCGAACCAGGCCGCGAACTGCTCCAGCGGCTTGTTGGTGGCGGCTTCCTCGTCCAGTTCGCCCTGCTCGTAGCTCTTGCGGAGTCCGTGGAGGTCCATGCGATCCACCCTAATCCTCGGGAACCCAACGGGCCCCTCGCTCGCAGGTGGCGAACTAGCCGTCCGGGGCCGGAGGACGGTGCCTCGTACGGGACTGTACGACGGACGCCGCGGCACGCGATCCGTCGGCGCCCGGTGGGATACTGGGCCGGTGACCACGGAAGCGGAACTGGGCGCCCTCGGCGGCAAGGGAGCCAACCTCGTGCGGCTGCGCGAGGCCGGCCTGCCCGTGCCCCCCTTCGTGGTGCTCGCCCCCGCCCTGTACGAGGACTTCCTGGCCCAGTCCCAGCTGCGTCCGGTGCTCGAGGCCGCGTGGCAGCAGCCCGCGGCCGAGGCGTCGAAGTTGATCCGGGCCGCGTTCCGCTCGGCGGGCCTCGCCGGCGACCTGGCGGCGCGCATCATCGCCGAACTGGCCCCGCTGCTCACCGGCGGCGAGCTGGCCGCCCCGGTCGCGGTGCGCTCGTCGGCCACGGCCGAGGACCTGCCGGGCCTGTCGTTCGCCGGCCAGCAGGACACGTTCCTCGACGTGGCCACCCTCGACGACGTGCTGCGCCGCGTCGTCGACTGCTGGGCCTCGCTGTGGACCGAACGGGCCATCACCTACCGCGACCGCAACCACGTCGACCACGACCTCGTCTCGATCGCGGTCGTCGTGCAGAGGATGGTGCCGGCCGAGGCGTCAGGGGTGCTGTTCACCGTCAACCCGCGCACCGGACGCCGCGACGAGATGGTCGTCGACGCCGCGCCGGGCCTCGGCGAGGACCTGGTCTCCGGGCGCGTCACGCCCGACTCGTTCACCCTCGACGCCGCCACCGGCGACGTGCGGTCCCAGCAGCTGGCCGGGCCCACGGCGTCCGTGACGGTCGGGCAGCTGCGCGACCTGGCCGCCCTCGGCCGCCGCATCGGCGAGCTCTACGGCGAGCCGATGGACATCGAGTGGGCGCGCGCCGGCGGCGAGCTGTTCGTCGTGCAGGCCCGCCCGATCACGTCTCTGTTCCCGCTGCCGGCGCCCAACCCGGGCGCGCACGCCCAGCCCGAGGTGTGGTTCAGCTTCGGCGCCTTCCAGGGCGTCCTCGGCCCGCTGACCCCGCTGGGCCAGGAGACGATCCGCATCGCGCTCGCCGGCGCGGCCCGGCTCGTCGGCCGCCGCGTCGACTGGCGCACGAACCGCTTCGTCCAGCCCGCCGGAGAACGGCTGTGGCTGCGCTTCGACGACCTCCTGCGTATCCGGGCGACGCGCAGGCTGGTCCTGGAGTTCCTGCCGATGGTCGAGCCGGGCACGGCGGCCATCCTGCGCGACCTCGGCACCGAGCCCGGCCTGCGCGCCACCCGCACCGCGCCGAACCCCGGCGTGGCCGCGGGCTTCCTCGCGCTGCTGCCGCGGATCGGGCCGCGCATCCGGGCGGCCTCGACGAACCCCGCCGGCACGCGGAAGGCCCTGGACCGGGCCGCGGGCGGGCTGGTCCGCCATGTCGAGCAGGCGATGGCCCGGGCGGCCGGGCGGTCCACGCCCCAGGAACGCCTGACCGCCCGCGTCGACGTGATCGACGACCTCGGACGCCGCGCGTTCCCGACCCTGCTGCCCGCCTTCGCGCCGGTCATGGGCCCCACGATGCTGACGCTGAAGCAGCTGCGCGAGCTCGCGCTCCAGACCAAGCTGCCCGACGCCGACGCGCTCGCGCTCAACGTCATGCGGGCCCTGCCCGGCAACGTCACCACCGAGATGGACCTCGCGCTGTCCGACGTGGCGCTGACGATCCGCGGCGACGCGACCGCGTGGGGCTGGGTGGCCGAGACGCCGGCGTCCGACCTCGCCCGCCAGTTCCTGGCCGGGCGGCTGCCGCGCGTGGCCCAGACGGTGATCGGCACGTTCCTCGAGCGCTACGGCATGCGCGGGGTCGCCGAGATCGACCTGGGCGCACCGCGCTGGCGCGACGACCCGACGCCGGTCATGCACACGATCAAGGCCTACCTCGGCATGCCCACGCACACGCAGCCGCGCGCGCTGCACAAGGCCGGCCAGCACGAGGCCGGCCGCTCGATCCGGGCGTTGATGGACGCCTCGACCCCCGCCCGCGCGGCCAAGGTGCGCAAGGCGGCCAAGCTGATCCGCGGGATGGCGGGCGCCCGCGAGACCCCCAAGTTCACGCTGGTGCAGTGCCTCGGGTCGATCCGCTCCGGGCTGGACGCCTCGGCCGCCGAGCTCGTGGAGCAGGGTCGGCTGGGGGCCGTGGCCGACCTGGCGTTCCTGCGGACCGACGAGCTGCGCCGCGCCTTCAGCGCGGAGTGGCAGGACGTCGTCGCGCAGCGGCGCGCGGTGTTCGACGCCGAGGCCCGCCGCGGGCAGGTGCCCCGGGTGCTGGTCGAGGACGGCCGTACGTTCTACGAGGGCCTGTCCGCCGACGCGGCCGACCTGTCCGGCGCCGGTGTCTCACCGGGCGTGGCCGAGGGTGTCGTGCGGGTGGTGCACGACCCGGCGGCCCAACAGCTGCGGGCCGGCGAGATCCTGGTCTGCCGCGGCACCGACCCCGCTTGGACACCCCTGTTCATCGCCGCCGCAGGGCTCGTGACCGAGGTGGGCGGGCTGATGACGCACGGGTCGGTGGTCGCCCGCGAGTACGGGATCCCCGCCGTCGTGGGCGTGCACGACGCCACCCGCCGGCTGGTCGACGGGCAGCGGGTCCGCATCGACGGCAGCTCGGGCGCGATCGAGCTGCTGGGCTGACCCCGGACGCTCGTCGGGCTTCGACGGGCCCCGCCGCGCTCAGTCGGCGACCAGGTCGGGCCACCCCTTCGCGAAGTAGGTCACGAACGCCTCGCCGACGTGCTCGGCGCGCAGGTGGTCGCGGGTGACCGGGAACTGCGGCCCCGCGTAGGCCGGGTCGGCCAGCGCGTGGCCCGCGAAGGCGTGGTCGACGACGGCGGCGCGCCCGACGCAGACGAGGTCGCCGCCGCGGTCGAGGGCGCCCTGGGCGTCGGCGGCCGTGCGCACCCCACCGCTGAGCGCGAGGGCGGTGCCATGGCGGGGCAGGTCGAGGAAGGCGTCGACCAGTGGCGGCCCGGACGGGTCGTCCTCGGGGGACTTGCCGATCTGCCACAGGGAGAGGTCGAGGTGGTCGAGGCGTCCGGAGGCCAGGAGGTCGCCGGCAAGTGTCACGGCCTCGGCCCGGTCGAGCCCGAAACGCTCCACGGAGAGCCGCAGGCCCACCTGGAAGTCGGGCCCGGTCACCGCGCGGATGGCCTCGACCACCTCGTGCAGCACGCGGGCGCGGCCGGCGGCGTCCCCGCCGTAGCGGTCGGTGCGGTCGTTGCGCACCACGTCGAGGAACTGCCCGAGGACGTACCCGTGCGCCCCGTGCACCTGGACGCCGTCGAAACCCGCCCGCTCGCACCGCGCCGCCGCCGCGGCGAAGTCGGCGACCAGCTGTTCGACCTCGCCGGTGGTGAGGGCGCGCGCACCCGAGCGGGCGTCGTCGAACGGGGCGACCGCCGGCTCACCCGAGGCCGCGGCGTCCGCCCGGATGCCGCCGTGGTGCAGCTGTACCGCCGAGACCGCCCCGCCGGCGCGCAGGCCGTCGGCCAGGCGGGTCAGGCCGGGCAGGTGGTCGTCGGACGCCACCCCGAGCTGGCCGGCCCAGGCCAGCCCCGAGCGCTGCACGTAGGCCGCCGCGGTGACGACCAGGCCGAAGCCGCCGCGGGCGCGGGCGGTCAGCCAGCCGATCTCGTCGTCGGAGAGCGTGCCGTCGGCGTGGCTCTGGGTGTTGGTCAGGGGCGCCAGCGCGAGGCGGTTGCGCAGGGCGGGCCCGCGGCGCAGGGCGAGCGGTTCGTGGAGAGAGGTCACGCCTTGATTGATACCACCGCGTGCATCACGGCCGACGGGTTGACCCGGAACACCCGAGGTGGGCCGACACTCACCCTTGTCACTCGTGAGGGGGTTCGCCACCCCACTCGAAGGTGACGAAGGTGAGTGTCGCGCCCCCGGGGCTCAGCGGGCGACCGGGACGTCCGCGCGCAGCATGGCCGCGATGGCGCCGGCTACCGCGCAGGCGACACCGAGGGCGATGGGCAGGCCCAAGGCCACCGGGGCCCCGAAGCCGTCGACCACGAACCCGGCGGCCGCAGCACCCGCGCCCACGCCGGCGACGTTCGCGGCGCTGAGCAGGGTGAGGACGAGGGTGTTCCCGGCGGACGGGAGGCGCTCCGCGCCGGTGAACGCGGCCACCAGCAGCGGGGCGACGCACAGGCCGATGCCGGCGCACGCCGCCATGAGCAGCGCGAGCTGACCGGCGCCGAGCAGGCCGACGGCCATCACGGCGAGCGCCAGCCCGAACACGACGGCCCGACGCGGCAACGGCCAGCGGTGCAGCAGGTGGGTGAGCATGCCCGACACGGCCGACCCCAGCCCGACGAACGCGTAGACGACGCCCGTCAGCGGGGCGTGCTCGGTCGGGGCCAGGGCCGCGGTCAGGCTGGTCTGCACGGTGCCGAACACCCCGCCGACCAGGAACGACAGGGCGACCCACACGGCGAGCCGGGGGGAGACGGGGCCGCGCCCGCGGCGTCCGGACGCCAGGGAGTGGCGGCCCAGCAGCACCGCCAAGCTGACCTGGGCGAGCACCAGCACGGCGAGGGCGGCGCCGATCGCGGCGACCGGGCTGACGACGGTGGCGAGGGTGGCGCCGATCACCGGTCCGACCACGAAGGACACCTCGTCGACGACCGTCTCGTAGCCCATCGCCACCTCGACCTTGCGGGCGCCGTGCGGCTGGGAGGAGAAGCGCGTCGACCAGCCCGAGCGAGCGATCGCGCCCACCTGCGCGTTGGACGCCCCGACCAGCAGCGCGGTGCCCACGGGCACGGCCACGGGCAGGGCCGGGAGCCACGCGAAGGACGCCAGGGCGCTGATCGTCAGCGCGGCGACGACGGTCATGGTGGCGACGGTGCGGCGGGGTCCCCAGCGGTCGGCGAGGGCGCCGACGAGCGGGGCGCCCAGCGCGGCGCCGAGGCTCATCGCGGCGAGCATGAGGCCGGCGACGGCGAACGAGCCGGTCAGGTGCTGGCCGTGCAGGAGCACCGCCAACGGCAGCATCGCCACGGGCAGGCGGGCGGCGAAGGACGCCACCAGGTAGGGCAGGCCGGCCGCGTCGCTGAGCAGCGGGAAGGGGCGCAGGCGCGGCTCGGCCGGGGCGTGCGTGGGTGTGGGTGTGGTCAGGGTCTCCATCAGGTCTCCGGGGAGTGCACGAAACGTGCGCATCCCCCCACCCTGATGCGCGGTTGCCTGTGAGTCCGTCTGCCATCATCGCAAATCGGGCATGACAAGCACAAGGGTTTGGTGCAACCCGGGGCAGGTGCTGGCCGACAACGACGGCTGGGCGTCGGCCGAGGGTGGCACGACCGGTGGGGCGGCCGCGACGGGGGGGCCGAGGTGCTGTCAGATGGTTTGTGTAAGCGGTCCTTCTACCGGAAGGAACCATGATGAGTGTTGTGACCGATACGACGAATCATTCGAACAGGCTGTCTGCTGCCGAGCGACGTGCTTTGCGGGCTGAGGCTCCGGGATCGAAGGCTGCCGCTGACCTGGTGGCTTCGGGCGCTCTGGACGGTTTGTTCGCCCGCATCGATGCCGGCGAGATCGATCTGGCCGGGGATGGCGGGTTCATCCCGGGTTTGATCAAGGCCGCCCTCGAGCGCGGCACGCAGGTCGAACTCACCGACCACCTCGGCTACGAGAAGGGTGACCCGCACGCCTCGGCGTTCCCGAACTCGCGTAACGGGACGACTCCGAAGACGGTCGCGACCCAGGTCGGGGACGTCGACTTGGACCTCCCGCGGGACCGGCTGGGCACGTTCGAGCCACGCCTGGTACCGAAAGGGACGCGCCGGTTGAACGAGCTCGATGAGATGATCATCGCCTTGTACGCCGGCGGGATGACGGTGCGTGACATCGAGTACTTCCTGCGGTCCACGCTGGGTACGGAGTTGTCACACGAGACGATCAGCAAGATCACCGACACCGTCGCCGATGAGGTCCTCGCGTGGCAGCAACGCGCTCTGGACGCCTTGTACCCGGTCATCTACTTGGACGCGATCATGGTCAAGGTCCGTGACGGCGCGCACGTGACGAACAAGGCCGCCCACCTGGCCGTCGGGGTGGACATGGACGGCATCAAGCACGTGCTCGGCATCTGGCTGCAAACCACCGAAGGAGCGAAGTTCTGGGCCGGCGTGTGCGCCGACCTGGCCAACCGCGGCATCCGCGATGTCCTCATCGTGTGCTGCGACGGCCTGGTCGGGCTGCCGGAGGCGATCGAGGCGACCTGGAACGAAGCGACCGTGCAAACCTGTGTCGTCCATTTGATCCGGGCTGCGATGCGGTTCGTCGGCTACCAGGACCGCAAGGCCGTGGCGGCGGCGTTGAAGCCGATCTACACCGCCTCAGACGCGAAGGCCGCGCGCAGCGAGCTGGACGCGTTCGCTGACGGCCAGTGGGGCAAGAAGTACCCCCACGCGGTCAAGACGTGGGAGAACGCGTGGGAACGCTTCATCCCGTTCCTGGCCTTTCCGCCGGCCCTGCGGAAGGTGATCTACACCACCAACAGCATCGAGAGCCTGAACTACCAACTACGGAAGGTGTCGAAGAACCGCGGGCACTTCCCCAACGACACTGCGGTGGTCAAACTCTTGTGGCTAGCGATCTGCACCATCGAGGACAAACGCGCTCGTGACCGCGCCAAGGAAGCCGGCCAACCCGCCGGCAAACGCAAGGCCCCCGGCCGGCTCGTCGAGGGACAGATCGTGACGAACTGGAAACAAGCTCTGGCCCAACTCGCCCTCGTCTACCCCGAACGCATCAACCGCTACCTCTAGATTCGAACAACAACAAGAGGATCCCTTACACAGAAATCTTGACAAGCTCACGGCCCGACAACGTGTTCCACGTCAGCACCTGGCAGGAGTTCCGCACGGCGCTGGGTGGCGGGGGCAACGCGGCCCGCACCAACACCGAGCCGCGGATCATCTACGTCCACGGCGAGCTGAACGCCTTCGAGGCCGCGGACGGCACGATGACCACCTGCGCGACGTTCGAGGAGGAGACCGGCTTCAGCCAGGCCGCCTACATCGAGGCGTTCGACCCCTACGGCCCGTGGGGCTGGAAGGACCCGGAGGGCGAGCTCGTCGACCTCCAGGCCGCGGCGGCCAACGCCCAGGCCCTGCAGACGCAGCAGCACATCGGCTCCAACAAGACGATCATCGGGGTCGGCGACGACGCGCGCATCGTGGGCGCGAACCTGCGCATCCGGGACGCCGACAACGTCATCGTGCGCAACCTCACCGTCTCCGACTCCACCGACTGCTTCCCGGAGTGGGATCCCGGCGACACGGCGTCCGGGAACTGGAACAGCCGCTACGACAACATCTCGGTGTGGACCTCCACCCACGTGTGGATCGACCACAACACGCTCGACTCCGGCGACCTGCCGCCCGACGCCCTGGCGTCCGTGTACGGCCGCCCCTACGAGGTGCACGACGGGCTGCTCGACATCACGCACAGCTCCGACCTCGTGACGGTGTCGTACAACCGCTTCGAGCCGCACGACAAGACGATGCTGATCGGCTCCTCGGACGGCCGGACCGCCGACCGCGGCACCCTGCGCGTGACCCTGCACCACAACAAGTGGACCGACATCGGCCAGCGCGCCCCGCGCGTCCGGTACGGCCAGGTCGACCTGTACAACAACTACTACGTGCAGACCGGCCCGTACGACTGGTACTCCTACTACTGGGGCGTCGGACGTGAGTCGGCCCTGTACGCCGAGAACAACTACATCCAGCTCGACCCGGCCAACGACGCCTCCACCATCATCGCCAAGTGGGGTGGTGTGGCCATGACCGAGATCGGGACCCGGGTCAACGGGAAGAAGGTGTCCGCGCTGGACGCCTACAACGCCGCGAACCCGACCGACACGATCGGTGACGACGCCGGGTGGACCCCCCAGTACCGCCTCAAGGTCGACCCGACGATGTCGGTGCCTGCCCAGGTGGAGCTGCGCGCGGGCGCGGGAACGCTCCGCTGACGGCGGGGGCCGCCCGGTCCCCGACCGGGCGGCCCCCCACCAGCTAACCGACCACCAGCAGCAGGTCGCCACCTTCCACCGTCTGGGAGTGCTGCGGCGCCACCCGCTGCACCGTGCCCGCGACGGGCGAGGTGATGGACGCCTCCATCTTCATCGCCTCGATGGTCGCCACCTGGTCGCCGACCGCAACGGTGTCACCCGCCGCGACGGTCAGCGTGACCACGCCCGAGAACGGCGCGGGCACCTCGCCCGGGTTCGCCGGGTTGGCCAGATCGGCGGCGACGACGTTGCTCTCGACCGAGGCGTCCCGCACCATGACCTGGCCACGGCTTGTTAATCGTGCGCTCGGCGAGGAACTGCAACAGCTTGGTCGCCCGGTCGGCCGACTCGTGCGGGCGCAGCAGTTCGGGATGCTCGTCGATGAACGACGTCGTGGCCCGCCCCGCGAGGAAGTCCGTGTCGGCGAGCACGCCGCGCAGGAAGCCGATGTTGGTGCTGACGCCGCGGATGCGGAACTCCGCCAGCGCCCGCTGCGCCCGGCGTACCGCGCGTGGGCCTCCTTGGCCGCGCGCACGATCCCCTCGATGTCGAGGTAGGCGCGCACCGGGTGGCCGCGCTCCCCGATCTCGTAGCTCTCGTCGGCCTTCAGGCGATACTCGGCCAAGCGATCCTCGTAGGGGAAGACGGCGACGGTCTTGATGCCGAGCTGGGTGCAGGTTCCCCATGACTGCCCGCGGCGATGGTCGGCGCCGCCAGACGACGATGTGCCGGTTCCCGAGGTGGAACCACAACTCGTGGATTCTGTGCGACGTAGCGCCGGTTGGACTACCAATCTCGGGGTCGCATCGCGAGGCGTGAGACGAAAGGCCTTGTCAGAGGCTTTGGGGTGCCGACGGGCGATCTCCTTGGTAGTCCACATGGCGCTACGCGTCGCCCGTGAACCCGCGACAATGCCCGTGTGGGAACGCAAGCCGTTCGTACGGGTCCTGTACCCACCGTGACACCCCCGGTGGGATAATGGGCGCGGTTCCCCAGACGAAGGAGTCCCCGTGCCCTTGTTCTCCGCGCTCACCGATCCCAGCTCGATCCCCACCGGGGACATGCCGGGGGACAAGGTGCACATCACCGATTGGCATCTGGCGGCTGCGGCCACGCTGTACCCCGCCCTGCGCGAGCAGCTCGACCCCGTCCTGGCCGCGGGACGCGCCGTGGTGGCCGTCTACGGCGGCTCGGGCGTGGGCAAATCCGAGCTGGGATCGCTGCTCGGCTACGCGCTCAACGCGGACGGCATCGGCGCCTACATCCTGTCGGGCGACAACTACCCGCGCCGGATCCCCTCCGTCAACGACGCCGAACGCCTGCGCGTCTTCCGCCACGCGGGCGTCCGCGGGCTGGTGGACGCCGGGGCCTACGACGCGTCCGTCCGGGACGCCCTCTCCTCCCTCCAGGCTGCGGGGATGGACGCCGACCCGGCGGCCGCCGCCGAGCACCCTTGGCTCCCGACCTACCTCCGCGCGGGCTCCACGGCGCTCGCCGCGTACCTCGGGACACCGAACGAGATCGACTTCGCCGAGGTGAACGCGATCATCGCCGCCTTCAAGGGCGGCGCCGACACCCTGACCCTCAAGCGCATGGGGCGCACCGAGGCCGACCAGTGGTATGACCAGGTCGACGTCTCGGGCACCCGCGTGCTCGTCATCGAGTGGACCCACGGCAACAGCGACTTCGTCGAGGGCGTGGACGTGCCCATCCTGCTCAACAGCACCCCGGCGCAGACGCTGGCGCACCGCCGCGCTCGCGCCCGTGACGGGGCGGTCGACAGTCCCTTCACGACGCTCGTCTTGGGATTGGAGCAGGCCAAGCTGGACGCGCAGGCACCCAAGGCGTCCCTGATCCTGTCGAAAGAGGGCGAACTGCTCACCTACGACGCCTACCTGAAGGCGATGGGGCGCCACCTCCCCCGCGATGGCGTCATGCTGAACGCCTACCCCGACAGCCTGGACGGCACCCTGGCAGGCCTGGCGGCGTTCGTGCAGCGTCCCGAGGTCGCCGGCGCGTTCAGGTCGCTGTACCTGCTCCCCAGCGTGTTCAACAGCGACCTCGACCGCGGCTTCAGCGTGATCGACTACGGGCTGAACGACCTTCTGGCGAAGCCCGCCGACCTCGAGGCGCTGGCCGCTGCGGGGCTCGACCTGAAGTTCGACTTCATCCTCAACCACGCCTCGGTGCTGTCGCCCCAGTTCCAAGACATCCTGGCCCGCGGCGAGAGGTCGCCCTACAACGACTTCTTCATCGACTGGAACGCCTTCTGGGCCGGTCACGGCGAGATGACGCCGGAGGGCTACATCCAGCCACGCGCGGACCTGATCGAGCACATGTTCTTCCGCAAGCCGGGCCTGCCGCTGTTGATGGTGCGTCTGCCCGACGGGTCGGAGAAGCCGTTCTGGAACACCTTCTACCAGGAGGTCCGCTACCCCCGCGTGGACGCCCAGGACCTGATGGCGGCCGGCTTGCAGTACGCCTCGGCGGACGAGTTGGCCACCCGGGTCAACGCCACCATCGCGGACGGCGGACGACCCGGGGATGCGGACTTCACCGGCTTCGAGGCGTGGCGGGACGCCGTGGTCGACCTGGTGGAGTCGCGGCGCACCTACCTGGGCCAGATGGACCTCAACATCAAGTCGCACCTGGTGTGGACGTTCTACGCCGACACCTTGGCCAGGCTCGCGGGCTACGGCGCCGAGATCGTCCGGCTGGACGCTTTCGCCTACGCCCCCAAGGAGCCAGGCGAGAAGAACTTCCTGAACGACCCCGGTACGTGGGATCTGCTCGACCAGGTGAAGGCGTTGGCCGACCGGCACGGGGTGAAGCTGCTGCCCGAGATCCACGCCCGCTACGAGGAGGGCATCCACGAGACGATTGCGGCCAAGGGGTTCCTCACCTACGACTTCTTCCTGCCCGGGCTGCTGATCCACGCGTTCGAGACGCACTCCGCCGAGCGCCTGCTCGCGTGGATCGGCGACATCCAGGCCAAGGGCATCAAGACGGTGTCGATGCTGGGCTGCCACGACGGCATCCCGCTGCTCGACCTCAAGGGCCTGCTCAGCGACGACGAGATCGAGTCGGTGATCGCCACGGTGCGCGGACGCGGCGGCTACGTGAAGGATCTCCACGGCCAGAAGGCGACCTACTATCAGGTCAACGCCACGTACTACAGCGCTCTGGGCTGCGACGACGCATCGATGCTGCTGGCCCGGGCGATCCACCTGTTCATGCCGGGCAAGCCGCAGGTGTGGTACCTCGACCTCTTCGCCGGCGAGAACAACCTGGCCGCCGTCGAGCGTGCGGGGTCGGGCGGGCACAAGGAGATCAACCGCACCAACCTGTCGGCCGACGACCTCGAAGCCGGCCTCGCGAGGCCCGTTGTGCAGCGCCAGATCGACCTGCTGCGGTTCCGCAACACCCACCCGGCGTTCGGGTGGGATGCCGAGCTGACGGCGTCCGGAGAAGGCTCGGTGTTGATCTTGGAGTGGTCGCGCGAGGGCCACACCGCACGGTTGGAGGCCGACCTCGCGACCCGGGCGTTCCGGATCACCGCGGACGGCACGGACCTCGACAGCCAAGGCTGACCCTGCGTTCGGCGCCCCGGCCGGCGGGCAGGGTGCGCCGTCGCAGCGCTCAGACGTCCTCGGGCACCTCGATCTCGGTCACGTCACCCCACGCCGCCGGGGGACGCACCACCAGGACCTCGCACGGGGCTTCACGCACGACGGCAGACGCGACCGTGCCGAGCAGGCGTCCGGCGAGACTGGTGTCTCGGATCGCCCCGATCACGATGAGGTCCGCCTCGTGCTGCTGCGCGGCCCTCAGGAGGGCGGAGGCAGCCTCGCCCTCCACCAGCAGCGACGCCTTGACCTGCGCGCCCAGGCCGGACGCCGTGGATGTCGCGGTCGCCAACGCGTTGCTGGCCGCTTCGCGTCCCAACACAACGGAGGTCCGGGTGTCACCGAGGGTGGCCGTCGCCTTCGCACCCTCGCGCATCGTCATGCCCGAATAGGCGCAGACGATGACGAGGTCGGCCTCCTCGGCAGCGGCCAAGAACGAGGCCCTCGCGACGGTCGGGTCGGACAAGGCAGAGCCATCGGTGCCGACGACGATGCATCCGTACGGAGTCATGCTTGCCATCTCAGGCTCCCTTCGTGGTGACGGTCTCGTCGCCAGAGCCGACCGGCTCGATGTCGCGCACGATCGGGGGCTCCTTGACCCAGAGCATGACCAAGCCGGCGATGCCCAGCAGGATGCCGGCGGCCATGATCGCGTTGTTGGGGTTGTCCCCCAGCAGGTTCTTGTAGATCGCGCCGAACGTGAGCGTCTGGATGAGCATCGGGATGACGATCATCATGTTGACGATGCCCATGTAGACGCCGTAGCGGGTCGAGGGAACCATGCGCACGATCATGATGTAGGGCACGCCCATGATGGACGCCCACGCGATGCCCAGGCCCACGATCGCGACGACCTTGAGCGGCAGGGTCGGCATTTGCGGGAACAAGAGCAGACCCACCGTGGCGCACCACAGGGCGATGGCGTGCACCCACTTCGCGCCCAGGCGGCGGGCCAGGGCAACCAGCCCGAACGCGACACAGAAGGTCACGATGTTGTAGGCACCGTTGATGACGCCTGTGTTCGCGACGGCGAGCTGATAGCCCTCGGAGCGGGCGTCCGTCGTGCCGTACAGCGACTGGGACACCGACAGCGACACGTATTGCCAATAGATGTTCATGGCGTACCACTGGAAGAGGTACACCAACGCCAGCTTCCGCATCTCGATCGGCATGTCGATGATGGCGTCCTTGATCTCGGCGATGAAGTGGCCGGGGCCACCCTTGCTGGCGCGGAGCTCGGCGAGTTCTTTCTCCGTCGGCTCGAGCTCGGGCGTTGACAGCACCGAGATCAGCACCGTGGCGATCGAGCAGACCGAGCCGAGGAGGAACGCCGGGTAGACCCACAGCGGGATGCCGACGGACTGACCCAGGCCGAAGACGCCCTGGAAGAACATCAGGCTCAAGTTGGCCAGCGTGATCCCCAGGCCGGTGAAGAACGACTGGGCGAGGAAGCCCTTGCCGAGTTGGGCCGGGGGGAGCCGGTCGGCGATGAACGCGCGGTAGGGCTCCATCGCGGTGTTGTTGGAGGCGTCCAGGAGCCACAGCAGGAGAACCGCCATCCAGACCGCCCACACGAACGGGAACAGCGCCAGGCAGATCGCGCAGCCGATGGCACCGATGAGGAAGAAGGGGCGTCGGCGCCCGCGGAAGAAGCCCTTCTCCACCCATGTTCGGTCTGAGAGGGCCCCGATGATGGGTTGGATGAGCAGGCCCGTGACCGGACCGGCCAGGTTGAGCAGCGGCAATTGGTCGTGTGACGCGCCCAGGAACGTGTAGATCGGATTGATGGCCGTCTGCTGCATGCCGAAGCTGTACTGGATGCCGAAGAACCCGAGGTTCATCAGGAGGATCTGCGGCATGGTCATGATGGGCTTCGTGCGGACGACCGCCGACGTCGTGGGGGCTCCTGCGGTATTCATGCCTGTCCTCCATCCAGATAGGTGCCCAAGCGGGCCAATTCCTTCTCCCAGCCGGCGGCGTGATACTGCGCCACGGCCGGGTCGTACGGCCCCTGGACGATGCGCACGAGCGTGCTGTCGCCGCCCATGGCGGTGAACTCGACGCGCAGTTCGAGGGACTCGTTCGGGTCGATGCCGGAGTCGCCCGTGATGCGCTGACGCGCGACGAACACGTCCGGGTCGAAGTACTCGGTGAAGACGGCGTCCGTGGTCACGCGGACGCTCGGGTCGTCGTCGCGCACCTTCACGTGATGGTGCTTGCCGCCGGTCCGCAGGTCCGACGTGACGCTCTCCCGTTCGACGTGCCACCCAGGGCTGCCCCGCCACTGGGACATCTCCTCGGGTGCGGTCCAGGCGCGAAACACGCGGGGCCGCGGGTGGGCGAACTCCTGCTCGACCACGACGATGACATTTGCTGACATGCGTCCTCCAAGTGGGGGTTGACTCGGCGCTCGGGGGCCACCCGAGGCGGTTGCGCAACCCGCGTTGGCTGCCAGCACCGGGGTATCCCGTTCCGCATCATGGCACCCCATCCGGAGCCTGTGCAACGGTCAGGAACGACAATTCTCACCAGGGCGTCGAGAGTCGCTCATCACCTGGGCTCGGCATTCATGGAGGCCGGCAGCTACCGTGAGAACATCGCCAACCGGACGGCGACCCGCCGGGTGGTCGTCACCATGACGCGCCTCTTGGGTGGAGCCACCCTGGTGGGTGGGGTCACGCTGGCTCGCGTCAGCGGCTTATCCGGCGGCGCTCATCATCGGCAGCGTCCTCGTGGTCGCCTCCCTCGTCCTCATTCGGGACGCCGTCGTGCTAGGCCGCGATCTGCGCCGTGAGCCGCTGGACTTCGCGTTCGAGCCCGCCCCCAGCCGCGGGCTCCTCTCCCCCGGCACCGTGTTCGGCTTGGCTGGCGGCGTCGGGACGCGCCCCGCAAACGCTCCTCGAAAATGAATCTGCGCCCCCTCCAGCAGGTGCGAATCACGTTTCGAGGTGCATCTGGCTCGCCTCGGCCACGGCGTCCAGCCGCCTCTGGTCGTACTGGCCGTTCACGATCGTCACCGTGCAGCCGAGTCCGGACAGCTGATCCACCGACGCCGACTCCAGTTCGGACGCCATCAGGTCATCACGCCGGCGTGACCACCAGCAGCAGGTCGCCACCTTCCACCGTCTGGGAGTGCTGCAGCGCCACCCGCTGCACCGTGCCCGCGACGGGCGAGGTGATGGACGCCTCCATCTTCATCGCCTCGATCGTCGCGACCTGGTCGCCCACCTCGATCGCATCACCCGGGGCAACGGTCAGCGTGACCACGCCCGAGAACGGCGCCGGCACCTCGCCCGGCACCGACGGGTTCGCCCGCTCGGCCGCCACGACGTTGCTCTCCACCGCCTCGTCGCGCACCATGACCTGGCGCATCTGGCCGTTGATCGTGGCCAGCACCGGGCGCAGCCCGCGCTCGTCGGGCTCGCCGATGGCCTGCAGGCTCATCAGCAGCGTCTTGCCCCGCTCGATCGGCACGTCGTGCTCGCGCCCCGGCTCGAGCCCGTGCAGGAACTGGCGGGTGGTCAGCACCGACAGGTCGGAGTACTCCCCCGTGGCCTCCTCGTAGTCCTTCGTCGGGCCGGGGAACAGCAGCCGGTTCAGCGTGCGCCGGGGCTCGGACGCCAGCGCCGCGGTGTCCTCCTCCGACAACTCCGTCTCGACCGGGCGCACCCGGCGGCCCTCCAGGGCCTTGGTGCGGAACGGCTCGGGCCACCCGCCGGGCGGGTCACCGAGGTCGCCGTTGAGGAAGCCGATCACCGAGTCGGGGATGTCGTACTTCTGGGGGTCTGCCTCGAACGCCACCGGGTCGATGTTCTGGCCCACCAGCGCCAGCGCGAGGTCGCCGACGACCTTCGACGACGGCGTCACCTTGACGATGTTGCCGAGCATCGTGTTGGCCGCGGCGTACATGTCCTCGATGGCCTCGAACCGATCGCCCAGTCCCAGCGCCATCGCCTGCTGGCGCAGGTTCGACAGCTGGCCGCCGGGGATCTCGTGGGTGTACACGCGCCCCGTCGGCCCGGGCAGGCCCGACTCGAACTCGCCGTACAGCACGCGCACGGCCTCGAAGTAGGGCTCGAGGTCCTCGGCCGCAGCCAGCGACAGCCCGGTCGCGCGCTCGGTGTCGTCGGTCGCGGCGATCAGCGCCGACATCGACACCTGGCTCGTCGTGCCGGCCCAGGCGGCGTTGGCGACGTCCACGGCGTCCACCCCCGCGTCGATCGCGGCGAGCAGGGTGCCCAGCTGGCCGCCGGCGGTGTCGTGGGTGTGCAGGTGGACCGGCAGGTCGAAGTTCTCCCGCAGCGCGGCCACCAGCTTGGACGCCGCGGGCGCGCGCAGCAGCCCCGCCATGTCCTTGATCGCCAGGATGTGCGCGCCGGCCTCGACGAACTGCTCAGCCAGGCGCAGGTAGTAGTCGAGCGTGTAGAGCTTCTCGCCGGGCGAGGTCATGTTGCCCGTGTAGCAGAGGGCGGCCTCGGCGACGGCGTGGTCGGTCTTGAGCACGGCCTCGATCGCGGGGCGGATCTGGTCGACGTTGTTGAGGGCGTCGAAGATCCGGAAGATGTCGACGCCGGTGGCGGCGGCCTCGGCGACGAAGGCGTCGGTGACCGCCAGCGGGTAGGGCGTGTAGCCGACGGTGTTGCGGCCGCGCAGGAGCATCTGGATCGGCAGGTTCGGCAGCGCCTCGTGCAGGGTGGCCAGGCGGGCCCACGGGTCCTCCTTGAGGAACCGCAGCGCCACGTCGTAGGTGGCCCCGCCCCACGCCTCGACCGAGAACAGCTCGGGCAGGGTGCGCGCGATCCACGGAGCGACGTTCATCAGGTCGCGGGTGCGTACGCGGGTGGCGAGCAGCGACTGGTGGGCGTCCCGGAAGGTGGTGTCGGTGACCGCCACGGCCGTCTGCTCGCGCAGCGCCCGCGCGAACCCGACCGGGCCCAGCTCGAGCAGCTTCTGCCGCGAGCCGTCCGGCGGGGTGGCCTTGAGGTCGATCGGCGGCAGTTTGGTGCGGGCGACGACGGGCGTCCGGGGCTCGCCGTAGGGCTTGTTGATCGTGCGCTCGGCCAGGAACTGCAGCAGCTTGGTCGCGCGGTCGGCCGACTCGTGCGGGCGCAGCAGCTCGGGGCGCTGGTCGATGAACGACGTGGTGGCCCGGCCGGCGAGGAAGTCGGGGTCGGCAAGCACGCCGCGCAGGAAGCCGATGTTGGTGCTGACCCCGCGGATGCGGAACTCGGCCAGCGCCCGCTGCGCCCGGCGCACCGCGGTGGCGAAGTCGCGGCCGCGGCAGGTGAGCTTGACCATCATCGAGTCGAAGTGGGCGCCGATCTCGGCGCCGGCGAACACCGTGCCGCCGTCGAGGCGGATGCCCGCGCCGCCCGGCGTCCGGTACACCGACACCTTGCCCGTGTCGGGGCGGAACCCGTTGGCCGGGTCCTCGGTGGTGACGCGGCACTGCAGGGCGGCGCCGCGCAGGTGGATGGCGTCCTGGCTCAGGCCGAGCTCGGCGAGGGTTCGGCCGGCGGCGATGCGCATCTGGGAGGAGACCAGGTCGACGTCGGTGACCTCCTCGGTGACCGTGTGTTCGACCTGGATGCGCGGGTTCATCTCGATGAACACGTAGCGGCCGTCCTGGCCGAGCAGGAACTCCACCGTGCCGGCGTTGACGTAGCCGATGTGGCGGGCGAAGCGCACGGCGTCGGCACAGATCTGGTCGCGCAGCGCGGGGTCGAGGTTGGGGGCCGGCGCCAGCTCGATGACCTTCTGGTGGCGGCGCTGCACCGAGCAGTCGCGCTCGTAGAGGTGGATGACCTCGCCGGTGGCGTCGGCCAGCACCTGGACCTCGATGTGGCGGGGCTGGTCGACGGCCTCTTCGAGGTAGACCCGCGCGTCACCGAACGCGGCGTCGGCCTCACGCATCGCCTCCTCGAGCGCGGCGGGCAGCTTGGCGGGGTCGTCGACGCGGCGCATGCCCCGGCCGCCGCCGCCGGCCACGGCCTTGACGAACACCGGGTAACCGATCTCGGACGCCGCGGCCTGCAGCTGGGCGACGTCCTCCGACGGCTCGGCGCCGCGCAGTACCGGCAGGCCGGCCTCGCGGGCGGCCGCGATGGCGGTGGCCTTGTTGCCGGTGAGGTCGAGCACCTCGGCCGAGGGGCCGATGAAGGTGATCCCCTCCTCGCGGCAGCGCCGGGCCAGGCCGGCGTTCTCGCTGAGGAACCCGTAGCCGGGGTAGATCGCGTCGGCGTGGGCCTCCTTGGCGGCGCGGATGATCCCCTCGACGTCGAGGTAGGCGCGCACCGGGTGGCCGCGTTCACCGATCTCGTAGCTCTCGTCGGCCTTCAGCCGGTACTCGGCGAGGCGGTCCTCGTAGGGGAAGACGGCGACGGTCTTGATGCCGAGCTCGGTCGCGGCGCGGAACGCCCGGACGGCGATCTCGCCGCGGTTGGCGACCAGGATCTTGGTGAACATGGCGTCACCCTAGTGAGGCGTGGCAACGGCTGCCCAGTGCCCGTCCCAGCGCGACCCCGCCGGTAGGGTGAGGCGCATGGAGGCACGCAGCTACCTCGAGAACATCGCCAACCGCACCACGATGCGCTCGGTGATCGCGACGATGACGAAGCTGCTGCTGGTGGCCGCCCTGGTCGGCGGCGTGCTCCTCATCATCGTCTCCGGCGGGCACCCGGCCGCGCTGATCATCGGCGCGGTCCTGTTCGTGGGGTCGCTGGTGCTGGCCCGCGACGTGGTCGTCGTCACCCGGGAGGCTCGCCAGAACCCGCTCGACCTCGCCTTCGAGCCGGCCCCCGACCGCGGCCTCGTCACGCCCGGCACCGTCTTCGGCCTCGCCCTGGCCCTGGCGTTGTTCGGCGGCGTGCTGGCCGCGGTCACCGGGTTCGGCGACGGCACGGTCTCGGCCTTCGCCTGGGGCCTGCTCGGCGTGGGGGCCGCGCTCGCGCTCATGGGCATCCCGACGCTCGGCGTCCAGGACCGCAAGTGGAAGGTCCTCTCCGACGCCCTGGCCGCCCACCCGAACCTCGTCGGTTACCTGCAGGACGCCCGCGCCCGCTTCCCGAAGGACGCCCCGTTCCCGTTCCAGGCTTCGACGGACGAGGTGTCGATCCCCTAGCCTGTCGCCCGTAGGCCCAACCTCGACGCCTCCCGCGCCGTCCGCTCGTTCGTCGCGAACTGGGCCTACGGCAAGCGGGGCAAGCCCTACAACTGGAACTCCCTTGACACCGCCACCCGCGCGAAGTCCTACTGCTCGCAACTGGTGTGAGCCGCATTCAAGGACAACTTCGGCATCAACATGGACACCTTGGCCTACCCCGGTGCCGTCCACCCCATGGAGCTGGTCTACGCCTCCGAGACCTACCGCATCTGACGCAAGGCCTGACCAGCAACCCTCCCCCGACCCAACCAACGGAGAGGAGCGCCCACCATGATGAATATGCTTCGGCTCCTCACCGCATCCACTGCCGTCCTGCTCGTCGGGTGCGGCGCGCCTTCCCTGGGTCCCACCGTGGCCTCGACCTCAGGCTGCCCCACCGACGGGTGGGACGCCGCGGTGATCTGGTCCTCGGAATCGGCCCCCAGCCAACTAGACTACGTGCGCGGGGACGCCGTGGTCGACAGCCGGGCGCTCCCCTACCAGGGTCTGGAACCCGCCCCCGCAGAGGCCCCGTTCCGCCAAGGGCCCGACGCGTGGCTCGTCGCGAACGGCAACACGACCCAAAACAGCACCCATGTCTTGCGTTGGTCGCAGGCCGACTGGTCCACCACCGCCCACCGGGTCGACGAACAGGTCATCTGGAGCGTCGTCGCGGATGACGACGCGTTCTACAGACCAACACCGTGAACGCCGAAGCCCAGGTGCGGCGCCGCACACCGGACGGCCAGCTCACCGGTGAGGCGCGCATCCCGTCCACCGTCTTCTCGAGCCTCGCCCTCGACGGGGACCGCCTGCACGCCGTCGGGTCCACCGGTGAACCCGGGACGGAGCAGACCGTCCTCATCACGTTCGACGCCACGACGCTGGCCGAGGAGAACCGGGTCATCCTGGGGCCGAGCAGCTTCCCCGTGTCGACGCTCGTCCACGAGGTCGTGGCCGAGTCCACGAACTACCTGACCTTCGCCCACACGCTCCTGAACCCGGCCTTCCGGGCCATGGATGAATACCGCGCAGTCACACTGTTCGACCCAGATTCGCGAGACCCTGCGCACGGTTGTCGTGGGCAACGGACTCCGGCAGATCGCCGTCTCGGGCGACGACCTCCTCGTCCTCACGCAGCAGGGCGAGGACGGCCCGGCACGCCTGACCCGCTACGCGCTGGCCGACATGAGCGAGCGCTCCGCGGTCTACATCACGCCCCCCTCCGGCGGTCAGCACTATCTCAGCGGGATCTTGACGAACCTTCCCGCACCGTGACCTCGGGCGCACGTCGATCCGGCGACGAGGTCGTCGCGCCCTGCCCTTGACCGACGTCAAGGGACGCGAGTCACGAGGCCGTTAGCGTGGATCCCGACAACCTCCCGAAAGGGACGCTGCACCATGACCAACCCGATGGCCACCGCCCTGGAACTCGCCCCGCTGATCGAGCGGGTGCACGGCCCGAACCACCCCGAGCTGACCCGCGTGCGCGAGCTGACGTTCGCCATCGACGGCGAGACCGGCCCCGCCCGCGTGGGTGAGCTGTTCACGGAGCTGCGCGAGGTGACCGGCAACTACACCCTGTTGGACGTCCGAGCAAGCGGCCAAGCGGCCCTCATCCCCTTGGGCGCCCATCGGTGTGCTCGACTCTGCCGACGGGCGTGTGGTTACTCAACTGCCCATGGGCGTACGTCCCGCGCCTGACGCGGGCGAGGGAAGGAGCACAAGACCTTCATGTCGTCACCTCCCTCTCCGGGGGCAGGGACACAGCGCACATCGACTGTCCGACAAGCCATGCTGAGTGAGGCGGCCAATATCCGACCCACTTTCCACTACGGGGGTCAGCGACTGCCGGCAGCGACTAACCTCGGACCCGGCGGCAAGGCAGACGTCCACGCGCTGCGCAGGGCATCTTCTGCCAATGACCAAAGGGGTTGATCACATTCAGGGGGTGGTGTGCTTTGAGTGTTGAATTGGGCGTCCCGGGCTACACCAGCAATATGGACGATCGACAGAAACGCATCTTTGAAGCCCTACTAGAGAAAGAACGTGCTGATCTGGCGAACACGTACCGCTCTGCACTAGACCTGCTTGCGTTGGTGCCGCCGGAGGGCACACAGCGAACACGAATCGCGTTCATATGTCACTCGATGCGCGAGGTCATGAACCGTGTGCTCGGGGTCATGGGCAGCAGCGCCAGCCCCAGAATCAAGCCTCCGACGACGATTCAGGTTCAGGCCCTTCCAAATATTATCGCGCAATACCCAGATCTAGCGCTCGACGGGGAAGGTGAATCGATTCCGGTCCCGAAGAGCGTAGCCGAGGTGTTTGATAAGCTGATCAAGACAGCCATCCAGGAGAAGCGGCGAAGCCGGGATGACGTCGCCGCCCTGCTCACGGATGACGGCAACAGTGGTCATGTCGTCGTAACGCGCTGGATCGATGCACGTTCATTTTTCGTAAAGTGGGCCCATTTGCACGACACGGACCCCGACCTGTCCGAACTCCCTAACCTGAGTTGGGTCACCGTTCGGCGATTCTTGCATCGGTAGGGGCCGTGACTTGCGGTGATGCCGTGGCTTGGTGCTTCGTTTAGGCACTAAGCGGGACTCTAGGATCGGGGCATGGCGTGGATTCGGCGGGTGCGGACGGCCTCGGGGGCGACCGCGGTGCAGATCGCTGAGTCGGTGGGTGGTCGACGTCGCATCGTGCGGCACGTGGGGTCGGCGCACGATGAGGCCGAGCTTGGGCTGCTGATGGCCCAGGCCAGCAAGCTGCTCCAGGACGATGCCCAGGGGCAGTTGGATCTGGGGCTGTCGCTGCCAGTTCCTTGGGCCGCGATGGTGCCGGCCCCGGCCGAGACGCTGTTCGGGGAGCAGGTCAAGGGCCCGGTGCGGCGCCCGGTGGTGGCCGCGCCTCGTGTGCTGCGAACGTCCTCGGCGTTGCTGTATGAGGCGTTGGCCGGGGTGTACACCGACCTGGGTTTCGACGTCCTGGACGATGAGGTGTTCCGCGACCTGGTCATCGCGCGGGTGGTGGAGCCGACCAGCCTGCTGGACGTGGACCGGGTGCTGGCAGACCTGGGTCGGACCGCGGCCAGCCTGTCGACGCGCAAGCGCACGTTGGGCCGATGCCAGGACGGGGCCTACCGCGACCAGGTCGCCAAACTGTGCTTCGAGCAGGCCCGGGCCAGCGGGGATGTGTCGTTGTGCCTGTACGACGTGACCACGCTGCACTTCGAAGCCGCTGAGGAAGATGCCCTGCGCAAGGTCGGCTACTCCAAGGAACGCCGGGTCGACCCGCAGATCATCGTCGGTCTGCTGGTCGACCGGCACGGTTTCCCGTTGGAGATCGGGTGCTGGGAGGGCAACAAGGCCGAGACGCACACGATCGTGCCGATCATCGAGGCCTTCGCCGCCCGGCACGAGATCGAGGACTTGGTCGTGGTCGCTGACGCCGGGATGCTGTCGGCTGCCAATTTGAAGGCCCTGGATCAGGCCGGGCACACCTTCATCGTCGGGTCCAAGACCACCAAGGCCCCGATCGACCTGGCCTCCCACTTCCGCTGGCACGGGGATGTGTTCACCGACGGCCAGGTCATCGACACCCTGACCCCCAAGGTCGGCAAGAACACCGACAACGACACCGCCAAGCGTCGCGAGCCGGTCTGGGACCCCGAGCAGCACCGCAACTCGTGGCGGGCGGTGTGGTCCTACTCGGCCAAGCGGTTCGCCCGGGACAACAAGACCCTCACCGCCCAGGAGAACCGGGCCCGGGCAGCGATCGAGGGGGACAAACCAGCCCGGACGCCCAGGTTCGTCAAGACACAGACCGACGGACTGGTCCTGGACGAAGCCGCGCTGGCCCGAGCCCGGCGGTTGGCAGGACTCAAAGGCCTGGTCACCAACATCCCGGCCACGGTGCTGCCCGCTGCCGAGGTGATCAGCTCCTATGCCGACCTGTGGCACGTGGAGCACTCCTTCAGGATGTCCAAGAGTGACCTGAGGGCCCGCCCACTGTTCGCCAGACGACGCGACTCCATCGAGGCGCACCTGACCATCGTGTTCACCGCCCTAGCCATCGGCCGCACCGTCCAGGACCGGACCGGCCTGTCGCTACGTCGAGTCCTGCGCCAACTCCGTCCGCTGCGTTCAGCAACGATCCAGGCCAACGGCGCTATCCAGACCCTGCCACCAGCCCTCGGCGACGACGAGCAGGCCGTCCTTGACGACCTCAAACAAGCCAGCTCAAGGCACTAAGCCGCTTGACCCAACTCAGGCCTAACGATGACATGATCAGAGATCAGATCAAAGTATTCGATGAGTTGTTCGACGGTGTAATAGCTAGCTTCTTCGCCCTCGCACATTCGATCGAGGACTTGCTCGCTGAGATTAATGCTCCACTGATGGAGGGTGACGATGAGTAGGTTCAAAAAGCCGACTCCGGCAGATGTCCGCGCCGTGCTGCTGAAGGTTCCGACTCTTCAACTCCGCAGAGTGTTCTACTCGGGCCTACAGAATCCCCATTGGGTTCAGCCCTTGTCCGAGGCCGGCGCGTTCTCATCGCCACCCGAGCCGCAAATGACTGCTGACGGCTACGTTCGTGATCTCTATTGGCCCGAGCTTTCATATTTGATTCGGATGGCGACCGTGGTGCCGACGGACGTAGTGGACGTACTACTTGGCCTTAAACACAGCAACAACGCGTGGGTGCGACGAGCCGTCTTCGAGATCGGCGCAAGAATTCCAGCCCGAGAGGCGGCGCGACTTCGACCGCTATTGGAGGCTTGGGAGACGACAGGATTTGGCTGGCGGACTGATCCGCGCGAACTGGTCTCGTTCGCAGTCACGCTTCTCGAGGGTGGGGAAACGAAGACCGGGCGATGGGTTGCCAACCTGCTCTTCGAGCCTCGAGCGCCGAAGGTGGAGGGCATGTTCAAGAAGCCACACACGGAGCTCGAGGACTACTGGTATCAAGAGGAACTGCCGCGAGTGCTTGAGGCGCTCGGAGAGGATGCGTTGAAAGCGGTCACAGGCTGGCTCGCGAAATATGCCATCTTGGCTGGCCACTCAGGGCAGCACGATTTCAGCGGCATGATGCGCCCGTCAATCCGAGATCGTGGCGATCTTCATCCAGACGCTGAGCAAGCGCTCGTTGACGCGGTGCGCGACCTGGCCGTTACCGCGATGCCGAGCGACCCTGAGGCCACTGTGGAGACGCTGCTGCGCCCCAGAGTGCAGTTGCTGAGAAAGATCGCCTTGTTCGCGGCTGGTGAGGCGCTTCGGAAACGGGTTGGCGAACCTCGTGGCTCCACCGAGATTTTCGGAGTCGCCGAGCGCCTCCTCGGCGATATCGGGTCCCATGACATGTATCTGCGTGTTGAATATGCTGAGTTAGCACAGGCAGTGGCCAAGGTGAAACCTGAATCACTGAGTGTCATCAACGATTTTATCGATACGGCTTATGCCGAAGACCTCGAGTCGATGAGGGAGCGACTGACTGAAGGCCATGCCGCAGAAGGCGATTCTGAAGCACAGATCACGGAGCGTGCAGATCGATACAAGCACAACTGGTTGTCTGCCATTGGTGCCGAGGCGCTCCCTCCGCAGGCGCGTGACGCACTGTGGTCATTGGATGCGAGGTTTGGCGTCATTGAAGAACCGATGACTCCTTTGGGAATGGTCACGAGTTGGATCGGTCCGAACCCCTACCTATCTCAAGATGAGATGGCTCTGGTTGGCGCTCAAGAGCTGGTTGCTCTCTTGTCCAGTTGGCGTCAATCCGGGAACCGATGGGGTCCGGAGCCATCCCATGAAGGACAGGGCAGAGAACTGTCCGCATTTCTTACAACGAACCCCCTAGCTCTTTCGGGCGAACATGACCTCACATTCCGACTCAGGCCGACATACCTCCGAGCGATTCTCCGGGGATGGGAGGCGGCGCTTAAGGCTGACCTTGAGCTTGACTGGGAGCAGGTTGCCGATCTGGTTCGGGACGTTCTCGAACACGAGAATGACTCGGCGTTCCCCGTTGAGGGGAGCGAGTTTGACGACGACAGGGACTTTCGTGGGGCTAAGCGTGCAGCCGTCGGACTGCTTAATGAACTTGTGAAGGTCCGCAAAGCCACTGCAGTTCCACCCGAGTCGATGCAACGCTTCGCAGAGCTCCTGATTGTGCAAGCGGACGATGAGGACGCATGGGCCGAATATGATTCTCATGAACAGGGGGAGGACCCTTGGGACCCGCTCACCATGTCAATCAACTGGCAGTGGCCTGAACGCCTTCGCGGCCTCTTTCATCTCGCCCTGCGCGAAGAGGCCTATCATTGGAGAGGGAGAGCATTTTCGGCCCTGGAGCGCGAATTGGGTCGCCCGGATAGGCATGGGGCGAGTGCTGCAGTCATCGGAGAGAGCTTCGGTAGGATTTACAATCACGCGCCTGAATGGCTGGATTCCCACCTTGAGGAGTTCTTTGGGTCAGCAGAGGGGCTAAGTGTTCAGCAACAGATCGCTCTCACGACAGCAATGGCGATGCACTACTACCATCGAGAATTGTACAACCTGCTAACCCCATCACTCCTAGCTGCGATCGAGCTTGGTGACGGGTTAGTAAGTGGATGGCGCACGGACATGGACCCGCGACAGCGAATCGGTGAATGGGTGATCGATGCGATCATCCTCGGCCATCAGACGATTGACGACCCTGTCGCGCACTCGTTTTTCACGGCCACGCCCCCGAGTGTACGCGGGGAGGCTATCGGAAAGATTGCGTGGTCTTTCTTCCGCGCGGAGACGGTGGACGATGCGGTACGTGACCGCTTTGCCAGCTTCCTAGACGATCGTATTGCTCACGTGGCCGCCCACCATGGGGACGGAGGGGAACTCTCGGGCATGTATTGGATTGCTAAGGGGGGTAAGTTTCCAGTCGAATGGTGGCTTCCTCGACTGCGGCAAGCGCTGGAGTTCGAGCCAAGCATTGCGACGGAGCGCTACATGATCGGAAGTGAACTTGCGGAGGCCGCGACCGTGGACCCGAAAAATGCGTTAGCAGTGCTGCAATCGCTCCTTTCACGACGAGACCAGGAAGGGATGGTTAGTTTCGACCTCATGCGAAAGGCGGTGCCAACGGTTATAGCCGCTGCCATCCGGTCTGGGGACGATGACTTACGGAAAGAAGCGGATCGATACATGAACGAACTGGGGGCCGCAGGCAATTTGGGTCTCGAAGCTGAGGTACACGCGATTCTTCAGGGAAAGGCGGCCGGTGGGGCCTGGGTTGAAGAGGTTTGACCAAACCCGGTCCGCACGGTTCTCCTTGAGGTTGCGCGACCGTTCAGTGCGATTGGTCAAGGGCGAGGGGCTGGATGACGACAGATCCTACTCCTGAGCGACCTTCGTCGTCGAAGCACCTCCGTGCGGTGGACCCAGCAGAACTGGCAGCTACCCACGGGAAGGAAGGAGCTCCGGCGGTCACGTGCCAGAATACATTGACTCCTTCGACATCGTTGGGGGCCGACCTATGCACACTGGACGTGCTGACCGAAAGCGCCTACGGGCAGTCGATGTCGCACAGTCCGGGAGTTCAATAGCCGCATCCAGCGGGTACGAACGAACACAACTGGCCGCGGGTGACGTTCGTGCTATATATCCAGTTGACGCCGTCGGCGAAGATAGGCAGACCGGAGAGCTACCAGCGTTCGCCTAGCTTCTGAGCCTTGACCCGCCAGCTTGAAGGCTGCGATTGAGAATGCAGCCAAGATGGCGCAGACCGTGAGGCGGGCTGGACTCGCCGCGAACAGATCAATCCACCCTGTGAGTGTCACTAGAGATCCGGACCCCACCGAGTCAATGGCGTCCGCCAAGACTGCGAGCAAGGCCAAGAGGCCGCCGACTGCAAAAGGCCAGGAGATGGCCGTGACTCCGTTTCGTGCTTCGACAAGGGCCTGATCGACGGTCTCTAGCCAGTCGTCCAGCACGGCGAGTTCGTCAATCTGCTTAGGGCCAGGGTACGACTCATCCCAAACCACGGTGTGCTGGTCCTCTGCAACAGCCAGTGGAGGACTGTCGATCCTATTCGGCCTCACCGGCGAGGGCATGTCTCCATCGGTCACAGGGCAAGGTTACGAGGTTGCCCCAACATTCCAGCACTGTCGAGCCCGGGCCGGTCGGCGGCCCGACCTAGATACATCCTCAACTGCCGCCGGCGGTGCGCTCATGTGATGCGCGCGATGGCCGTGAAGCGTCGATGACCGTCGCTGCGTCGTAGTCTTCGGGAATGGCTTTCGGCAAGACACGCAAGGCCCGCGCGGACCGGCGCCGCAAACGCCGACTGGGCAGCAAGGTCCACGACCTCACCGACTTGCAGTGGGCAGCGTTGAAGGACGCGTGGGCCGGATGCGCGTACTGCGGGGTGACCGACACGCCACTGCAGCGCGACTGCGTCCTGCCGATCTCTCGCGGCGGGCGCTACACCCTCGACAACGTCGTCCCTGCCTGCCGCTCCTGCAACACCAGCAAATGCAATGACGAAGTCACCGGCTGGCTGCGCCGCAAGCGGCTCGACGAACGCACGTTCCTGCTCCGACACCTCGACATTCGCACCACCCTCGTGCAGCAGTCCCTGCGCCGCGGCGCCTGCGCAGTGGTCGCGGAAGTGTCCACACCCATGTCGTGACCGGCACTCCGCCAACGACCGACTTTGCCGCCGATGGCTCATTGTGCGCTCACCGCCGAGCGGCGGGCTGTCGGGCAGGATGACGGGGTGCGCGTCGGGACGTGGAATCTGGAGGGCCGCTGGAGCGAGGCCCATCGTGAGTTGCTGGCTGCCCAGGAGTGTGATGTGTGGTTGCTCACCGAGGTGCGCGACGACACATCCTTGCCGGGGTTCGGGTCGCACTTCACCGTCGCCAGGATGGGCGAACGAAGGCACTGGGCGGGTGTCTTCTCCCGCAGCCGGATCGAGCCGTTACCGGACCCGCACCCGGCCAGTGCTGCCGCCGTCGTGATGGGGTGGGTGTGGTGCAACAGCGTCCTTCCGTGGCGCACCTGCGGGACCGAGCCCTGGGGAGAAGGCACCACCAGCGAGAAGACCTCCCGGGCACTCGAGCAACTGATGGCTGGGCTACCCGTCGGCGCCCTGGTGTGGGGCGGCGACTGGAATCACGCCATGGAGGGCCGCGAATACGCCGGCAGTCTCGCTGGCAGGACCGCGATCAGGAGCGTGCTCGCTGACCGCCAGTTGCAGCTGGTCACGCGGGGTTTGCCGCACTGCATTCCGGGCTTGTTCACGATCGACCACATCGCTGTCCCGAAGGCGGCGGAGATCGTTGGCGTCACTCGGGTCGTCGCCGAGGGCCGGCGAGGCGATCGGCTGTCTGACCACGACGTCTACACCAGCGAATTGGCCCTCGGCTGAGCGCGCGCACATGCCGCGCCTAGTGCCGATCTGCGGATGGCGGGGTTTCGCGGTCCGCGGGTGGTCGCGGCGCGTGAGCCGGGCGAGGGGTGAGGCGAGTGGGCTAGGTCAGGCTGGTGCGGCGCTGGCAAGTTCCTCACGGGTGGGCGGGTTGGCGCCGACGCGTCCCACGGTGATGGCCGCCGCGGCCGTTGCCTGGCGAAGTAGTGCTTCGATGCTCGCCGGTGTGAGCATCGCGCGGGGATCGTCGCCCAGGTCGAGAAATCCCGCCAAGAGGGCTGCCATGAAGGAGTCCCCGGCGCCGACTGTGTCGGCGACCACCACGGGCGGTGCGGGGACCGTGACCAGACCGTTCGCATGTGCCGCGAGAGCGCCGCTAGAGCCACGAGTGACCACCACTAGGAGCCTGCTGAACAATCTGTCCGCGTGCCCACGGGACTGACCGGCAGCTGGCTGGAATTGTTGGGTTGTGCAGGGTGAGTCGAGTCCGCAGCGGGATGTGTTGGACGTGGAGTCGCTGGCGGGGCATTTGTTGCCGGCTGGCAGCGTGTTCCGGTTCTTGGCCGAGCACCGGCACCGCCTGTTCCCGGACGCGTTGTTCGCCGACCTGTTCCCGTCGGGGCGGGGCCGGCCATCGATCCCGGGCGAGGTGATCGCCTCGGTGATCGTGCTGCAGGCGTTGAACGGTTTGTCCGATCGGGAAGCCGTCGAAGCGCTCACGTTCGACCTGCGGTGGAAGGCGGCGTGTGGCTACCCGGTCGACAAGAAGGCGTTTGATGCGTCGTCGTTGACGGTGTGGCGGGCTCGGCTGGCAGCGTCGGAGCGGCCGCAGCGGATCTTCGAGGTGGTCCGGGACGTGATTGACGCCACGGGTGCGGTGAAGGGCCGGACGCGGCGTGCCCTGGACTCGACGATCCTGGATGACGCGGTGGCAAGGCAGGACACGGTCACCCAGCTGATCGCGCAGGTGCGCCGGGTGGGCCGGGAGGTGCCCGGCGCCCAGCAGGTAATCGAGCAGCGCTGCACCCGGCTGGCCGCGCTGACCGGCCAGGGGTACGACAGCACCGGCAAGCCGCGGATCGCGTGGGACGACCGCCAGGCCCGCGACGAACTGGTCACGGCGCTGGTCAACGACGCGCTCGCCCTGCTCGCCGGCCTGGACGCCGAAGCGATCACGGCTGCTGGCGGCAAGCCGGCCGAGGCGGTCGCGTTGCTCGCCTTGGTGGCCGGTCAGGATGTTGAACCAGCCGAGGGTTCCGTCGGCACGGATGGCCGGTGGCGGATCGCCCGCCGGGTCGCCCCGGACCGGGTCATCTCAACGGTCGACCCTGATGCGCGGCATGCGCACAAGACCGTGGAGCGCCGCCAGGACGGGTTCAAGGCCCACGTGGTGATCGAGCCCGACACCGGCCTCGCGACCATGGTCGAGTTGACCAAGGCCGCCGGGCCGGACAACAGCGACGCCACCGTCGGTGCCAGGCTGGTGGTGGCTGATCCGACCATCGACAGCCCGGTCGAGGTGCTGGGCGATTCGGCCTACGCCACCGGCGACATGCTCGCCGTCCTTGAGGCCAAGAGGTGGGTGCCGCTGGTCAAACCCTGGCCGATCCGGCCGGCCGTCGAGGACGGGTTCACCATCGACGACTTCACCCACGACCCTGCCGCCGGCACCCTGACCTGCCCAGCAGGAGTAACGAAGACCATCACCAAGACCCGCAAGGCGGTGTTCGGCATCGCCTGCCGGGCCTGCCCGTTCAGGCAGCGATGCACGACCGCCGCGAAAGGCCGCACCATCCAGCTGCACCCCCACGACCTGCTGCAACGCGCACACCGCCAACGGGCCGCCGGCGAGGGCTTCCAAGCCACCTACCGCCGGTACCGGCCCATGGTCGAACGCACGATCGCGTGGCTGGCCCGAGGCAACCGCAAAGTGCCCTACCGAGGCGTCACGAAGAACGACAACTGGCTCCACCAACGAGTCGCGGCGATCAACCTCCGCCGCCTCCTGAACCTCGGCCTCAGCTTCGGCAACACCGGCTGGGCGATCGCCTGACCAGCCCCGGAACGAGCTTGAACACCAACCACACGGGTCCACCACGACCCTCAGACAAGCGCGACGACCCCGCTGTCGCACTCAACTGCGCTGACTCACACTCGCGGCTCGACAGCCGCGGCGGCGTCCCACCCGCCACCCACGTCCAACCCGCCGTCAGATAGACGCCTTGTTCAGCAGGCTCCTAGGGCTGGGCCCAGTTGGCGCCATGCTTCGGCCGAGGCCTCGATGGGCCTTTCGGGGTACAACCAGACCATGTCCTCGTCGGAGGCTTTCACGACGTCGCTCAACGCCACGAAGGCTTCCACCTTGGCTCGTGCAGCGGCGGTGTCCGGGGTGATCGACGGTCGGCAGTTGGGGTCGAAACTGATCAGGGCGCCGTGGGTGCGGGTGCTCTGGATCGCCTCCAGTACGGTGTCCGCCCCTGGGGGCAGTAGCGTGGCGATCGATCCTGTGTGTACGGCACGGGCGCCCTCCAACGCTGCGGGCAGCCATTCTGGGAGTGGGGGCAGTTCCCACACCAACTCGAACTCGTATGACGCTGACCCGGTCGCGTCGAGTGTCGCAATCGCGGCACTCGACGGGTGGCGGTCGGGTGGCAGCAGGCAGCGAACTGTGTTGGCGCGGAGATGGTCGCTGATGAGCGATCCGTATTCGTCGTGGCCGAGGCGCCCCACAAAGCTGACGTCGTGGCCCAGCCGAGCCAGCCCCACCGCGACGTTCAGCGGACTGCCGCCGACATGCGGGGTGCCGTTCACCACGTCGACGAGCGCCTCCCCGACCACCATCACCGAGTTCTGCATGTCCTGCTCCTGTCGTTCTGCTCCGCCATCACCGGGGCTGTCCAGGCCGCGGCCTCTGGCTGTCACTGCTGCCGGTCTGCGACCGACTCACGCTCGCGGAGGGGCATGGGCACTTGGAGATGTCCCACAGGCTTCCCCGTCAGAAGCATGTCCATGGCTGCCCTTCCCATTTCCTCGTAGGGGATCCGGACGGTCGTCAGACCTGGGTGGACGTAGGTCGCGATGACGTCATCGTCGAAGGATGCGATCGAGATGTCTGTGGGGATCCGTAGTCCGCGCTCCCAAATGGCCTGGTAAGCCCCGAATGCGAGGCGGTCGTTCATGGCGATGATGGCGGTGAGGTCGAGGCCTTGGTCCAGGAGGGCGAGCATGCCGCGGTAGCCCTTCTCGGGTTCCCAGTCCTCCTCGAAGTGGCGCGCCATGAAGGTGAGGTCCGCTTCTGCCATGGCTGATTCGATGCCCGTGAAGCGGTCGCCGATGGAGACCGACAGGCGTCGGTCGCGGCGCAGGGCGTCGGCGTCGCCGAGGAGGGCGATCCGCTCGTGTCCTCGTTCGATCAGGTGGTTCGCCACGTCCCGGCCGGCCGTGATCTCGTCTCGCAGGACCGAGGCGTGGCCACCGGTCGAGGCGCCGTTGAGCACCACCACGGGGAGGTCCCCGACTTCGGCGGGGATGTCGATCTCCTTCGATCCCATCAGGGCGAAGATGAGCCCGTCCGGCCTGCGGTCGAGCATGGCGCGGACGGCCCGGTTGATGCGCTTTGGATCGTTGCCCGCCTCCGCCATCAGGACGGTGTGGTCGCGGGCCTCCGCGCCATCCAGGGCGCCGCGGATCATGGCCGATGCGTAGCGGGTGACGGTCACATCGTCGGAGATGAACCCCACGGTGCGGGTCTTGCCCACACGAAGGCTTCGGGCTGCGGGGTTGGGCCGGTAGTCGAGTTCGCGGGCGGCCGCCCGAATGCGTTCCTGAGCGTCTGCAGAGAGTCGGGAGCCCTCGCGGTTGTTCAGCACGAGGCTGACGGCCGTGACGGACATTCCAGCCCGCTCGGCCACGTCGGCCAACGTTGCACGCTTTCCCATCCCGACCCTCTCGTCCCGGCAGGGCGCGCGTGCCCCACACCGATGCCCATCGTGCCCTGTCGAAAGGATTTAGCCAACCCGTTGACCGTCGGCACGGGACGTGTTACCTTCTGTGCTAAATCCTTTTAGCGCCGACGCAAAGGCTGCGGCGGCGAGGACTTTCGGAGGATCATCGTGACCACAGGCATCATCAAGAAGGTGGCCGCTGCGGGCGTCGCGGCCGCGCTCTCGGTTTCGCTCGGCGCCTGCGCCAAGGGCGGTTCCAGCACCACCAATCAGGGCACGTCGGCCAACGGCACCACGGAGCTGGCGATGTGGACCCACAACGCTGGCAACGAGGAGGAGCTCGGGGCCATCACCGCCATCGTGGACGACTTCAACGCCAGCCAGACGAAGTACAAGGTCAACATCCAGGCGTTCCCTCAGGACTCCTACAACCAGTCGGTGGTGGCTGCCGCTGCCTCCAAGAAGCTCCCCTGCATCCTCGACACCGATGGCCCCAACGTCCCCAACTGGGCGTGGGCCGGCTACCTCGCTCCCCTCGAGGGGCTCGATGACACCCTCGGCAAGTTCCTGCCCGCCACGGTCGGCAAGTACAAGGACCAGAACTACTCCTACGGCTACTACGACGTGGCCCTGGCGATGTTCTCCCGCAAGTCCGTCCTGGAGAAGCACGGCATCCGGATCCCGACCGTCGACCAGCCGTGGACCCAGGCCGAGTTCGACGGTGCCCTGAAGAAGCTGAAGGACTCCGGCGAGTACGCCTACCCCCTCGACATCGCCACGGGCTCGACCGGCGAGTGGTGGCCGTACGCCTACTCGCCCATGCTGCAGAGCTTCGGCGGTGATCTGATCGACCGCACCGACTTCAAGTCCGCCGACGGCGTCCTCAACGGGCCCGAGGCGGTGGCGTGGGCCACGTGGTTCCGTAGCCTGGTCACCAACGAGTGGGTCGCGGCCAAGAGCGGCGCAGACTCCACCAAGGACTTCGTCAATGGCCAGTCGGCCATCCTCTACAACGGCTCGTGGTCGGCCAAGGACGCCCGCGCGGCCTTCGGCGACGACCTGGTCGTCCTGCCCCCGCCGGACCTGGGCCACGGTCCCAAGATCGGCGGCGGTTCGTGGCAGTGGGCCATGTCCTCCAGCTGCTCGGCGCCGGAGGGAGCGATGGAGTACATGAAGTTCGCCGCCCAGGACAAGTACGTCGCCTCGGTGGCCGAGGCCACACGCAACATCCCGGCCACTGACGCGGCTGCCAACCAGGTGGAGGCCTTCAAGCCGGGCGGGGAGAACGACATCTTCCGCCAGTTCGCCAAGGAGTTCGCAGTCGTGAGGCCGGAGACCCCCGGCTACCCCTTCATCGCGACCGAGTTCACCAAGACCGCCCAGGACATCATCAACGGCGCTGACCCCCAGCAGGCCTTGGACCAGGCGGTCCTGAACATCGACGCCAACCAGCAGTCCAACAACTACTTCGAGTGACGAACGGAGGGTGGCGCCGCACGTGCGGCGCCACCCATCCTCGAGGAGGAACTCCCCATGCCGCCTGCAGTGACGCCCGACCGGGCCGCCGCCCGGAGCCCGAGATCCCGAACCACGTCCGGCCACCAACCCGTGACCGTCGCCTGGCTGATGCTCGTCCCGGCCATCATCCTCATGGTCACCTTCCTGATCATCCCCATCATCCTGACCTTCGGGCTGGCCTTCACCAACGCCCGACTGATCTCTCCCGAGCCGGCGCGCTTCATCGGGCTGGACAACTTCACCCGCCTGTTCTCCAGCCCCACCTTCTGGCGCTCCCTGCAGAACACGGTGGTATTCGCGCTGGTCATCGTTCCCGTGCAGTCCGCCATCGCGCTCGGGCTCGCACTGCTGATCAACGCCAAGGTGCGCGGGGTCAACTTCTTCCGCACCGTGTACTTCCTACCCGTGGTCACCTCCATGGTCGTCGTGTCCATGCTCTGGATGTTCATGTACCAGCCGAACGGCCTCATCAACGTGCTGCTCGCCAAGATCGGCATCGACGGACCCGACTGGCTCGGGGACCCCCGGACCGCCCTGTTCGCGATCATCGTGCTGTCCATCTGGCAGGCCGTCGGAATGCACATGGTCATCTGGCTGTCGGGGCTGCAGACCATCCCCGGGGAACTCTACGAAGCAGCCGCCCTCGATGGTGCCGGACCGTGGCGGCAGTTCCTCCACGTCACCTGGCCCGGGTTGCGCCAAACCGCCACATTCATTCTGATCACCATCACGATCGCCGCGTTCTCGCTGTTCACCCAGGTCAACATCATGACCCAGGGCGGACCGTTGGACTCCACCTCGACCGTCGTATTCCAAGCCGTCAGGACCGGATTCCAGCAGCAGCAGACCGGTTACGCCTCTGCGATCTCGCTGGTCTTCTTCGCCATTGTGCTGGTCGTCTCCCTCATTCAGCGCTACCTCACCCGTGACAAGGAGGCCCGGCGATGAGCACCATCAAGCACACTCCCAAGGCCAAGGTGCCCCCCGCAGCGGCCGCCGCCCACAACCACCCCGTCGCCCGAGCCGCCGTGGCGCTGGGACGCGTCCTCCTCGCGCTCATCTTCGGGCTGCCGCTGGTCTTCATGATCGTCTCCAGCTTCAAGCCCGACAACCAGATCTTCGCTGACCTGGCCTCGATCAACGCCTTCCTGCCGGTGGGTGACCTCACCCTGGAGAACTACCTAGGTGTGTTCGACCGAGTTCCCTTCGCACGGTTCATGCTCAACTCCATCATCGTGTCGGTCCTCACCGTCGGACTGGGCCTCCTGGTCAACTCCATGGCCGCCTTCGCCCTGTCCCGCATAGAGTTCCGCGGCCAGAAGATCATCCTCACCGTCATCCTGGCCACGCTCATCGTCCCCTTCGAGACGATGGCGCTACCCCTGCTGTGGTGGAGCAACCAACTCCCCTGGATCGACGCCAACGGGCTGTCGCAAGGCTGGCTGGACACCTACCAGATCCAGATCGTGCCATTCATCGCCAACGCCTTCTCGATCTACCTCTTCTACCAGTACTTCGACTCGATCCCGCGCGAACTCGACGAGGCCGCCCGCGTCGACGGCGCCAACTGGTTCCGCATCTACCGAAGCGTGGTCATGCCTCTGGCCGGCCCCGCCGTCGCCACCGTAGCCATCCTCACGTTCCTGCCCGCGTGGAACTCCTACCTGTGGCCCCTCATGGTGGTGCAGAGCGAGGAACTCCGCCCCGCCATGGTCGGCATCGACTACTTCAAGCAACTCAACGTGTCATGGGGCCAGATCATGGCCTACGCCACCATCATCACCGCGCCCGTGCTCGCCCTGTTCATCTCGTTCCAGCGCGCGTTCATCAGCTCCATCGCGAGCTCCGGAGTAAAGGGCTGACATGCTGCGACTCGACGACTCCTGGGTGTGGGACTTCTGGACCGCCGACGACGGCGAGCTCTACCACCTCTTCTTCCTCCATGCACCCCGGTCCCTCGGCAACCCCGACGACCGCCACTACAACGCATCCATCGGGCACGCCGTGTCCACCGACCTCACCAACTGGCGCCGGCTCGACGACGCCGTGACCCGAAGCGATGCGCCCGCCTTCGACGACCTCGCCACCTGGACCGGCAGCATCGTGCAGCACCCTGATGGAACTTGGTACCTCTACTACACCGGCACCACCCTCCACGACGGCGCCAACGTCCAATCGATCGGCTACGCCACATCGCCAGACCTAACCACCTGGACCAAAGCGCCCGGACCTGTCCTCGAGGCTGACCCCCGCTGGTACGAGAAACTCGCCGACGGCCAATGGCACGACGAGGCATTCCGCGACCCATGGGTCCTGCCCGACCCCGACGGCAACGGCTGGCACCTACTCGCCACCGCCCGGGCCAACCACGGACCCGCGGACGACCGAGGGGTGGTCGCCCACGCCTGGTCACCCGACCTCCACACCTGGGAACTCCGCCCACCCCTCTCCGAACCAGGGCAGGGCTTCGGACAGCTTGAGGTCGTCCAGCCCGTCAACCTCGACGGACAGTGGTACCTCATCTTCAACTGCCTAGCTTCCGACGTCTCCCACAGCAGAAGGGCGACCGGCACCAGCGGCGGCGTCTGGGCCGCCCGCGCTGACGGGCCCCTCGGCCCCTACGACATCGCCGATGCCCAGCAGCTCACCGACAGCCAGCTGTACGTCGGGAAGGTGGTGACCGAACGAACCACCGGGAGCCCCATGTTCCTGGCCTTCCGCAACGATGGCCCCGACGGCTTCGTCGGCGAGATAACCGACCCCGTGCACCTCACCACACGCGACGATGCCGTCATGGCTGCATCAGAACCAATCCAAGGCTGGATCGCAGCAAGACAGCACACGTGACTCCCGCGTGACGTCGAAGCCCCCTTGCAATGGGCTCGGTAGCCAGCAGACCCGTACCACGGCTAGCCGTGGTACGGGTTTCCGCATCTGCCGCGGCTGGTGCTTGCGGGTCGGACCGTGGCCAGGCCGGCGCATACAGTCGACGACAGCGCCGGACGGCGAACCGATGTCCCGGGAAAGAGCAAGGCATGACCCCAGCAATGAACTCCACGCGGCGCCTGAGCGCGAGGGCCGTCGCGCTCATCGGAACGGGGGCGGTGGTTGCTTACGCGCTGCTCGCCGCGGTCCAGATCCTCGTGTGGAATCCGCAGGCTGCAGTCCCCGGCGTCGGTCTCGACCAGATATACGCGGACGTGGCCGCGACTGGCGAATCCATGGCTGCCGGGATGGTCATTGCCTTCCTGGCGGTCGGGCCCCTGCTGGCGATCGCGCTGCTAGTCGGCGCCTGGAGGCGGCCCGAGGGGCGGGCCAGTGTGGTGGGGGTCCCGTTCCTGGTTCTGCTGGCTTTGGGAGCCCCAGCCTATTTCTGGGCGAACTTCGGTCCGGGCATGGCCTTGGCCGACACGTTCTTCGTTAGTGGGGGTGATCATTCAGCGTGGTCTGCCCCGTTGTACGTGACGAGCGGCCTCGCTGTCCTTGCCCTCGTTGGGCACGTGGTGTGGAACCGCTCGAGCCGTCAGTAGGAACCCAGAAGGGCGGGGTGAGAACGTCCGCTTCTGCCGCTGCGGGGTGGTTCAGTGGCTCCGGTAGGTGTCGGCTCGGTGGTCGATGGCCATGATGGTGACGACGTCGGAGATCCGGTAGATGATCCGGAAGGCGCCGCGGCGTGCGCTGTAGAGGCCTTCGAGTTCGCGGCGGAGCGCCTTTCCTACCCGACGGGGGATCTCAGCGACCGGTCCGTAGATGAACTCCACGGCCGCGGCGGCTGCCTTCTCCGGCAGCCTGGTGAGGGCGCGCTTGGCGGTCGGGGTCCACGCAACCGGGAGAGGCGCTTCGCTCATGTGCTGAGCGTGCGCAGGATCTCGTCCTTGGTGACCACCTCTGCCTCGCCGGCGGCGATCTCGGTCAGGCTCGCTCGGATCTGCCGCATCAACTGGGGACGGCCGGCGATGTCAAGGGTCTCCTCCAGCGAGGCGAGGTCGTCGACGCTAACCACGACCGCTGCGGGGCGGCCGTGCTTGGTGATCACGACCCGGTCGTGCTCGCGTTCCACCTGGTCCACGACCTCGGACAGGTGGTTCTTGACGTCCCTCAGCGCCATCGTCCCCTCAACAGTCATGGCTACAAGTGTAGCCAGAACTCTGCCGCGCCACGAGCCAGAACCGGTCGGTGGTAGACGTACGGCAGGCGGCGTGGGTGTGTCGAGGTGTCCCCGGATGTACAGTGCGCGGTCCGGTCTCCCATTCAAGCTTCCGCGATCGGACTCCGGGGTGACGAAAGCCTTTGTCAACACAGTTCTGGGGGCATTGTGCGCCGACGGAGGTAAGCGGAGGAAATCCTGTTCCCCTTAGCCGGTTCGCGGCTGTGGCTGGGGGGTGTCAGAGGTCGAACACTTCGCGGTGGATGCGGGACGCGGGCACGCCGAGCGCCCGCGCTGACTCCGTGACCCGCATGTTGAGGGACTCGGGGCCGCACACGAACACGGTGGCGTCGGTGAAGTCGCCGAGCAGTGAGCGGAGGTGATCGGGGCTCAGGGGGTGGAGGGTGCGGGGCCCTGCGAGGAGGTGGAGCCGGAGGGCGGCCTCGGTCTCCAGCTTCCGGAGTTCGTCGGTGAGGACGAGGTCTTCCGGGAGGGAGGCCCGGTAGACGACGTCGACGACGGCGTCATGCGAGGTGAGTCCCTGGGCGAGGGACACGATCGGGCCGATTCCCACGCCCCCGGCGATGAGAATGTATCGGGACCCCTCAACCCGTGCCGGGGTCATCGCCCCGTAGGGTCCTTCGAACGTCACACCGGTGCCTTGAGGTATCCCTGCCAGCGCCGTGGAGGCGTCACCCAGCGCCTTGACGGTGATCCGCAACCGCTCCCCGTCGGCGGCGGACACAGAGAAAGGGTGCGCCTCGTAGGCGAGCCCGCGGTGCCGGAACCGTAAGTTGAGGAACTGTCCCGGCTGCAGCCGCAGACGTGCGAGGTTTCGGCCGGTCATCCACACCGAGACCACGTCATCGGACTCGCGCACGACGTCGGTGACGACCAGGCGGTGGCGGGCCGAGCGGACGGCCGGGACCAGCAGGCGGTTCCACACGATGAGCCCCAGGACGAGGGCATACAGCGCGACCCAGAACGTCCGGGAGGCTCCCTTCGAGAACGTGTCCCCGGCAACGACCTGGTGGAAGAAGGCCAGGACGACCCCCAGGTAGGTGAACAGGTGCACGGTCCACCACGTCTCGTGCCGCAGCCGCCCGCGGAGCCGTCGCCACGAGGTGAGGCCGGCGGCCACCATCGCCAGCAGGCCGGCGATCGCAGGCACGATGCCCGGGTACTTCCCCACGACGAGACTGATGCCGGCAAGCCAGGCCGCGTTGGCCTCCATCGCGTTCGCGGTGACGATCAGCAGCACGTGGGCGACTATCAGCCAGATCGACCAGGGCGCGACCTTCTTGTGCCAGGCCACGAGGCGATCTTGGCCAAACGCCCGCTCCAGCACCGGCCACCGGGTGACCAGCAGCAGAAGGAACAGCATCAGGGACGTGCCCACCACCGCGGCCACTGACGACAAGGCGGTAAGCGCCCCGACCCTGCCAACGAAAGGCGTCGCCTCCTGGATCGCGAGGACGAGCGCGACACTGCCCAGGCACGCCGCCACACCGAGCCCCACGAGACCCGCGACCCGCTGGCGCCGCCACATCCGACGCCGGTCAACTGGCTTGGACGCCGCCGGTCCGGCAAGGACTGCAGCGTCGGCGGCGACGGCGTGCAGGGCGAGTTCTGGCGCGTTCTGAGAGACCATGACACCTCTAAATGAGACTTGTTTGTCTCATTCTAGTCGTGCGTCAGACCTCGTCATCATCGGCCGCCACCCCTCCACCAGCGTGTGCCACACCAGCCGGGCCGGGTCGGAGCGCCCCTGCGCGACGGCGGCCTGCAGCAGTGTCACCAGCGCCGTCGTCGCCCACGCCGGATCCAGGTCACCCCGGAACGTGCCGGAGTCCCTGCCCCGAGCGATGAGTGCGACGACTGGAGCAAGCACGGCATCTCGGCCCGGTTCGAACTCCGGATCCCGGGGAACGCCCAGCACGACCAGAGCCCGGAACCCGACGCTCTCGACGGCCAACCCATCGAGGACCCGCCGCAGGGCGGCGTCCGCGGGGCCGTCGTCGATGCGGGCCTCATCGACGGCCCGAGTGGCGGACGCCAGCGCCCAGGAAGCCAGTTGGTGCAGCAAATCGGCCCGCCCGGTCACGTGGCGGTACATGGTGGCGCGCCCCACGCCGGCACGGGCGGCGACATCGTCCATGCTCGCCGCCGGATCCTCGGCCAGAACCTCGGCCGCCGCCCGCAGGATTGCCTCACGGTTGCGCTGCGCATCGCTCCGCGCACACCCCCTGTCCGGCATCATGCCTCCCTGGCCAGTCGGAACACCCGGAAACGGGCGCGTCCCAGAGGGCCCGCGCCGCCAAGCGCGAACACCTGGCCCGGCTCGACCTGCCAATCGGGGAAGTCCGCCCCCAGGCCCTCGGCCGTCACGCCCACCCCCGCCAAGCCCGGACGCCGATCCAGGCCAACCACGAGCACCGAGGAACGGGACGCCGCCAGCCGGCCCACGCCCTCGGCGACCATCCGCCGCCCGGCAGCGCGAAGTCCGTGGTAGCAGCCCACATCAACGAAGACCGACACGCCAGGCTCGAGCCCAGGGACCTCCCACAGCCGGCGCACATCCCCCACCACGAACCGGACAGCGAGGCCCGCACCATCCGCCGCCCGGCGAGCCTTGTCGATCGCCGCCGCCGAAGCGTCCAGCCCCACCACCGCCCAGCCCCGCTTCGCCGCCGCGAGGCTGTGCTCACCGGTCCCACAGCCCAGATCCACCAGGGTCCGGCCCACGGTGGAGCCATGCCAAGCCTCCTCGCGGTCCAGCAGGCGCTCCACCAGAGCAGACTGGGCGCGCCCCGCAGCCACCCACGGCGTCAGGCCCCAGCGATACAACAGCTCATACATGAGACGAGTATGTCTCGCCGGTTTGATCGCCTGAGTAAAATGAGACTTCATGGTCTCATTTGGAGGTGTCATGGTCCCTCGGAACTCACATGACGTCGATCTGTTGGTGATCGGCGCGGGACCGACCGGTCTCACGGCGGCGCTGGAGGCCCGGCGACGCGGCATGACCGTGCGCATCGTCGACAGGAGAGACAGCCGCAGCCAGCACTCCAAGGCGCTGGTGGTCCACGCCCGCACGATGGAGGTGTTCGAGGATCTCGGCGTGGCCGAGGAGGTGTCGCGCCGCGGCGTCCGATTCACGGCCCTCAACCTGCAGGGCCCGCTGGGCGCGCGCGGCCGGGTCGACCTGCTCGACCTCGACTGGGGCGACACCGACCATCCCCACTGGCTCACGGCGCCGCAATACGAGACCGAACAGGTGCTGGAGGCCGCGCTCACGGAGCGGGGCGTCCACGTCGAGTGGGGGACGACTTTTGTCGGACTCGTCGACGAGGGGGACGCGGTCGTAGCCGACCTGCGTGGCCCGAGCGCGGCGCAGGCTCACGTCCGGGCCAGGTGGCTCCTGGGTTCCGACGGGGGCCGCAGTACGGTCCGGGACGCCATCCGGGGCCGGCTCAAGCGGGTGGACGCCGGCGCAACATTCATCCTGGCCGACGCAGACACGACGTCGACGCTCCCCCAGGACGAGGGCCACCTGTACCTGCACCCGGACGGGCTGCTGATCGTCGTTCCCATGCCCCAACACGATCGGTGGCGCATCATCGCCCATGTCCCGGGCCAGTCCGCCGCATCCGGGCCGGCGATCAATGCGGAGTACCTGGACAACCTGATCCGCGCGCGGACGTCCCTCGAGTTCGGCGCCAGCAACGTCGGCTGGACCTCGCGGTTCGCGCTGAGCCACGGCGTCTCGGATGTCCATCGCCGCGGACGGGTGTTCCTCGCCGGGGACGCCGCCCATGTTCACAGTCCCGTCGGTGGGCAGGGCCTCAACACCGGAGTGCAGGACGCGCACAACCTGGTGTGGAAGCTGGCGATCGCCGACCGCCTCCCTCCCGACGTGCGCGAGGGCCTCCTGGAGAGCTATGCGACCGAGCGGGGCCAGGTGGCGCATGCCATGGTGGGCGGAGTCCGGCGAGCGACGTCCCTGATCACCGGCCGCGCCGGCGTCGCCCGTCGCATCGTGGGCGCGCTCGGGCCGCGGGTGCTGCGGAGAAGACGTCTCCGCCTTGTCCTGGGCCGCCCCCTCGCAGGGCTCGAGGTCACCTACTCGGATAGCCCACTCGTCGTGCCGGGCTGCAGGACAGCCGGCGCCCGGGTCGGGAATACGGCCACCAGCGCCGGCGGCCGGGTGCTCTCACGGCTGGACCCACACCGCTACACCTGGGTCGTCCGCGAGCCAGCGTCCGGAGGGCGCTGGGGCGATCTGCCGGTCGTGGAGGTCTCCGACGACTCCGAGGCTCCCTCAGTCGCTCTGGTCCGTCCCGACGGTTACATCGCCGCCTGTGGGACCACTCAGGCCGAGGTGTGGAACTCTCTGGCCCGGCGGCCGGCGCTACTGGGCTCCGCCCGGGCCAGCACCGACCCAGCCGAAAGCTGAGGAGTCGGGTTGTGAGCAACGTCTTGTCGATGATGTCGGACGCGACCGGCTACTCGATCGCCGCAACTTTGGGAGGGCCCCACCGTTCACGAACATGCCATCACGCGGCCCAGCCCGTCCCCTTGCGGACAGGACACTCGGCGTCCAGCGCGCCCGGGCACGTTGAGTCTGTTCGCCGCTGCTCACAAGACCTGCAGGCCGGGAGGAGGGAGTACCTGGCGCGGGGGTCTGGGTGGCGAGTTCGAGCAGGTGGGCGGGTCTGCCGCCGCAGCGGAGGCTGCCGGTGCCACGGCGCCGGGCACTGCGTGGTCGAGGGGGGGCCGGGACGGCCCTGTCAGGGGCGTCAGGGTTGACGCGCACCTTTCATTCCTTCGCGCATGTTCCGACGGTGCGCGACGGTGCGAAAGGTGCGCGTCGGGTCGTCCCGGGCCGGGTCGGTTCCTCACGGCAGTCACGCCTTCGCGTGACACTGCTGAGCCTGCAGTCACGACAGCTGGAATCGGTACCAGGTGGGGTGGGAGCGGTTCAGCGGCCACCCGAGGCCGCGACTGTCAGCGGGCTCGCTGGAGAGCAGTCGCCAGTTCGGGAACCCGCTCACGACCTGGTCGTGGGTAACACCCTCCGTCAAGCGATGGAAGGAGGTGGGTCCAAGGGCCAGCATGAGCAAGGTCGCGCCGGGGTTGGCCAGGGCGGTCACGCCCTCGCCCATGCCCCCACGGCCGATGGCGTCCAGACTTTGATAGCAACCGACATCGAGGAAGAAGTCGAAGTGTCCCAACCCTGCCTGCGGCAGCTTTGTCGCGTCTGCCACTTCGAACCGCACACCCTGGAGGCCCGTGCGGTTGGCCGCCTCGACTGCGCGGGGAACCATGTCGATTCCCACCACGTCCCATCCCATGCGGGCGAGTGCGGCGCTGTGGACGCCGCGTCCACAGCCCACGTCGAGGGCGCGACCCAGGGGACGATTGGAGCGGTCGGCGCTCTCGCGCGTGAGCTTCTCGGCAATGCTTGCCTGCGCCACCTCGGCGTAGTGCTCCCATGGGGTCAGGCCGAGCCGGTACATGAGCGCGTACTTCATCCCATCGCCCTCCACCGGTCTCGCGAGGGTGCCATCGTCGGTGTCCGCGCCGGCCACGTCAAGGACGGGATGTCCCACCATGCGCGGATCTGCCGAGAGTCGGACGGTCGGCGCGTGTCTCGTTCGGACGGGTTCAGGTGCCCGCAACCGTACTCCACTGGCGTTCAACGGTCCCGCGGCATTTCATTCGAATCTGGCGCCACGGGCAATGTCATCCACGCCGGCACGCCTCCAAGAGGGTAGTTGCATCAGACAGGTGGTGGGTGGCATCGCACGCGTGACAACGGAAGTCTGCACGATCAGAAATGCAAACCGACTGACAGGCGCGGCACACGAACATGTAATTGCCCAAGACGATTGCGGGCTCTTCGCTTTGAAGCATGGCTAGGCAAACCCGAGGATCTACGACGCCGTAGAGGTGCAGCGGGCGGTTGCCATCGTTTGGAATCTCGTCAACCTTGGCCACGACTCCCGAATCGGTCCACAGTTGGAGCTTGCGCCGTACAGCGTTCTCAGAAATGCGGAACACTTCGCTGCCAAGATGTTTCGCCGTGAATGTCACCTTGTCAACACGCTTGAGTTCCTGAAGATATTTCGGAATCAGTTCATGCGCGATTTCATTGGCATACACCGACAAGCCAGCCCAAACAGCGGACTCGGGTATTTGCCCAACCCCCGGGTCAACACGAAGTGCCTCTGAAACGATTCTGTTGGACAAGCGAATCATGTTGCGAGGCGATCCCGCGGACAATCTCACAATGATTTGATGGGCGTCAATGGCGGACGGCTCCAAGAAGTCGTTGAATGAATTAACTCTGCCCCCCGAGTACACCGCAAGGCGGCGTTGAAGCATGGCGGATAGCTCACTTGGAGACCAGTTTAACGTGTAGATTGGGATCCGATCCCGACGCGCCAGCCCGCTTTCGTCATACGCCCCCGCGATTGCATCCCAGAGAAAGAACTTGAACGCGAGGTTCGGAAGCTCTAGCGTCGGTAGGTCCGTCAGCAAGGCGCTGATGAAGGAGTACGTGCGAACTGGAGTTCCTGTGAAGGCGGCCTCGTCCACCTTGTCGACTAGCACGTAGGTTGACTCGTAGCCTAGCTTTACCAAGATTTCCGCTAGCCGATTGAGGTGAAATCGGATGCTGGCATCTTGACGCTCGGGCGCCGATGCTGACTGCGGCAAGTTGAAGTTGAGACCATACTTCGCTTTAACAGCCTCAATCAGGAGCCCTATTGGCAACGCATACTTCTTGAGGAAGTCTTGGGCCTTGGTTCCAAGCGTCTTGACGCTTCGAAGCGCCGTCTCGTAGTCCGCCGCGGACAGTCTGCCCAGAAAATGGTCGATCTGCGCCTCGAGAAGCTTTCGGTCGGCGGTATCAAGGAGCGCCACAGCCTGTGGGCGGGAGTCCATCTCAATCAGAACAGCCAAAACCAAAGCCCTGCAGACCTGCGCGAGATGGTAGTACAGATCGGCACCGGCTGGGCGCCCGCCAGGTGGCTGATCAAATGCATCTAGAGTAACGCACATAAAGGTGCCGAGGCCACCAGACTGATCCTCGATCATGCGGCGCTGTGCGGTTTTTCCACCGCCACGCGGTGCGAACACGATGCCAGACTGGGGTGCCGATGGGTTACCCATAACTGAAGCAAAATACGGGGGAGGGACGAAATACTCACCCAGGGAAGGTTCGTTATCGGCATTCGTGCTCTCGAACGGACTCTGCGCTATCCCAAACGAGCTGAAGAACTCGTGAGCCATCCTCGTGTCACGTCCCTTCGCGGTCCTCGACTCCAATCCGTGGTCATCGTAGCTTGGAGAGATGCCTGGCAAGGCACAGACACGATCTCCGGAGCCCTTCGTCTGGGCAAGAAGAGGCCCGCTCCCGGCGTCGGCGAGGGGACCCGACCGGCCCGTGCGGAGGTCCGCTATGCCGCCGTCCGCTCCCGGTCGTGCCCAGTGGCGGATGTCGACGTCGACGGGCGTGACATCACCTGAGTTGGACCTCTGCAGCGGATTTCGGGGTTTCGGCCATGTATCGCGGCTAGTCAGTCGCATTTGGGCGTCGGGTTCGGGGCACTAAAGGCCCGGTAGGATCGCCCGGTGAGCCCGTTCCTGCGGAAGGTGAAGACCGCTTCGGGGGCCACTGCGGTGCAAATCGTCGAGAAGCGCCATGGGGTCCGCACGATCCTGGAGCACCTCGGGTCCGCCCATGATGAGGCCGAGTTGGCGGCGTTGATGCGGGTCGGCCACGACAAGCTGCACGCGAACCAGCCGGCGCTGGAGTTGCCCGGCGAGCGGGGGGGTGCGGCCGGGGGTGGCGGTCATCGAGGGGAAACGCTCCCAACTATTGGTCGACGTGGTCCGTGACTCGTGGGGACGACTCGGGTTCGACGCCATCGAGGATGAGGCGTTCTTCCAGCTGGTGCTAGCGCGTCTGGTGGAGCCCACGTCGAAGCTGGACAGCTTGCGGGTCATCGCGGAGCTCGGGCTGGTGCCGGTGCACCTGTCCACGGTGAAACGCTGCCTGAAACGCTGTGCTGACAAGGGCTATCGCGACAAGATCGCGCAGGCGTGTTTCCAGCATGTGTGGTCCGAACAGGGCGGTGATGTGTCCCTGCTGTTATACGACGTCACGACGTTGTACTTCGAAACCGACACCGAAGACGACCTCCGCAAGGTCGGGTTCAGCAAGGAACGTCGGGTCGACCCACAGATTGTGGTCGGTCTCCTGGTGGACCGCACGGGCCACCCGTTGGAGATTGCCTGCTTCGAGGGCAACAAGGCCGAAACGCACACGATCATCCCGGTCATCAAAGCGTTCCAGCAGCGGCACGGTGTGGCCGACATGGTGGTCGTCGCCGACGCCGGCATGTTGTCGGCGGCAAACCTGAAGGCGATCGACGAGGCCGGGTTGCGGTTCATCGTCGGGTCCCGCGTCGTCAAGGCCCCGCACGACCTGGCCAAGCACTTCCGCTGGCACGGCACTGCGTTCACCGACGGCCAGGTCATCGACACGATCACGATGCGCTCCACCGCCCCCGACCCCAACCGCGTGAAGACACGCGCCGAGCCGGTGTGGGACCCCGCGGTGCATCCCACGGCGTGGCGAGCCGTGTGGCAATACTCGGCCAAGCGAGCAGCCCGGGACACACGCACCCTGGCGCTGCAACGCAACCGCGCCCAGGCCGTCGTCGACGGTGACAAGCCGGCCAAGAAGGTCCGGTTCGTGAAGACCACCGGCCAGCAGGCGAGCTTGGACGAGGCCTCCCTCGCCCGCGCGGAGGCCCTGGTCGGTTTGAAGGGGTACGTCACCAACATCACCGCTGCAGTCATGCCCGCAGCCGAGGTCATCGCCAGCTACCACGACCTGTGGCACGTCGAGCAGTCGTTCAGGATGTCGAAGAGCGACCTCGCCGCCCGCCCGATCCACCACCGGCTGAAGGACTCGATCGAGGCCCACCTCACCATCGTGTTCACCGCGCTCGCCGTCGCCCGCGACCTGCAAGCCCGTAGCGGGTGGTCGCTGAAGAAGATCGTCCGTGGACTACGCCCGCTGCAGCAGGTCACCATCCAACTCGGTGGTCAACGACTCGACGCCGAACCCGCCATCCCCGACGACATCGCCGAACTACTCACCGCCCTCCATCGAGGGCACTAAAGAGGTCCAACTCAGGTCTGGGCAAGAAGAGGCCCGCTCCCGGCGTCGGCGAGGGGACCCGACCGGCCCGTGCGGAGGTCCGCTATGCCGCCGTCCGCTCCCGGTCGTGCCCAGTGGCGGATGTCGACGTCGACGGGCGTGACATCACGACTCTGCCGAGGACCGGATGTTGGCTGGGCTTGACGAAGCCTGACCAGCACCTGGCCACACGGGCATGAGAGAGGGCACGGGTCAACCTGAATCCTAGCTTCGGCTACGCTGACGCAGTTGGGACGGGCGGAAGCGGATTCGTGTCGGGTCACCCACGACGGTGTACATCATCGACTCCGGAACATACCCTGGCGTGCGCAGCCAGTTCTCGACCTTGTCTCTCATGCCTTGATCGTCCGCGATCTCCAGGAGCACGGCCTCTGTGTCCTCATAAAGATGGCTCGATCGGATTCTCCCGGCCGCGCGGCGCCCCATGAACTCCGCAACTGGAGTCAAACCATTAGTGGCGCGGTGTCCCCACTCACCCAGTCGGGCGTTGCCGTACAGGATGTCAAGGATTACGGTGTTGGCTTGCACTCTGTGCCACAAGTCCATAAGGGTGGTGTGGTTCTCCCTACCGTTGATTGCCTCGCCGATGTAGAGGAAGAGTCGGCTCATGAAAACCGCGTTGTGGTGGACACGCACGGGAACCAACGTGCTGATCACTGCATCCGCGCCCTGGCGGATGAGGAGATCAGTGACTGCTACGGCGCCGCCCCCTCGCGGGCCGGATGCGCACGCACTAAGGACCACGAGGGGGGGCATGGGCCCAAGGTCGAGTCCGAGGCTGAAGTCGTCCCCTATGCGGAGTCCGGCTACATTCTGCTCGCGGGCGTAGACTCCGTGCGCGCTGACGATGAGGACATCCGGATGATGGCGTTCAATCTCCTCGCGGACGGCCTTGGCGCTCAGCGTTTCCTCGATCACGACCTTCGTCGGAGCGCTCGACAGGCCGACGGCTTCGCGTAAGCCAGACCATGCGATCCGGGAGTCCTTTCCGATTGGGTCTTCGGCTTTGATGCATTCGGCCACCAAGACAGTGAACCCAGCGGAAAGATCTGTGAAGTCGTCGGGCCCCAACTGCTGCTGAAGAGTTCGAGTGAGTGGATTCAGCGGTCTATACGCGATCGGGACCTGCGCCGCAAGTGGTGCAGTGTGCCCCGGGACTCGGAGCAGACCGATGGGGAAGTTGGTATAAGCATCGACATGGGACGCGGAGCGCAATGCCCATTGAAGCCGGTCGTTCCACAGCCATGCCATGGTGTCGTCTAGTCGATTACGCAGCTTCCGCTCTTTGGCGGGCGCCATCCTGCCCGCTTCCCAATAACGCTCCAGGTCGGCGAGCGCGTGGAATGCCTCTGGAGGAATTGAGTCTGGAAGGACCACTCCCATGGAATCGGAGCCAGCGGCTTGGTGACCGACTACGAGGGACAACACGTCCGCCACGTCTTCGTCCGTAACGAGATCGTGTCCGCGGGTCCCATCATGTCCACCTTCGGCGCGCTTCCCCTGCCTGACGGAGCGCTCGTATGTTGGGGATACTCCCATCAATGAAAGGGCGAGGGGCATCTTGATGGAGGCCGCCACCTCCGGGAATAGGTCCTCCATTCTGGATGCCACATCCAACGGATCGGTCCCCGCGTCTTCCAACTGCGTCAACGACTCCACGCGAACTCGCGCGTCAAGGGTTCGCAAGGCCATGTCATAGGGATCCTCGAGCTCCGGCGGAAGTTCACGCTGATGGCCGAGAAGTCGGTTGAAGTTCTTCCACGCCAAGTGTGACCCTTGGCGGGAGATTCTTGGAACCCACACCGGCGCTTTCGGCAGTATGGGGACTCCCGGGGGGAACTGGCGGGCCCAACTCCGCGCGAGCCTCTCCCAGTTTGCGTCCAAGCTTTCCTGGCTCAAGGAGCCGAAGGTTGCGGGTTCGAGCACGCAACCGAGCTGTTGCGACGCTGCCTTCGCGGCTTCGAGGTGCTCTCCAGGGCAAAGTACGATCGTTGGTTCGCCGTGCCGCCCCATAAGCCTCAGCGCGGTTGGCTCGTGAAGGAGGCCTGCTGGCATCAGGAGGATCCGATGGGCCCGGCTTTCGGAAACGTTGGCGCGAATCGCACGGAGCGGCATGTCGATGACCTCGAACCGCGTCTTGGGTAGATGCATGGCGTACCAGAGCGCTGGAAGCGCGGCGAGCAACTCTTCATCGAAGGACGTGACACCAGTCTTTGGGCCTGGTTCGGTGAGCACAGGCTCATATGGAGCTTCATCGGTTCCTGAGATGTCGCACGCAACGATATAGATCGGCCGGGGAGCCTGGACAACGGTGTCCGCCGTTTGCCCGACTTCAGCTTCGCTCATTTGCGCTCCAGACCCTTCTGTTCGAGCGATACGCCGGTCTTGATGCTCTATCGGCAGCGTTCGATGATGGCAGCTTTTCATATCTGGGTCCGCCGTAGCTGCGCGCGCTTAGCGACCGCTCGCGAGCCTCAAGAAGCTTCGGCGTGACGGCCCGCCTCGAGGGGCGCCGAACGCACTCTCATGCCGCACCCGGTGCTTCAGGCGACCTTGCTTAAGTAGCGCTGGCGGGCGGCCTCTCCGCTGGTGCCGACGAAGGCGCCGATCGCTGACCATGGCATGCCGGCTTCCCGGGCTGCGCGGATGGCATCAATCACGTGACGCTCAGCTTCGGATCGCTCCGCCACCGCCGCTCGGAGCAGGGCGACTGCACCGGCGTCGAGTGCGTCGTCGGGATTGGGCTCGAAAGACTCGAAGCGCGCCGCCAGCTCGTCGGCGTGCTGCAGCATCTCGTCAACAGTGCGTGGCATGGTCATCACCTCAGGACTTCTCGCGGGCTTTCATTGCGTGGACGATGACGTGCACTTGATCGCCATCGACATAGCCGACCTCCAAGAAGATCGCGGACTGGTTTGGGACCCACGATCACGGTGAACCCGTCGCCGAGATCCCAGATCCGGACCGGGTTGCGGTAGGCGTGGAGGATCTCAGGTTCACCAAGGCCATGCTTGAGCGCGGACGCGGCGATGACTGGATCCTCCATCGATCCAAGGTAACTTGCGAGCATGAGCGGGTCAAGTGCCCGGGAACATCCTCATCTCCGCGGTGTGCGAGGGGAGCCTGTCGGCTTGGTGGTTGCCCCCGCACGACCGCCCTAAATGCCGCTGCGAGGGTGTGGTCAGAGTTGGAGGTGCAGGCGCAGGGCGTCGTCGAGTTGGGACATCAGGTGGGTGGGAATGCGGCCAATGACGGGACCGAGTCGTGCCACCGAAACCGAACGAACTTGTTCAGCTTGGGCTTTCGAATCCACATGGATGCCTGTTTCATGAGCGGAGAGGAGGACCTGGAAGGGGAAGACCCTCGCGATGTTGCTGGTGACGGGTACCACGGTGACGACGCCTCGACCCAGCCTGGCTGCGATGGCGTTTGCGTTGTCGTTGCTCACGATGACTGCCGGCCTACGCTTGTCCGCCTCTCCTGCGCGGGCAGGTTCCAGATCGACCAACCGGATCTCACCGCGGAGCATCAGCCAGCCCATCGGCAGCGGCGGAATCCCACGCGTCGGCGTCACCCGAGTCCTCCCACTCCTGCCAAGCAGCTTCGTAGGCGGTCTGGAGTTCTGCGTCGCCAAGTAGCCTGATCGCCTGCTGGATGGCCGCGGAGCGCGACTTCAGGCCAGCAGCGTGGGCGTACTTGTCCAAGGCTGCGACCTCGCTCTCGGAGAGACTCACACTCAACTTCACCTGACCCATGCGACCAGCTTACTACCAGACTTACTACCACGGTAGCTCTACCGGATCTGCCGCTCCTGGTGCGGTCCTGCCCAATGCAGGATACTTTTCGAGGCCGTACACCGCGGTCGCGGATCTTGCGGCGAAAGACGTTACACGACTGCACCGGGCAAGGCGTCTCGCGTCAGGGTGTCGTTGAGGCACGCGAGATCAGCGACAGCCACTTGTTGGGCGCGCGATTGGAGCTAGCTGAGGATTCCGCCCGGCCTCGGGCTGATCGAAGAGCGGCACGGTGACTTCGTGGTGATGTCCCTCATGAACGGCGGGATGGCGGACGCCGGCGGTGCATTGACGCCAAACCCAACCCGCGCCCAACCTGACCGATGGGACGATGGCCACATGCAGGCGTTGAAGCCGTGGTGGCTCGTGTCGGTGTTGGTGGCCCTGGCTCTGATCGCGACGGGGTGCACCGGCGCCCCGCCCCCGGTTGAGCCCAGCCCGGAGCGGGTGCGGGTGGCGTACTCGGCAGGGGGCGACCCCATCCCGGTCGTGCCGAAGCGGCAGGTCGTGGGATCGCAGGGGGCGCGCATCGAGGGGGCGGCCGTTGTCGAGGTGCCGGCCGGCGCGGTTCCAGACGGACGCGAGGTCGAAGTGGGGGTGGGCGACGCGCTGGGCGCCATCGACGGGCTGACCCAGGAGGTGTTCGGTGCGCCCGTGCTGGTCGTTCACGACGTCGATCTGGAGAAGCCGATTCGCGTGCGCTGGAACATCGGCAACCTGACCGAGGAGCAGCGCTCGACCATCCTCCTGGTGCGCTGGAACGACGAAGTGGGTATGTGGCAAGTGCCGGGGCAGGCGGCATCCATCGAGGGCGACACCCTGGTCGCCGACCTGCAGCAGTTCTCGTTCTGGACCTGGGTCAGTGGCGGTGCGGCCACGGTGAGCCAGGTATCTGGCGAGGTCTTCGGCAAGCGCACTTCCGCGCCCACGTGTTCGAGTGGCTCGCTCCCGGGCTGGGTGCGCAACGTCGTGCGCCCCGATGAGGACCAGTCGGGGATGCCGATCCGCACCTGCGTGGAGCCCGACAAGAACGACGTTCTGACCGTGCGCGTGGCGAACAACCGGCCCTACACGCAATCGCTGGACCTGGTGAACGGCGACCGCTACGCCTGGGCGTGGGCGGGCGAGGAGGACTTCACGGTCGCCGGGATCATCCGCGGCTACCTCAACCGGGCCCTGTCGGATGACAACAGCCTGGCCATGGCCCCCGCCAAGGCGACCGCGGTGGGCCTGGGGCGTCCCGACGAGATGGGGGAGGTGCAGCTCACCCTGCAGGCCGACCCGACCATGAAGACGGTGGCCGCCGACATCCTGATCGCCGTGCTGGGATCGGTGCTCGACCTGGACAACGTGGGCGGCTTCGACTCCGACATGGTGAACGCGTTTGTGCAGACGATCTACGACTGTGGCGGCAGCGAGGTGCTGAAGTCCCGCGAGGGGGTGGGGCTCGACACGTTCGGCAAGGCCTTCGAGACGGTGAAGACGTGCGGGACCTCCACCGAGGTGCACCGGGCCATCCAGCAGGTCTTGCTCCAGCGGAGCGACGGGACTCGGGAAGGCCTTGGGCGAGCGCTCGGGACGAACCGGGCACTGCAGTCGGCGCTGGGCAAGCTGGGCATCTACCTGAAGGTGGCAGACTTCTCCAGCTACACCAGCGAACTGGCCTCCTCCAGCATGATCGGGAAGGTGCAGGTGACCGTGTTCGGCACGGGACGCCCCCAGATGCTGGGCGAGTGGAAGCCGGATTGCCGCAACGCCGCCAGCGACTCCGGCGTGCTGTTCAAGAACCTCGCCCTGCAGGACGTCTTCAAGGACACGAGCAAGGAGTACTGGAAGTTCTCCGAGTGGGAGCCGAGCGCGAAGAAGGCCGTGCAGCCCCTCAAGTCCTGCAAGCCTGACCACATTGAAGCCGTGGCCGCCAACGTGGAGAAGACGTGGGGTGACAAGAAGGCCGCCGCGGTCGTGGCGTTGAAGATCCGGGCGCTGGCCGGGGGTGGACTGCCGTCGGACCTGGACCTGCTCAACAGCACCCTGCCGGCGAACGTGTGTTGGACCGGTGAGAGTGGGTGGCAGCACGCGGCGCCGATCAAGCTGAAGAACGGTCAGGGTGCCGCCTGGGTGGCCGACCGTTCCTACGCCGAGGCCGGCATCATGGAGACCAAGGTGGTCGGACGCGCTGACGTGGATGGCGACGGCGAACAGGAGGTCGTGCTCGACCTGGCCTGCGCCGGCAGCGAACCCGAGCGCTGCTGTGCCGGCCGCGCCTCCCTCATGCCCACCATCGGGGTGTTCAAGCCGGGGACGCCCTTGCGCCAGGTGGCGCCCAGCCTCATGGGGGGCGCCTCCGAACCCGGTGGCGAGTTCGGGCCCGCCGACCGTAGGATCGACTCCATCTCCCTGCGGGGGAAGGTCATCGTCACGCAGGAGACGATCATCTACCCCGAGGGGTACACCGCTGCCCAGGTGGGTGGCGACCCGTCCGCGGCCGTGACCGTCGAGTACCAGTTCAAGGCGGGGAAGTGGGTGGCGTCGCGGCCGTAGCGTGGAGCGTCCCTGCGGTTGGGATGGCGGTGGGCTAACGAACGTTAGCCGAAGGAGCGCCATGCGACGCCACGCCCGCACCGACTTGTTGGACGCCGCGCAGTCCCGGCTGGCCGAACACGGCTACGCGGGCACGTCGATCCGCGACCTGGCGGCCGATTTCGGCATCAAGGAAAGCTCGGTCTACAAGCACTTCTCCAGCAAGCAGGCACTGCTGGAGACCGTGTTGGCCCGCGCCGATGAGCGGGTGGCCGCGACGGCCACTGCGCTGGGGGTTTCGGATGATGACACCCCGACGCCGCCGCCGCGACCTACGACGGCATCATTCTCGACCGCCTGACCAAGGTCGCGCAGCCGTTGTCGAACTGCATGTGGGGCCACCACACGCGGACACGCCCTCCGTGATGTGAGTATTTGGAGTCGTGAGCGCCACTGATTATTGCGGTTGAGCGCCACTCGATATTCACTCTCAGGGCCACTGGTATTGCCGGTGAGCGCCACCCCGGTCGGTGCGACGCTCACCGGCCCGGGTTCAGCCGGCCGCGGCGGCGGCGGAGTGCTCCCGCATGTTGACGTCGCCGGTCTCGATCCAGAGGGTGTTGTGGACGATGCGGTCCATGATCGCGTCGGCGTGGACCCCTCCGCCGAGGCGCTGGTGCCAGTCCTTCTTCGCGTACTGGGTGCAGAACACCGTCGAGGTGGCGTCGTAGCGGCGTTCGAGGAGCTCGAGCAGCATGGACCGGACGTCGTCGGTGGGCGGGTCGAGCAGCCATTCGTCGATCACGAGGAGCGTGAACGTGGAGTACTTCCGCAACCACTTCTCCCGACCGGCGGGCTTGTCTTTCGCCGCGGTCCAGGTCTCTTCGAGGTCGGGCATGCGGATGTAGTGCGCCCGGTAGCGGTGCTGACACGCCTGCTTCGCCAGCGCCGACCCGAGGTAGCTCTTCCCGGACCCGGTGAACCCTTGGAACACGACGTTCATGTGCCTCGTGATGAACTGGCAGGTCCCGAGCTGCGCGATCACGCCTCTGTCGAGCCCGCGTTGTTCGAGCATGTCGACGCGGCGGAGGTCCGCGTTCGGGTAGCGGAGCCCGGCGCGGCGGATGAGGCCTTCGACTTTGGAGTGGGTGAACGCGGCGTGGGCGTCGTCGACGGCGAGCTTGATCCGCTCCTCGAACACCAGCCCGATCGTGAGGGCGTCGTCTTGGATGTCGAGCGCGTCGACGAGGGCGGGGACGCCCATCTCTCGCAGCTTCCGCTTCGTCTCGGAGTCGAGCCGGCTCATTGGGTGTCTCCTGCGTAGTAGTCGGCGCCGCGGACGTAGCCGGCGGGTTCCTCGTCGGCGGGTTCGAACCATGGGCCTCTGCCGCGTTGGTCCTGATTCGAGTCGAGGATCGGCCGCAGGTGCGCATACCTGGGTGATCGGACTCGGGAATCGAGTGCGATGCCGGCGGCGGCTTCGACCCGGGTGGGGGAGTAGCGGCGGGTCAACCTGAGCACTGCCAGCGCGGCGCCGAGCCCCTGCTCGTCGACGGGGACGGACTCGAAGATGCGGTTCACGATCGTGGTGGTGTTCTCCCCGATCCGAGCGGCCCACTCCCTCGCCCGTTGCGGGTCCATCTGCTGGTAGCGGGGCCCGTCGGGCAGATCCGAGTCGTGCGTCCGGTACTCGTTGACCACCCCGGCTGGGGCGAGGAGATGGCTGGTAAGCCGCTGATCCCCGGCGAACACCTCGAGGGTGGTGTCGGTGATGCGCAGGTCGACGGACCGACCGATGTTCTCGTAAGGGACCGAGTAGAAGTTCCTCTCGAACACCACGTGTCCGTTCTTCTGGACCTTGCGGCCGTAGAGCCACTGCGAGATCTCGAACCGAACCTGCGGGAGCGGCCGCAGCAGCGGCTTCTCCTCACCCTCGAACACCGAAAGCCTCGACCCGGCGCGTTTCTGAAACGGCTTCGCGTTGTAAGCGGCGACGCGTTCGTAGACCGCGGCCCGCAACTCCGGCAGCGTCGCGAAGGTGCGGTCGCGGAGAGCCGCGATCACCACCGTCGCAACGTTCCCGACCGTGCCCTCGACACTCGGCTTGTCCTTCTTATCCCGAATTCGGGATAAGAAGGACTATCCCGAGGATCTGGTTATCCCGAGTCGTGGCCGTTGCTGCTTGTCAACGGGGGCTGTGGCTGGGGATCCTCGGGATAACTACGTGAGGCCTGCGAGTCGGAGGATCAGGTCGTCGTCTCCTTTCCAGAGGGGCGCGAGTTCGGGGGTGGCGCCGGCGGCTTTCTGGATCGCGTCGCGCACCATCTGGTTGTCGGCCGTGGCGTAGACGCTGGTGGTGGTGATGTTGACGTGGCCGAGAAACTCCTTGATGTGCGGCAGGGGTACGCCAGCCCGCAGCATCTGCATGGCCCGCGCGTGGCGCAACTGGTGGGCATGGACCCGTCGGGGGACATCCGGGCAACCCGGCCGGGCGGCTGCCGCGTATTTGTTCAGCAGGTAGTTGATGTTGTCTTGGCTCATCGGCTGGTGACGGCCGGCCCGGACCGTGTAGAACAGCAGCGTTCCCGGCTCTGGTGTGCCGATGTGGAACGCGTCGAGGTACTGGTCAAGGTGACGGCAGGTCTTGTCCATGATCGGGATCGTCCGGGTCTTGTGGCCCTTGCCAGTCAGGATGACCCGGCCGTGCCCGCTGGTGGTGTCGAGGTCGGCGAGGGTCAGGTCGAGGACTTCCTGGATCCGGGCGGCGGCGTCGAACAATAGCAAGAAGATGGTGGTGTCACGGAGGCCCTGGCGGGTGCGCTGGCCCGGAGCGCGGATCAGTGCCTCGACGGCGGGCATGCTCAGCGCGTCCGGGGCGCGGGCCGGTACCCGGGCGGGCCGGACTTGTTTGATGTCCAGCCAGACCGCGACCAGTGCCGGGTCTTCTGCGGCGCAGAACGACAGGAACGACTTGATCGCTGCCAGACGCTGGTTGGCCGAGGCGGGGCTGACGTGTCGGTCGTCGGTCAGCCAGGTGGTGAACCCCCGGATCGTCGCGTGGTCGATGGCTTCGAAGCTGACCGCGGTCAGGTCCAGCCCGCGGGTTTCGTGCAGGTAGGCCAGCAGCATGGTCAGCGCCGTCTTGTACGAGCGGATGGTATGGGCGCTGAGCCGACGTGAGCGCGGCAGGTAGACGGTCAGCCAGGAACGCACGAGCCGGAAGAAGTCATCCGTGTGCATGGGAGGCCTCGGGCAGGACCGACTCGATACTGATGTTGGCCACCTGGCGCAGGTCGGCATGGAAATCGGGGGTCAGGTGGAAGTAGTACCAGGTGTCCTCGGGGTTGCTGTGCCCCAGGTGCAGGCTCAGGTACATCACCAGCGCCTGCGGGTCGCGGCCCGCACGCACCCACCGGTTGACCGTTTCCATCACATGCGCATGCCGCAAGTCGTAGACCCGCGGTGGCGAGCCCGCGCCGGTTGTACCGGTCACCTCGGCGACAGCCAGGAGTTGACCGAACCAGTGGTCCAGGGTGCACGCACTGTAGAAGCCACCGCTCTGGTTCGGGAAGAACGCGACCCGGTTCGGGTGGTGCGCGCGGATCGTGGCGTCGTAGCGGCGGCAGTAGTCGTGCAGGTCGGCCGACAGGTACACCACCCGGTCCTTGTGTCCTTTCGATTCGCGGATCTGGACGGTGCCCTTGGTCAGGTCGACGTCATTGCGGTGGAGTCGGCGGGCCTCGCCGGGGCGCAGACCCAGGCAGTAGATCATCCGGAAGACCACCGGGATGATCAGATGCCGGCACCCGCCGTAAGGGGTCGCCACGATCTGGTCGGCGGCGTCGAAGATCGCCCGCAGTTCTGCGTGGGTGTACAAGTGCGGACGGTAACGGACCTGCTTGCCTGGGATGCCCGGCGGGATCAGATAGGCGTCCACCCCGAGCCCAGCCATGTGTTTGGCCAACTGCCGGACCGGGGTGATGCGTCGCAGCTGCCCGTTGACGTGCTCGCCGGGACGGCTGGTGGCCCAGCGCATCGCCATGTGCCGGCTCAACGTGGCCTGTCCCGGGTACTCGGTGGCGCACATCGCGTCGAACGCGCGCAGGTGTCGCTCCGAGGTCGTGTACGGGTACCCGAGCGCGTGCTTGACTTCGAGCAGGCCGTCGATGTGGCCGGCCAGGCCGCTGACCAGCCCGGTCATGGCCGTGCCCGGTTCGGTTCGATCCCAGTGAAGTCCAGGCAGCACTGCCGCATCCGGGCCTCGTCGCCTGCCAGATAGTGCTTGGCCGAGTCGATGCCGCGATGACCCAACGCACCACTGATCACCGGCAGGGGCACGTCTTGCTGGAGCATGCCGGTCGCCAACGACGCCCGCAGCACCCGCATCCCTCGCCCCGTACCACTGGTGTTGACCGTCTGGGCGCGGGCGAACGCGCCCGCCGCCACGTGATACAGGTCGGAGCAGCCCAAGCTGACGTGCGGGGCCTGGGAACGCAGGAACACGTGATCGTCGAGCGCGTGAGCCGGTCGGTCGGACAGGAGATAGTCGGTGAGCGCCGCGCCGACGTCGGCCAGCAGCGGCAGCACCACCACCGTCCCGGTCTTGTGCTGGGTCACCGTGATCATCGCTTGGCGCCAATCGATGTCTGCCAGCCGAAGACCGGCGACATCGCTGGGACGCAGCCCCGTCCTGGCCGCCAGTAAGAGCATCGCCCGGTTCCGGCGTCCTACCGGTGTGGCCGGATCGGGGGAAGCCACCACCAACTCCACGTCGTCAGCCGACAACACCACCAGCGTCCGCACACGCCTGCAGTTCGCCGCCGGCACCGCCGGCGACAGCCGCGCGGACCGGCCGGTGTCCTCAAGGAACCGGCACCACACCCGCAAAGCGGTCAACACGGTCCGCATACTGCCCGGTGAGTAGCTGACGCCGAGGAAGGCCACCGCCGCCGACACGTCCCCCGCGGACACCCGCCGCACATCGACCACTCCGCGCTCCGGCAGCCAGGCCAGGACCTTCCGGCTGACCGTCGCGTATAGGGCCGTCGTGGCCGGTGCCAGTCCCTGGCCGGTCAGCCACTGCTCGAACTGTTCCTGTACCGGACGGAACTCCGTAGTCAGGCCCTCATTGCGGTGCCGTCCTCGAGTCACTTTCCACGTGTACGTGCCGGTCGAGGCCACTTCCGACAACACCAACATGCCCTTGCGGAGCAGCTTGCGTTTCCACTCCTTGATGCGGCCCTCAGCGTGCTCGGCAGCCACCCACCGCAGGAACCCGGCCACCACCTCGTCGGTCAGTTCAACAACGTCAGGCTCGCCGCAGAACACCTCGACCCGGGACCACGCCCACCGGTACTGCCACAACGTTGAGGGCGCATGCCCCAAAGCGCTGACCGCCGCGTCGGCCCGCGCGATCACCTCGCCAACAAAGACACCCATGTCCGCTCACCTCCAAGCGAAAACCCAGCAGAGACGAGCAACGTACGACTGGAACGCCAGGAGCGTGATTATCCCGAGGATCCCCAGCCACAGCCCCCGTTGACAAGCAGCAACGGCCACGACTCGGGATAACCAGATCCTCGGGATAGTCCTTCGGCTTCTTCACCCGCCCGGGCAGCACCGCCGCCGAATAGTGCGCCGCGAGCTCCCGATACGCGTCGTTCAGCACCACCTCGCCCTCGGCAGGGTGCTTGATCACACCCGCCTTCAGGTTGTCCGGAACGATCCGCGGGACGGACCCGCCGAACCAGTCGAACATCGCCGTGTTCGCGCGCAGCCAGGTGTCCTGCTTCATATCCAGGGCCGGCTCGACGAACGAATACCTCGAGAACGGCAGCGTCGCGACGAACAAGTAGACCCTCGTCGCCTGCCCGGTGACCGGGTCGCTGAGCTGCATAGTCTTGCCCGACCAGTCGACCTCGACCGTCTGCCCGGCCTTATGACCGACCCGCGACGCCGCCCCGATCACCAGCACGTGACGCTGGTAGGTCTTGCAGAACCGGTCGTAGCCCATCGCCGTCTCACCCTTGGCCCGGCAGGCATCGACGTACTCGCCATGCAGCAGCTTCAACGTCACCCCGACCCTCGCGAGCTCCCGATGCACCTTGTCCCAGTCCGGCTGCGCGTGAACACTCTCGTGCTCACCACGCCCGGGGAACAGCCGCGCATACACGTCCGCCTCCTCGAGCTCCGCGACGTCGTCCCAGCCGACGCCCTCCCGGTCAGCGGCGTCGAGCACCGCCGACACCGAGTGCCGAGACATACCCTGCGCCGCGATCTGCCGACCCGTGAGCCCCTCCGCGCGAAGCCTCAACACCAGCTTCGCCTTGATCCTGCGTACCATCCGAACTACTCCTTCTGCCGCGTGATCAGCCACGCGGCAGAAGGAGCCTAGGAAGGCGGCGCCGAACCCGAATACTCGGTGGCGCTCAACGACGCGAACGCGCCCACGAGCAGGTGGCGCTCAACCGCAATACTCGTGGCGCTCAGAGAAGCGAATATTCAGTGATGCGAAGGACTCAAAGCGGGACGAAGGGCCCGCACGACCCAACAACCCGCGCCGCCGATCATCCGCTCTTGCCGCGGTCAGCGCGGTGTCGCGGTCGGTTCCTGCCGAAGACAGAACGTTGCGCGGACCGCATATCGTCAGACCATGGACGTCGAATGGGCACTCGAAGAGCTTCGTCGATTCATCGGCCTCACCAAGCTCCGCCAGCCGGCATCCGGCGGGGGCGTGGTCTTCATGGGGGACTTCGCGAGCCCCGTCGGGAGGAACGACGACATCGTCGCCGCAGCACAGGTGGTCGAGCAGATCCTTGATCGTGTCCTGCCGCGATGGCGAACCGAGGTACCTGACGACGGCAAGGAGCGATGGGTCAGGCATCACCAGGCGGCCATCCGCGCCGTCACCGCACTTGAGCGCCAGACCGAGCTGGCCGAACGACTCGGAGACAATGCACCGTCCATCAGCGCGGCTGATCTTCACCCCTGGATCTGGTCAGCGGCACGATCTCTCTGGCAGTCGGGCCACTATCGCGAGGCCATCAGAGCAGCCACGATCAAGATCAACGCTGAGACTCAGAATAGGGTGAGCCGCCGCGACGTTGCCGAAACGGACCTTTTCAAACAGGCATATAGCGATGACCCGCCCCAGCCCGGCAAGCCACGCCTGCGGCCCGCCGGGGACGACGGCGGCAAGACTGCCAAGTCCCTCCGCCGCGGCGTCGCAGCACTCGCCGAAGGCTGTTTCGCGGCCCTGCGCAATCCTTCCAGCCATGACGAGATCCAGGAACTGAGTGAGCAGGAGGCGGTGGAACAGCTAGCAACCCTGAGCGTGCTCGCCCGCCTGGTCGACGGGAGCACCACCGCCCAGGCCTGACCGCACGACGTCCGGTTCGGCAGCACAGTGCGCGAGGGCAGCCTGCCGGCTGTCGGACCCGAGCGCACGCCCTGACATGCCGCTGACGGCGCTCCCCACCTCCCAGGTCGTGGCACCGAGCATCCCGGCCGGCACGGACTGAACGACGCCCCCGACCGTGCGGGCCGGGGGCGTCCTGAGGTTCAACCGCCAGCAGGTCTAAGCGGGCACCTTGTTGGACTTTGTGCGGTTGCAGCGCCAGCAGAGCGTCTGGAGATTCTCAGGAGTCGACATGCCACCTCGAGACACCGGGGTGATGTGGTCCACCTCCAAGAGGAGGTGAGGTTCGGCTGCCACCGAGATCGTACATGTCTGGCACGTGTGGTTATCGCGGTCCTTGATGAAGCTGCGCAGCCTGGTAGTCATGAGTGCACGCTGGCCCGCAGCACTCTTGCGGAACCGGATCCGCTCGGACATCTTCTCTATCAGGGCATCGATCGTGTCTGACGTGAGCTTGACGGTGGTCCGCTGAGACGAATTCCCTCCGGCGCTGACGTACTCGAACACGTACTCCGGATACGGAATCTCAATCGGCGAGAGCTCAACTCCCATCTGCTCCATGAACCGCGTGCGGTAGTGCTTCATGATGAACTTGGGCGGGTTGATAGAGTTGGTGATGCTCGCCTCGCGATCGTGAAGGTTCTGGATCGCGCCTTCGAGACTGGAGATGCTCTCGCCCAAGCTCTCCACCCTCTCCAGGGACTGCTCGTTGGCCTTTATGTCGAAGTACCGCATCAGGTAGGTCAGCGGGTCGCCGCTCGCGTTGCGGACGACCTGCAGGGAGCAGTTGTGAACGTTGGGCGCCTGGAAGTTGGCGACGTTCCTGTCCCGCTTGTAGTTGTGTCGACTCGTGTTCTCATATGTAGCGAGGTGGGACTCGCCCCCCGTAGAGGAGACTCCAAGCTCGAACAGTTTACGGTTCCGAATCTCGGAGGCATAGTCCGTGATCTCGTTGTGCTCCTTGACTACCGCCGACAACTCCGCCTTAGCCGACTGGAACTCCTCGCTTGCGAAGTAGCGCTTCATCCGGATGTACCTGACCACAGGTACGGCAGCGATCATCAGGATGATGACCAGAACCACTGTCCCTGAGGTGGGGTCGTTCATGATCTGGCCCAAGGCTCCAAGAGCGAGCAGTGCATACCCAACGATGGATAGACATGACTTGGAGGATGAGGGGGTGGCACTTGCCATTGCTGAGTCTTCCCTTCGGGGCTTAGCCTCGATCTTTCGTCGGGCTGGCTTGGGTCGTTGTGACGGCTTGAGGATCACCGTGTTGGTGTGATTCTGCCGGGTGGGTGTGACGGTTTCCCGGAGGTGGCTCCGGTGGGCAGGGGTTCCAGGGTCCCGGTGGGTGTTTCGGCTTGTCGGGGCAGGGTCCGGGCTGTCGTGTCAGGTGCTGTCCAGAGTGGTGAGGGTGGTCAGGGCGCCGATGAGGACGGCCGCCCAGGGGTGGTGGGCGGCGTAGCGGAGCCGCACCTGTCGGCTGCCCCGGACCAGGACGGCGGGGATCGTGTACAGCCGGTAGCGGAGCCTCTTGGGTTCCCACCGGCGGGCACTGTCAGCGTCGGCCAGGGCGAGCATCTGCATCCAGGCGGTGAGCTCGCAGGCGAGGGCGACGATGGCGCACCAGACCTGGTTCTGCGCGAACGAGTACAGGGGCAGGTTCGTCAGCCCAGTGTCTTTGGCGAGCCGGATCCGGTCCTCGCAGCGGGCCCTTCGACGGTGGCGGAGTTCGAGGTCGGCCAACTGGCCGCGGGTGGTGTTGGTGGCGAACGCGGTGATGCGGTGGCCGTCGACGTCGGTGATCCGTAGTTGGGCGCCGGGATGGGGGCGTTCTTTGCGGATGATGACCCGCATCCCGGGCGGCCAGCCCGACAGGTCGAGCAGCCCGGTGAGTTCGGCGACCCAGGCGCCGTCGCGGGGCTGCCGGTCGGCGTCGTAAGCGGGGGTCCACACGCGGTCTGGGATCTTCTCGATCAGCATGCCGGCGTCGCTGGGCAGGGTCCAGCCGACCGAGTACTGGACCCGTTGGCCGGTGAGCCAGTCGAGGAGTTGGTGGCTGTGCCCGGCACCATCGGCCCTGACCAACACCCGTTTCCCGGGCCGCGTGGCGGACCGGCCCGGCAGCTGCTTGAACGCTTGCCGCAGGACGGTGATGTGGTCGGCGGCGGTGTTGGAGCCGGCGTTCCCGGGCCGCAGCAAGAGGGCGAGGGGCTCCCCGGTCCCATCACGGCCGTGATCGACGAACACGCACAAGGGGTGGAACCCGTAGCCCTTCTTGAACGTCGGCTTGGCATGCTCCTTGTCCGAGTGCGCCGTCACCAACGTGGCGTCCACGTCCACGATCAACGGGTGCTCCACGCTCATGCCGGAGTCGGGGGCGTGCTCACCGGCCAGCAACCAGGCGCGGGTCCGGGCAGCGGCGCGGGCGGCGTCGATGGCCTTCAACACCCGTGGGGCATCGGCGGCGAGCAGGCTGATCAGCCTCGAGATGGTCGGGTCGGAAGCCACCATCCCGTAGACGGCCGGCTCGGACCGGAGCAGCGCAGCATCGGCGAGGCAGTCCCCACCCAACGCCAGAGTGATCGCCAGGTCGGACAGGATCTTGCCCGGGTCGTGGGTCGCGAGCGGTTTCCGCCACCGCGCCAACGCCGTCGACAACTCGCGGGTGAGGCCGGTCACCACCGCTGTCTTCGTGAGCAGCATGCCGCCGGCGTGGCCCACGACCCGGGTGGCTCCGGCGTCGTGGCGGGGTTGGGGATACGCGGCGGTACGCTTCACGTTGAAAGTGCTTCCTTCGCGTGGGGTGAGTGGGACTTCGCAATCACATTCTCCCAAGCCGGAAGCACTTTCGCTGTTCAAACCACCGAGTCAGACCCCACCCTCATGAAAGCGCGAGGTTAGCGGTGGCTGGCTCCACCTGTCCCTAGCCAAGCTATCGGGGCCCTGTGACAGTTCGTTGCCTGTCCAGCCACCGCCTGTTGATGTGGCCTGGGTTTGGCCGGCCCCGACCACCGTTGGGTGGTCGCGGCCGAGCTCGACTGGTTGTTCCTGTTGGTGGCCGGCCACGTGGAGCTGACTGACGCGGTGCTCGCTGATCCTGGGTTGGAGGCCCACCAGGTGCTGATGAACGCACCCTTGGACTGGACCAGCGACACGATCAACCCGCCCTTCTCGCAATGCCAGTGAGTCACCGGAACTTCCGTCTCTCAGGGTGCAAGGCGAACATCCGGACATGCCGCCGTCCGGAAGTGCCGATGGGCTGACGTTGACGCACAGCGACCGACCGTTGCGGTGCGCCCTATGGTGTACCGCATGCGGCTGGCCCCTGACCTGCGGATCGTTCTCAAGAGTGGCTGAGAAACCAGAGGTCACGACTGTCACCCGCCGGGTCTCGTTGCCCCCAGGGTCGCCGCCGCTGTCCACCCTCATGCCGCCATGGCTCGGTCATGATGGTTCATACGTGCTCGCTGAGCTCGACGTAGACGCTCCTCGCGGCCCGTGGGCGATGATCGATCTCGACTCCGGCCGGGCGGGTGTCGGGCGCCGGATGCGGCAGATCTGGGGGGCACTTCTGGACGGTCAGGGACCCGCAACTGCTCGGCACCTCTGGCGGCGTCATCGAGGTCGACCTGAGCGGCCCCAGCACGGTGCGTGAACTGCATCAGGGGGTTGGCCACGGCCGCGACGGTGCGGAGACGGAGTTCCTCCGCCTGGACCATCGCCACGTCCTGGCTGCAGCGCTCGGACAACAGAGAGCCAAGGTCATCGATCTGGACCGCTGGGCCGTCGTGAACTCACAAGTCGAAATCACTTCGCCGTGGGTAGCGCTTGGCGACACCCCCACGCGAATCTGGTCGCTACCAAGAGGAGAAGTCGCCTCCCTGAACGCCTCGCACGAGGTGACGCACCGGACAACTGCCCCTGCCGCGCTGGCCGCAGCTCGCTCGACGCGCGCGCTGTATGCACTCGTCGGCGAGCTGCGGCCGCGTCGCGGCACCGCCTGGTGGCATGCAATTGGCCGGGACCTACTTCCCACCGGTCTCCAGCAGTATCTGGACAGCCCGCTGGACGAGGTTGAGCTCTGCAAGCTGGACCCTCGAACCCTCGAAGTCAAGGCCGCCCGTCGCCTCGGCTCCCTCGCGCAGGTGCTGGAGGAAGCGCTCGCCACCACCCTTGCCGATGATGAGGAGTGGAGCACCGGCCTGCTGCACCGCTGCCTCAGCACCGATGCTGCCGGAAGGCCCGCCCTCGTGGCCGGCAGTCGTGTCGTCGTCCTCGATGACAACACGCTAAGGCCGGTCACGGATACACGACTCCCCAATACCGGGTCGTCCACCTGGGCATCTCAAAACGGCCAATCCCGAGCTGTTGCTACCAGTTCCGACCGGGTATACATCGCTGACTGGTGATGTCCCAGCAGCGTCCTGTCAGGCCGCAGGTCGCGACTACCTCGTGGGGAGGTGGAGCGAGAATTCACCCCATGAGGTACTGCGCGCAGATGGCCGCCACGGAGGTGGTCCAGATCATCGCGTGGCTTGAGGCCGCCGGTGTGATCTATCAGATCAACGGTGGATGGGGCGTCGACGGACTGGTGGGCCGACAGACCCGCCCGCACCAAGATCTAGACGTGTTCATCGATGCACATCACGAGGCCAACTTCTTGACCTGGCTGACCTCTCGCGGTTACCGGGTCACGCAGGATTGGCGCCCGGTCCGCGTCGAACTCTCGAGCCCCGGAGGGCGAGTGGATGTTCACCCGATGCGAATGGATGCGGCCGGCAATGGGGTGCAAGAGGGCCTCGACGGCGAGGTGTATGTCCACGCCGCTGAGCATCGAGTCAACGGTCACATCGACGGGCACGCGGTCGTCGTAGCCAGCGCCCAGCGGGCGCGGGCGCTTCGCAGTGGCTACCCTCCGCGCGAGGTCGACCTACACGATCTCGCCCTGCTCGACGACCTGTAAGGCATCCTGTTCTGCCGCACGCAGGTGGTCACTTGTGTATGGCGTGGCCGTCGGGTCGGGAACATCATCGGGTATGTCCAGTGCTGAGCCTGTCCTGTTCCCCGTCCTCATCGACGCTGCCACCGATCCCTTGGTGAAGGCGGTCGCTGCCTATCTGGCCCGCTACCGGGCCCAGACCCGCGTGCACACCGAGTCCGACCTGCGCGCGTTTCTGGTGTGGTGCCGGGAACGGGGTATCGACCCGTTGAAGGCGAGCCGCGCGCAGATCGAGTTGTACGTCCGCTGGATGCAGGAAGTCCGCCACTTCCAGCCGTCCACGGTCAGCCGACGCGTGTCGGTGGTGGTTGGCTTCTACCGCACCTGTGTCATCGACCAAGTCCTGGCCCAGTCGCCAGCGGACTACGTGCGCCGCCCGAACGTACCACCCGAGTCACCCACGCTCGGCTTGTCACATCTGCAATTCGAAGCCCTGCTCAGCGCGGCGCGCACCTCAGGCAACACCAACGACTTCGCCCTGGTGACCATGCTCGGCCTGCTCGGGTTGCGGATCTTCGAAGCCTGCGGCGCCAACATCACCGACCTCGGTGAGGAACACGGGCATCGCGTCCTGAAGGTCCGCGGGAAGGGCGGCAAGGTCGTCCTCACCCCCCTGCCACCCGCCGTCCAGCGGGCGATCGAACGCGCTGTCGGCGGTCGCGCCGACGGACCCATCCTGCGCACGATCCGAGGGACCCGCATGGACCGGCATGCCGCGACCCGCCGGTTGAAGCACCTCGCCGACCAGGCCGGCGTGCGGCTACCCAGGATGCACCCCCACATGCTGCGTCACACGTTCGTGACGACCATGCTGGATGCCGGCGTCGACCTCCGCGACGTGCAGATCGCGGCCCGGCACGCCGACCCGCGAACCACGATGCGCTACGACCGAGCCCGCAAGAACCTCGACCGTCACCCGAACTACATCCTCGCCGCCTACATGGCCTCCGGCACCTGACAGCGCTCGACGGCACCGGATGGGCAGGCCCACCAAATGTGATGGTGCTCAGCGACCCGGGTAGCGCCCGGGCGGGGGCTGCGACCGTGGCGGTGTCCGGCGTTCCTGCGCTGAGCCGTCGATCCGACCCGTGACCCGCTCCCACGATGGACCCGCGGCATCCATGCCGGGAGCCGGCTTGTCGGGGCTGGTGGTACCGACAGCAGCGGGCAGGGACGCCAGCCAGCGGAGGGCGACCGCTGCCGCCTGCTGGTGCCGCGCGTCCACCTGACCCAGACGGTCAGCGATCACGGTGGCGCTCACCAATCCGGCCGCGTGGAGGGCACGCACGAAGTTGAGGTCCTTCTCCCGGTGGGCGCACAACTTCGCCACGCACAGGTCTTCCGGCTCCAGGCACCAGCCGATGAACTGCGGCCGCCCCGACGGCGCCGCCGTATTCGTGTTCTGGACCCGTGCTGCTCCTCAAACGGTGACCACTCCCCAGCGACCCCCTCGATCAGGTCCGCCAACTCGGCGGTCACCGTGTTGTTGTCGGAGATGGGCAGCACGTCGACCTCCACCGACATGGTCGCCTCGACCGGTAGTTCGTCCTCGCCGAAGCTGCCCAAGATCGCCTGGGACCCCACGATGATCACCGCCGGATGCCCGATGATCTGGCACGCCCTCCGGATCGCATGCTCCAACTGGTCGCGTCTCATCGGCCGACCACCGCCAGCACCTTCGCCCGCTCCGACTGCGGCAACAATCCACCCAACGGCGACACCTCCCGCATCTGCACCGAGTCGGTGTCTAGGCCGGTCATCACACGGCGCAGCCCGGGAACGTCGCGCTGCTCCACCAACACCTCCCACCGGCCCAGGTTCGACACATGAGGTTCACCCTGAACGCGGTGCCGCAACCGCTCCACGTTCCGCCGGATCGTCGGCACCCAGTCGTCCAACACGCCGGTGTCCAGATGAGTGGCCAACTGGCGGTGCAGGCGCCAACTCCGCAGGTGCGACCGGTCCAACTCCACCCGGACCGGGCGACGCACCACCTCAAGCCGATACCCCAAGCACGACAGCAGCCGATCCAGCATCTCGTCGCTCATCTCGATCCGGCCCGACAAGAACTGACTGATACTCGGCTGCCGCACCCCACTCATCCGCGACAACTCCGACTGAGACACCTTGCTCTCAGTCATCACCTCGCGCAGGACCTCCCGACCACCCATGCCCGGACTATAGCATCCAGAGCTATGGGAAGGAGTGGTCCGCAAACGCACTACTCTGCCGCGCCCCGGGGGTGTCGCGGTGGGCCCCATCCTGTCCCATGCCGATCATCGTCTGGCTGGTTGTCGGCGCTTGGACGGTCTCGCGCGTACGTCAGGGCTTGAACGTCAGCGTGTAGGAGAAGAAGTTGCCGTGGTGCTCCGCGGGTCGGAAGCCAGCCGACGTTGCCCAGGCTGTGACCGTGCGGCGGAGCGGGTAGTCGGGGTCGGTGAGGAGTTCGCTGATACCCAGCTTGCCCGCCGGCTCCAGCACTCGGCGGCATTCGCGGAGCATCCGAACCGGTTCGGGAATCTCGCCGGTCACGGTGATCAGGTACACCCTGCCCGCCGACGCGTGCGAGGCGTACACGGGCACCTACCAGGCGCTCCAGCAGGCCGACCAGCGGCTCACCCGCTCCTGATCCGTGGGGCTCAGTGGCCCCGCACCTGCGGCGGCTCGTGGGCGCAGAAGGGTTCCTCGGCCAGATAGTCGCCGGTCATGGCGTACGCCCTGGCCCGGGACCCGCCGCACGCGTCGCGGTAGCCGCAGACGCCGCACTTGCCCTTGAGCAGGGTGCGGTCGCGCAGCTCCTTGAACACGGGCGCGTTGCGGTAGATCTCGATGATGTCGTCGTCGCGGATGTTGCCCGCCTTGATCGGCAGGAACCCCGACGGCATGACGTCGCCGGTGTGGCTGATGAAGATGAACCCGTCGCCGTCGTTGACGTTGCGGGCGCGCCCGATGCCGTCGCTCTGCGAGTAGTGCATGCCGCGGGTCATCACCTCGTGGACGTCCTCGTCGGCGCCCGCGCGCACCTCGGCGCGCTTGCGCTGCATGACGACGCGCGAGTACTGCGGGGCGGCGGTCGCCTTGATGTCGAACGGGGCCGTCTTGCTCAGGTCGTAGAGCTGGTGGAAGACCGACTCGAACTCCTCCGCGGACGCCACGTCGTCGGCCTTCGCCCGGCCCATGGGCACCAGGAAGAAGACCTCCCAGAACACGACGCCGAGGGTCGTCATGAGCTCGGTCATGGCGTCCATGTCGTCGATGTTGGCCTTGCGGATCACCGTGTTGACCTGCGTCGACAGGCCGACCTCCTGAGCCTCGCGCAGGATGCGCAGGCCGTGGTCGAAGCTGCCCTTCACGCGGCGGAACTCGTCGTGGATCTCGGCGTTCGACCCGTCGAGGGAGATGGCCAGGCGGGTCAGGCCGACGTCCTTGAGCTGCTGCAGGAGCTCCTTGGTGGCCAGCGAGGTCGTCGCGGGCGTGATGCCCATGCGCATGCCCAGGTTGGCGCCGTACTCGACGAGCTCGACGATGTCGGGGCGCTTGAAGCAGTCGCCGCCCGAGAAGACGAACACGATCGGGCCGAACTCGCGCAGGCGGCGCATCATCGCCTTCGCCTCGTCGGTGGTGAGTTCGCCCTTGTCGCGCAGGGGCTGCGCCATGGCGCGGCAGTGCTGGCAGGCGAGGTCGCAGGCCTGGGTGGTCTCCCAGATCGCGATGAACGGCGCCGAGTCGAAGTCGAGGTTCCGGCGCGACGGTGCGCTGTGCGGGTGACCGCCGGGGTGGCCCCCCGGGTGCCCGCCGGGATGCCCTCCCGGGTGTCCGGGGTGACCGCCCGGGTGACGCGGCGTTGCTGCGAGGTCAGTCATGGGCGAGAGATTACTACGACGTGACGTAGGAGACTCCATCGCGGGTGCCGCCCTTCGCGCGCGGTGGCAACCGGACGCCCCGATCCGGGCGAATCGGGCGCCTCGGCTTACGCTGGTACGCGATGAAGCTCATGATCCGCGGCCTGGTCGGCGTCGTGGCCGCCGCCGTGGTGGTCACGGGCTGCAGCGCGCCCGGTGCCGGGACGCCGGCGTCCAGCACCCCGTCGTCGCCGGTGGCGGCGCCGGTCGGACGCGCCGCCGAGTCGCCGCGCCCCGAGCTCTCGGCGTCCCCCAGCCCGGTGGCGACCCCCAGCCCCACCCCCTCCTCCACCCGGACGCCGACGCCCACGCCGGCACCCACCCCGCCCACGCACCCGACGGACTCCCCCAAGGCCGGGAAGGCCACCGGACCCATCACCGACACCCCGTTCGAGGTCGACGGGATCCCGGTCGTCAGCAAGGACCACCGCCTCTCGGCGTCCTACGTGCCGCCGTGGGCGGGCGAGCCGAACGGCCTGCACCCTGACGCGACGGCCGGCTTCAAGGCGCTCCAGGCCGCCGCGAAGGCGGACGGGCTGCGCCTCACCATCCGGTCCGGCTACCGGAGCCACGCCACCCAGAAGGCGAGCTTCGCCAACGCGCGCAAGCAGTACAACGAGAAGACCGCGCGGCTCTACTTCGCCGAGGCCGGGGCGTCCGAGCACCAACTCGGCCTCGCGCTCGACGCCTGGGACGGCAAGAACCGAGGCACCGCCTTCGCCCGCACCCCGCACGCGAGGTGGCTGGCCGAGCACGCCCACGAGTTCGGCTTCATCGTGCGCTACCCGCAGGACAAGACGCACATCACCGGTTACGCGTGGGAGTCCTGGCACCTGCGCTGGGTCGGCACCGAGGTGTCCCAGCACTTCACCCCCGGCTCGGGCCTGACCCTCGAGGAGTACCTCGGGCTGGCCTGACGTGCCAGACTGCCGCATGGCCACCACCACCGACATCGTCGTCGTGGGCGCCGGGCTCGCGGGGCTCGTCGCCGCCTGTGAAGCCGCCGACGCCGGCGCGCGCGTCCTCGTGCTCGACCAGGAACCCGAGCAGTCCCTGGGCGGGCAGGCCCACTGGAGCCTGGGCGGGCTGTTCCTCGTCGACTCCCCCGAGCAGCGCCGCCTGCGGGTGCGCGACTCGTTCGACCTCGCGTGGTCCGACTGGCTGGGCTCTGCGCAGTTCGACCGCGACGACGACCTCTGGCCACAGCGCTGGGCCGAGGCGTACGTGCACTTCGCCGCCGGCGAGAAGCGCGCGTGGCTCGCGGCGCAGGGCCTCAAGCTCTTCCCCGTGGTCGGCTGGGCCGAGCGCGGCGACGGGCGCGCCGACGGCCACGGCAACTCCGTCCCGCGCTTCCACCTGACGTGGGGCACCGGCCCCGGGGTCCTCGAGCCGTTCCTCCGGCGCGCCCGCGCGCACGAGGCGTCCGGACGCCTCACCTTCGGCTTCCGCCACCGCGTCGACGAGGTCGTCATGGAGGACGGCCGGGCGGTGGGCGTCCGGGGTTCGGTGCTGGCGCCCGACGACACCGCCCGCGGCACGGCGTCCACCCGCGAGGTGGTCGGCGACTTCGAGGTCCGCGCCGGGGCGACGATCGTGACCAGCGGCGGGATCGGCGGCGACCTGGACCTGGTCCGGCGGTTCTGGCCCAAGCGCCTGGGCACCCCGCCCGAACAGATGGTCGCGGGCGTCCCCGCGCACGTCGACGGGCGCATGCTCGGCATCACCGAGGCCGCAGGCGCGAGCCTGGTCAACCGCGACCGCATGTGGCACTACACCGAGGGCCTGCACAACTGGGACCCGGTGTGGGCCAACCACGGCATCCGCATCCTGCCCGGGCCCAGCTCGCTGTGGCTCGACGCGTTCGGACGCCGAGTCGCCGGGTTCGGCGGCGGCGGGATGCACGGCTACAACGCGCTCGAGGGCACCTTCCTGGGCGGCTGCTTGTTCTCCGGCCGGGCGGCCGGACGGGCCGCAGCCCGCGGCGTCCGGTGAAGTGCCACACGCACGCTGATGCATTTCCGGGTGGAGGAACCCCAAGGATTCTTGGGGTCCGGCCGCCCGGAAATGCATCTGGTTACGATGGCGGCACCAACGTGAGAGGGGCGACGATGCCGAAGTCCACCGAGATCACCATCCCCGTACCGAACGGGCCCGACGGGGCCGGCATGCCGGCGACGCTCGTGCGGCCCGACTCCCCCATGGGCGCGGGCATCGTGCTGGTGCAGGAGATCTTCGGCCGCACCGCCTACATGCGCAAGCGTGCGATGGACCTGGCCGAGAACGGGTACACCGTGGTCCTGCCGCAGGTGTACTGGCGGATCGGCATCGACGACATCCCCGAGGACTCCCCCGACGCGCTCATGGTCGCGGTCGGCCACTCGCAGGCGGTCGACTGGGACCAGGCGGTCGCCGACATCCGCACCGCGATCACCTGGCTGCGCGCCGACCCCGAGAGCGAGCACGCGGTCGCGCTGGTGGGCTTCTGCTTCGGCGGCGGCCTCGCCTACGCGGCGCTGCAGGGGGTGCGCGGTCTCGAGCACGCCGACGCGCTGGTCAGCTACTACGGCTCGGCCCTGCCCAACCTGGTCGACGGGCCCACCGTGCACGCCGCGAGCCTCCACCACTTCGGCGACGCCGACGCGTTCATCCCGCGCGAGGCGATCGACCACATCCGCGAGGTCGTCGAGGCCGACGGCGCCGAGTTCCACCTGTGGGACGACGCCAACCACGCCTTCGACAACCCGACCCCCGAGCTGGGCCTGCACGACCCGCGCGCCTCCCGCGAGGCGTGGGAGGTCACCCTCGACTGGCTGGCCGAGCACCACCCGGCCTGAGGCAGAAACGCCGCTCCCCGTCAGGTGCGCCGGTTGCAGCCGGTGCATCTGACGGGGAGCGGGCGCGTCTGTCAGCGCTCGACCTGGGCGATCTCCTGACCGGAGGCCTTCCAGGCGGTGAAACCGCCGTCGAGGTGGGCGACGGTGTCGAAGCCCATGTCCTGCAGCGTCTTGGCGGTCAGCGCCGAACGCCAGCCGGAGCCGCAGTAGAGCACCAGGGTCCGCCCGTCGTCGAGCGAGGCCTTGTAGTACGGGCTCTCGGGGTCGACCCAGAACTCGAGCATGCCGCGCGGCGCCTTGGACGCCTCGGGCACCATCCCCTCCCGCACGAGCTCGCGCGGGTCACGGATGTCGACGAACTGGTAGGTCGGGTCGTCGAGCAGGCCGACGGCCTCCTCGACGGTGATGTTGCGGATCTCGGCGCGCGCGGCCTCGACGAGGGACGCCGACGGGCGGGCCAGCGGGGTACCGGGTTCGCGGGTCATGGGCCTCATCCCTTCAGGACCGCAGCGATGGACTCGCTGACGTAGCCGACGTTGTCGTCGTTCAGGGCGGCCACGCAGATGCGGCCGGTGTCGGTGCCGTAGACGCCGAACTCGTTGCGCAGGCGCACCATCTGGTCCTTGGTCAGGCCCGAGAAGGAGAACATGCCGACCTGGTCGGTGATGTAGCTGTAGTCGCCCTCGACGCCGGCAGCCTTCAGCCCCTCGACCAGCGCACCGCGCATCGCCTTGATGCGGTCGCGCATCTCGCCGAGCTCGTCCACCCACTGGGCGCGCAGGTCGGCGTCCGACAGCACGGTCGCGGCGAGCTGGGCGCCGTGGGTCGGCGGGTTGGAGTAGTTGGTGCGGATCACGATCTTGACCTGCGACAGGACGCGCTTGGCCTCCTCGGCGTCGGCGCACACGATCGACAGGGCGCCGACGCGCTCGCCGTAGAGCGACAGGCTCTTGGAGAACGAGGTCGACACGAAGAACGACGGGACGCGCTCGGCGAACTTGCGGACGGTCGCGCCGTCCTCCTCGAGGCCCTCGCTGAAGCCCTGGTAGGCCATGTCGAGGAACGCGACGAGGTCGCCGGCGAGGACGGTCTCGATGACCTGGTCCCACTGGTCGGCGGTCAGGTCGTAGCCGGTCGGGTTGTGGCAGCAGGCGTGCAGCACGACGACCGTGCCGGGGGCCGCGGCGCGCAGGTCGGCGAGCATGCCCTCGAAGTCGGCGCCCTTGGCCTCGGCGTCGTAGTAGGCGTACTTCTCGACGGTGAACCCGGCGCGGGTGAACAGCGCCTGGTGGTTCTCCCAGCTCGGGTTCGAGATGAGCACCTTGGCCTCAGGGTTGACCTGGCGCAGGAAGTCGGCACCCACCTTCAGGGCACCGGTGCCGCCCAGTGCCTGCACGGTGACGACGCGGTCGTGCACGCCGGAGCCCTCGCCGAAGACGAGGTCCTTCACGTCGGCGTCGTAGGTGGCCAGTCCGTCGATGGGCAGGTAGCCCTTCGCGGCGGCGGCCTCGGCGAGCTTCTTCTCGGCGGCCTCGACGCAGCGCAGCAGCGGGAGCTTGCCGGAGGCGTCCTGGTAGACACCGACCCCGAGGTTCACTTTCTTCGGGTTGGTGTCGGCCTTGAACTGCTCGGTGAGGCCGAGGATGGCGTCCGGGGGTGCCTGCTGGACATCGGAGAACAAGGACATGGGGTCCACCTTTCGTGCGCGGGATCCAGCCTAGTGCTGGGGTCCCCCCGACACACCGGCCGTCCGCAACGGCGGGCTGGTGGCCCACGTCGACGGTGGTGGCGGCCCCCGGACGCCCGGGCCCGGCCTGCTCGAGCAACAGGGCGCGCCGCTGCGCCACGGAGTTGCGGCTCCAGCCGTTGGTGTCGGTCTTGAACCACTGGCACCAGCAGCGGCGGGGGTCGCCGGGGGTGGCGAACACCGCCTCGAGGTCGGCCTCACTCGCCTCGTTCGCGGGCACCACGGTGATCTTCTCGGCCATGCACCCATCCTGCGCCCTTGGCCGATCTCCCGGTACCCCCGTGGGTCACGCCGACCGCAACGGCAGCGCGGCCATGGCCTCCAGCGCCTCGCCCGAGGTGCGGTAGACGGTCCACTCGTCCATCGCGACCGCGCCCATGGCCTTGTAGAAGTCGATCGAGGGCTCGTTCCAGTCGAGCACCCACCACTGGAACCGGCTGTAGCCACGCTCCACGCAGCGGCGGGCCAACGTGACCAGCAGGTCGCGGCCCAGCCCCGACCCGCGGTGGGCGGGGTCGACGTAGAGGTCCTCGAGGTAGATGCCGTGGCAGCCGTCCCACGTGGAGTAGTTCAGGAACCAGATCGCCATCCCGACCACGCGTCCGTCGACCTCGGCCACGTCGGCGAACAACGCCGGGTTCTGCCCGAAGAGGGCGCGATCGAGGGCGGACGCCGTGGCGGTGACGGCGTCCGGCTCTCGTTCGTAGACGGCCAGGTCGACGATGAACTGGTGGATGGCCTCGACGTCGCGGGGCTCGGCGGGTCTGATCACCCGCCCCAGTGTGCCGGGATCAGGCGGTCTCGTCAGCGGCACCGGTGCCGGGCTGGACGGTCCAGCTCGGGGGTTCGTCGCGGCCCGCCTCCTCGTCGGCCTCGGCATCCTCGGCCGTCGCCTGCACGATGCCCTGCGCGTGGTGCACGGGGGCGTAGACCGCGTACAGCTGCAGCGGCTCGTCGCCGGTGTTGATGACGTCGTGCCACATGCCGGCGGGCACCTGGATCGACCAGCCGTCCTCGACGGCCTGCTCGAAGGTCACCTCGTCCTTGGCGGGGCCCATGACGCAGCGGCCGGTGCCCGCGTCGACGCGCAGGAACTGGTCGGTCTCGGGGTGCACCTCGAGGCCGATCGAGCTGCCGACGGGGATGGACATGAGGGTGACCTGGAGGTACTTCCCGGTCCACGCGACCGTGCGGTAGTTCTCGTTCTCGACGGTCGCGCCCTCGATGTCGAACGCGTTGGGGTTGGGTCCGTTATCGATGATGTCCATGGACCCCACGGTACCCAGCCGGGGGCCGGCCGCCCAGCGAGGCGACCCTTCCCCCCGGCACTCCCGGGACGAGCTCAGATGCGCGGGTCGGAGCTCGGGTCGACGCCGGTCACGTCCTCCATGTCGTCGGCAACATCCTCGACGTGGGCGTCGTCGGTGGCCACCAGGTCGGCGTAGGTGGGGTTCTTCTCGATCCAGCCCTGCACGTAGGGGCACTGCGGGTCGACCCGGTAGCCCAGGGTGCGGATGTCGTCCAGCCCGGCCCGGACGAGCTCGCCCGCGAGGCCCTGCCCGGAGAACCGGTCCTCGACGGTCGTGTGGGGGAGCGCGACGACGCCCTCGTCCACCATGTAGTCGAGCCAGCCGGCCAGTTCGCCGTCGACGTGGATCTCGAAGCGGTTCTCGTCGGTGTTCTTGGTGACCTCTGCCATGGAGCCAACCTAGTCGGCCCCCCAATGCGGCCGAAAGTGGTACCCGAACGTGACGTGGGCAGCCCGCATGTTGTCGTCACTTTCAACTAAGCTCCGCCCCATGGCTCTCACACGGCGCACCCTCCTCACGCTCGGCGGTGGCCTCGCGGCCACGACCGCCCTGGCCGCCTGCGGCTCGAACACCGGCCGCACCGCCGCCCCCTCCGCCTCGCCGGCCGGCACCCCGGCCGCGACCCCCTCGGGCACGCCCGACCCCGACGCGGGGCGTCCGGCGCTGTCGCAGTGGTACCACAAGTACGGCGAGGACGGCGTCGAGGCCGCGGTCAAGAAGTGGGCCGCCGAGTACCCCGGCGCCGAGGTGAACGTGAACTGGGTGCTGGCCGACTACGAGAAGACCCTCGCGGCCGCCCTCCTGACCCCGACGGCGCCCGACGTGTTCGAGTACGCCAACGGCCCGACGCTCGACATGATCAAAGCCGGCCAGGTCGCCGACCTGACCGACACCATCGGCAGTTCGCGCGGTGACTTCACCCCGTCGGTGCTCGACCGCCTGACCTACCAGGACAAGGTCTGGGCCGTGCCGCAGACGGTCGACATGCAGCTGCTCTACTACCGCAAGGACCTCCTCGAGGCGAAGAACCTCACCGCCCCCACGACGCTGGAACAGCTGACCCACGTCGCCACCACGCTGGCCGAGGGCGGCGACATCGGCGGCTTCTTCGCGGGCAACGACGGCGGCATCGGCGTCCTCGGCCTGCTGCTGATGTGGGCGGCCGGCGCCGACGAGATGAACGAGGCGCGCACCGAGGCCGCGTTCAACACCGGCGACTTCCACGCGGGCATCGCCCAGTTCAAGCAGCTGTTCGACTCCCCCGGCATGGTGAAGTCGGCCAGCGCCGACTGGTCCGACGCGTCGCCGTTCATCAACGGCGAGGCGGCCCTGCAGTGGGGCGGCATGTGGGACCTGCCCAAGGTCATCGCCGCGCACGGCGAGAACTTCGGCGTGCTGCCGTTCCCGGCGATCGGTGGCTCCGGCCGCCAGGTCGTGCCGTTCGGGGCGTTCAGCGCCTGCGTGTCGGCGAAGTCCGCCAACGTCACCGCGGCGAAGAACTTCGTGAAGTGGCTGTGGATCGACGCCGAGGACAAGCAGGTCGAGTTCTCCGACGCGTTCGGCACCCACATCCCGGCCAAGCCGAAGCTGTTCGGTCAGGCCAAGCAGGTCGCCGAGGGCCCGGGTGCGGACGCCGCGAAGTTCGTCACCGACCACGGCCGCTCGAACGCGCTGTTCTGGACGCCGGCCTCCGGGGAGGCCTACTCCACGGCCCTGTCGAACGTGGTGAAGAACGGTGCGGACGCCGCGACCGAGTTCGGTGCGGCCGCCGAGAAGGTCACCGCCGAGCTGGCGCGCGTCGCCTGACGTCGTGGCCGACGGTTCCCGTTCGGGGACCACGCTCGCCCGGAGCAACCGCCGGTGGTTCTGGACGTTCGTGACCCCCTTCCTGGCGGGGCTCGTGGTGTTCGTCTACGTGCCCCTGCTGTGGAGCCTCTACCTGTCGTTCTTCGACGCCCGGAACACCGTCACGCCCACCAGCTTCGTCGGCCTCGGCAACTACGCCTACCTGCTGCAGGACCGGCTGTTCGTCGACTCGATGGTGACGTTCATCGCGTTCGCGCTGTTCATCGTCCCGTTGACGTTCGCCTGCTCGCTGGGCCTGGCGCTGCTGCTGCAACGCATCACGGTGCTGCGCGCATTCTTCCGCTCGGCGTTCTTCCTTCCGACCGCGGTGAGCTACGTGATCGCGTCCATGGTCTGGCGGATGTCGTTCTTCCACGGCGCCCGCTTCGGCCTGACCAACACCGTGCTGTCCTCGCTCGGCCTCGACACGATCAACTGGCTGGGCGGTGAGAACTCCTGGTACTGGCTCGTGCTGGTCAGCCTGCGCCTGTGGCTGCAGGTCGGGTTCTACATGATCCTCTTCATCGCCGGGCTCAACCAGATCGACCCGCAGCTGTACGAGGCCGCCGCCCTCGACGGGGCGAGCGCCTGGCGGCGGTTCCGGCACGTGACGTTCCCGCTGCTGCGGCCCACCTCGGTCGCCGTCGCGATGCTGCTGCTGTTCAACGCGTTCCAGGCGTTCGACGAGTTCTACAACACCCTGAACACGGTCGGCGGCTACCCTCCGTACGCCCGGCCGCCGCTGGTCTACCTGTACCTGATCTCGTTCGGCAGCGGCGCCCAAGACCTCGGCATCGGCTCGGCCGGCACGATGATCCTGACCCTGGTGATCCTCGTGTTCGCGTTCTTCCAGAACCGGCTGCTCTCGATCGGGGCGGACAAGTGAGGCCGTCGAGGTGGGGCACGGCGCTCGCGTACGCCGCGGCGTCCGGCCTGGCCGTGTTCTTCCTGCTGCCGTTCTACGTGATCTTCCGCAACGCCTTCTCCACCCAGCAGCACCTGATCGCGCCGCGGTGGAACTGGCTGCCCAACCAGCTCGACACCACCACCCTGCAGGCGGTGCTCGGCAACGCCAACTACGGGGTGCTGAACGCCCTCGGCGTCTCGGTGGTGGTCGCGGTCGCGCAGACCGTGCTCACCGTCGTGATCGCGATGATGGCCGGGTACGCGCTGTCGCGCTGGCGGACGCCGGCGTCCCGGGTGATCCTCGGCATGACCGTGTTCACGCTGATGGTGCCCGCGATGGTGACCTTCGTGCCCACCTTCGTCATGGTCAGCTCGCTGGGCTGGATCTCGACCTACCGCGGCCTGATCATCCCGGTGATCTTCTCGGCGTTCGCGACGTTCCTGTTCCGGCAGCAGTTCCTGGAGTTCCCGCGCGAGCTCGAGGAGTCGGCGGCCATCGACGGCGCCAACACCTGGACGACCTTCTGGCGGATCGTCGTGCCCAACGCGATGGGCACCGTCGCCGCCGTCGGCACGATCACCTTCATCGGCGCGTGGAACGCGTTCCTGTGGCCGATGCTCATCGCCCAGGACCCGCAGATGCGCACGATCCAGGTGGTGCTGAGCCAGTTCATGACCTCCCAGGGCATCCGCTACCCCGAGATGTTCACCGGCGCCCTGATCGCCGTCGCACCCGCGCTCGTGGTGTTCCTGTTCCTGCAGCGCTGGCTGGTCCAGGGGGTCGCCCGCTCGGGCCTGAAGTGAGCCCACGCCACCGACCACCGGATGGCCGAAGGTGGGCACACCGTGTCGGTGCGCCGTGGAACGATGGGCGGCATGACCGACACCACCCCCGTGATCGAGGTGCGTGACTTCACGATGCGGTTCGGCGACAACACCGTCGTCGACCGGCTGTCGTTCGAGGTGCGCCCCGGCGAGACGTTCGGCCTGCTGGGCGCGAACGGCTCGGGCAAGACCACCACCGTCCGCGCCCTGCTGGGCATCTACACCCCCACCGCCGGCGAGCTGCTCGTGCACGGGCGCCCGTTCGACCCGGTCGGCGACTACTCGCTGGGCTACCTGCCCGAGGAGCGCGGCCTGTACCGCAAGGAGAAGGTCCTCGACGTGATGACCTACTTCGGCCAGCTCAAGGGCATGGGCCGCTCAGAGGCGGCGCTGTGGAGCCACCAGTTCCTGCAGCGCATCGGCCTGGGCGACAAGGGGAACGCCAAGCTGACCACGCTGTCGGGCGGCCAGCAGCAGAAGGTGCAGCTGGGCGTGACGATCATGGACAACCCGTCGCTGCTCATCCTCGACGAGCCCACCAAGGGCTTCGACCCCGTCAACCGCCGGCTGCTGCTCGACCTCATCGAGGCCCAGCGCGCCGCCGGCGCGACCGTGGTGATCATCACCCACCAGATGGAGGAGGTCGAGCGCCTCTGCGACCGGGTCCTGCTGCTCAAGGACGGCCGGGCCGAGGCCTACGGCACCGTCGGCGAGGTCCAGGACGCCTACGGGGCGGGCATCATCCGCCTCCGCTACGCCGGGGTGCTGCCCGAGCCGCGCGGTTGGCGTCCGATGACCCACGAGCGCAACTACGCCGAGCTCGAGCTCGTCGAAGGCACCGACCCGCAGGCCGTGCTGCGGCAGCTCGTGGACGCCGGCGTCGAGGTCCGCTCCTTCGACGCCTCCCGGCTGTCGATGGAGCAGGTCTTCCTCAAGGTCTACGGCCACGCGCACGACGCGGGGGTGGCGGCATGAGGCTGCACAACCTGGGCACCGTCATCGGCTTCGAGATGCGCCGCACCCTGACCAAGCCGACGTTCTGGCTGACGTCGCTGAGCGTCCCGCTGCTGATGGTCGTGATCTTCGCGCTGATGTGGTTCAGCAACACCAGCGCCGCGGCGTCGTTCGACGCCCAGCGCGACGAGAAGGTCGCGTTCACCTACACCGACGCCTCCGGCGTCGTCTCCCCCGCGATCGCCGAGCAGATGGGCGGGTCGCCGACCTCGGACGCCGCGGGTGCGGCGCAGGCGGTGCACGAGGGACGGGCCCAGCTGCACCTCGACATCCCGGCCGACCCCTCGACCCAGCCGGTGCGCATCGTGGGCGCCGACCTGGGCCTGATCGCGTCCGGCCAGTGGCACGCGATCGCCCGCGACCTGCTGCAACACTCGGCGGCCGAGAAGGTGGGCGACCCCATGGTCACCTCGCTGCTGCTCGACGTCCCGACCACCGCCGAGCTGTGGAAGGACGGGGCGCGAAGTCCCGGCTTCGGGGCGGCGGTGCTGCCCGGGCTGTTCCTGGTTCTGCTCTACATGGGCGTGATCATGCTGGGCCAGCAGATGCTCAACATCACGGTGGAGGAGAAGGAGAACCGGGTCACCGAGATGATCCTGACCACCCTCGACCCGCGGGTGCTGATCGTCGGCAAGGTCATCGCCGTGCTGCTGGTCGGCATCGTGCAGGGCCTGGTGCTGCTGATCCCGGCGGCGCTGGCGGCGCTGTTCCTCCCCGGCCTGATGGCCGGCGGGCTGGACGCCGCGGCGTCCGACCCCGACCTGGCCCAGCTGCAGCTGGCCGGGAACTTCGTGGTCGACCCGGTGCGCATCGCGCTGGCCGTGGCCCTGTTCGCGGGCGGGTTCCTGCTGTTCACCGCGCTGCTGGTGGCGATCGGGTCGGTCATGCCGACCGCGAAGGACGCCGGTTCGGCGTTCGGCGTCGTGATCCTGGGCATGTTCCTGCCGCTGTACACGGCGGCGATGGTCATCAACGAGCCGGGCGGCGCGGTGGCGCTGTTCCTGACGTGGTTCCCGCTGACCGCGCCCGTGACGGCGCTGCTGCTGAACGCGCTCGGGTTGCTGCCCGTGCCGCAGGCCATCGGGGTGGCGCTGGTGCTGTTCGCGTGTGCGCTCGCGTTCCTGTGGGCGGGGGTGCGGCTGTTCCGCCAGGGGTCGATCTCCTACGACAAGCGGCTCAACATCGCGAAGGCTTTTCGCACATCGGGCTCTCGACAGCAGATTTGAGTGCCTTGGCGGGGTGAGGTCCGCAACCATAGGATCGACCCAACGACCGGGCCCCACACGGGGCCCGGTCCCGGTTCAGGGAAGGGGAGGGCCATGGCACTCGAGCCACGTTCCGAGCGACAGCGGGTGGCGATCGACGAGGTCGAGACGTACGGGGCGCACAACTACTCCCCGCTGCCGGTGGTCGTCGCCTCGGCCGAGGGCACCCGCGTCACCGACCTCGACGGCAACCACTACATCGACTGCCTGTCGGCCTACTCGGCGGTCAACTTCGGCCACGGCCACCCTGCGCTGGTGGCGGCCGCGCAGGCGCAGCTGGGCAAGGTCACGCTGACCTCGCGCGCGTTCTACTCCGAGCCGTTCGGCCCGTTCGTGAAGGCGCTGGCCGAGATGTGCGGCAAGGACATGGTCCTGCCCATGAACACCGGCGTCGAGGCCGTTGAGACCGCGATCAAGACCGCCCGCAAGTGGGGGTACGAATCCAAGGGCGTCCCCGAGGGCCGGGCCAAGATCATCGTGATGGAGGGCAATTTCCACGGCCGTACCACGACGGTCATCTCGTTCAGCAACGACGAGGACGCCCGCAAGTCGTTCGCCCCCTACACCCCGGGCTTCGTACACGTTCCGTTCGGGGACGCCGACGCCATCGAGGCCGCCATCGACGACGACACCGTGGCCGTGCTGTTCGAGCCCATCCAGGGCGAGGCCGGCGTGATCGTGCCGCCGGAGGGTTTCCTGACGAAGGTGCGTGAGATCACCGCGCGCCGCGGCGTGCTGATGATCGCCGACGAGATCCAGGCGGGTCTGGGCCGCGCCGGCTCGACGTTCGCCTGCGACCGCGAGGGCGTCGAGCCCGACGTCTACGTGCTCGGCAAGGCGCTCGGCGGCGGCATCATGCCGCTGTCGGCCGTGGTCGCGAACCGCGAGATCCTCGGCCTGTTCCAGCCCGGCCAGCACGGGTCGACGTTCGGCGGCAACCCGCTGGCCTGCGCCATCGGCTCGGCCGTGGTCGAGCTGCTGTCCACCGGCGAGATGCAGGAACGCTCGCGCGTCCTCGGCGAGCGGTTCCGCGCCGGCCTGCAGCCGTTGCTGGACGCCGGGTGGGCCACCGCGATCCGCCAGGCCGGCCTGTGGCTGGGCGTCGACGTGAACCCCGACCTCGGCACGGCGAAGGAGATCTGCTACCGGCTCATGGTCAAGGAGGTGCTGGCCAAGGACACCCACGGCCACACCATCCGGTTCGCTCCCCCGCTGGTGATCACCGAGGCCGAGGTCGACGAGGTCATCGCGCACACGCTCGCGGCCTTCGAGGAGGCGGCCGCGCACAAGGGTGTGGTCCGGGCCGACGTCGAGCCCGAGATCGACGGCTGACCCATGGGGGCGTCCGGGGTCACCGACGTGTTCCACACCGAACTACAAGCCTGTGATTTGTCCCCAGCTGGGGAGAAGCCTGTGGACAACCCGCCGCAGCCCGCGGCGTCCGGACCAGTGACCCGGGAACGCACGAAGGGCGGTCCCGTGAGGGAACCGCCCTTCGGCGTCCGGTCGGAGCCCACCCACCCCCAGGGGGCGTCGCAACCGGAGACTGGGTGCAGGTCAGGCCTGCTCGATGGCCGACACCTCGAACTCGAGGACGACCTTGTCGGCGACGAGGAAGCCACCGGTCTCGAGGGCGGCGTTCCAGGTGAGGCCGAAGTCGGCACGGCTGATGGTGGTCTCACCCTCGAAGCCGATGCGGTTGTTGCCGAACGGGTCCTTGGCAGCGCCCTGGAACTCGAAGGGGATCGTGATCTGCTTGGTGACGCCACGGATCGTCAGGTCACCGGTCACGTCGACGACGTCACCCTTGATCGCGAAGTCGGAGCCGCGGAAGGTGATGGTCGGGTAGGTCTCGACGTCGAGGAAGTCGCCGGAACGGACGTGGCCGTCACGGTCGGCGTTGCGGGTGTTGATCGAGGCGGCCTGGATGTCGACGTCCAGGGTCGAGGCCGACGGGTTGGCGCCGTCGATGGTGGCGGTGCCGGTGTACTCCTCGAAGGAGCCACGGACCTTGGTGACCATGGCGTGACGGGTCACGAAACCGATGGTGGTGTGCGACGGGTCGAGGACGTAGGTCCCCTTGAGCTCGGCGAGCTGCGACATGTTGTGTCCTCCTGATTGGTTGTTGGTTCAACCGTACACCCGCATTGGTTGAAGTGTCAACTACCTCAAGGGAACCGGGGTTCGTGGTGCCTCATAGTCAAGTCCCCGGCTGATGGGGCGTGTGCCTCACAGATTTTTCCCCGGGAACGGGGGTCTAGCCGGCGCGGATCTTGAGGGCTTTGATGTCGGGGGCTCGCCAGGTGAGTTGGTCTTCGAGGCGGCGGGTCTTGGTGGCGGCCAAGCGGGTCAGTTCGGCTTGGAGTTCGGTGATCTGCCGGGCGATCCGGGTGGGTTTGAGGGTGGCCCGGTAGGCGGCGAGTTCGTGTTCTTGGGCGGGGCTGAGGACGCCTGCCTCGAGGAGCCGCCGGTAGGGGGAGCGGGGCTGGTCGTAGAGGCGCTTGCGGCGGCCGAGTTTGTCGGTGCCGTACCCGATGGGTTTCTTGGTGGGGGTGAAGAAGTTCAACCTGTCGTTGACCAAGGGCCACAACTGGGTCAGGAGGTCGAGTTCGGCCGGGGTGTCGTAGCGGTGGTAGAACCCGTATCGGCGCACGAGGTGCCCGTTCTTGGACTCGATGGTGGCTTGGTCGTTGCTCTTGTAAGGCCGGGATCGGGTGAAGAACACATCCCGGTCACCGGCCCAGCCGATGATCTGGTGGTTGATGAACTCCGAGCCGTTGTCGCAATCGATGCCCGTCACGGCGAACGGCACCGCCTCAACGAACGCGTCGAAAGCGGCCAGCACGTGCACGCGGGCGTTGTTCCGGATGGGATGGGTGTACACCCAGCCGGTGTGCACGCAGGTGAAGTTCACACTCCTGGCGAACTCGCCCTTCAGGGTGGGCCCGCAATGGGCGACCGTGTCGACCTCGAAGAACCCGGGTTCGCCCTCGACCTCGTCACCGGCCTTGCGTACCTGGATCGATTGGCGCAACAGGTGCCCGGGCTTGGTGCTGGTCTTGCCGCGGATCGGGTCCCGCGCTTTGGCCGGCGCCAGGTAGCGGTCGATCGTGGCCGCCGACATGGCCTCGAGCTCGGCACGGACCCCGTCGTGGTAGTGCTCCACCCCGGGCACCAGCGACCCTTCAGCCTCCATCGCGTCCAGCCAGTCACCCATCGCGGCAGCCAGGTACTTGCCGCAACTACCGCCACTGGTGGCCCACACCCGTTGCAGGACCTTGGTCGCATCGTAGGAGTACCGGCGAGGCTTGGTCTTGCGCCGATCGATCACCGCGACCGTTGCCACTGCCCGTCCCGGCGCCTGCAGCAACCGCAAGCGGAGTTGCTGACGGGCATGGTCACGGTTCCAGCCCGTCACCTCGACCACTTGGTCCAAGATCAAGCTCTTGCCGTGCTTCGGCGCGTCCGCGTACGCCTGTGCGTACCGCTTCGTGACCTCGACCCTGGCCTTCATCGACAACTTCCCCTCAAGCAGCACACCCCATCGTGGCCGGCCCCACCCCCTCACGCGGGGAAAGTCTGTGAGGCACAGCACCCTGCTACGCGGGGACTATGTGTGAGTGTCGTCGTGGTTTGGCGAGCGCCTCGACCGTCACTGTAGTCTGACGGCTGAGTGACCACAGGCCTCACCAAGGAGGAGTTCAATGACGACCCCTGCCACCTTCAGCGCTGGCGACAAGAACCTGGAACTGCCCTTTGTGCAGGCCACCCAGGGCAACAACGGCTACGACATCAGCAAGCTGATGGCCCAGACCGGTGACACCACCTTCGACATCGGTTTTGCGAACACCGCGGTCTGCAAGTCCGCCATCACCTACATCGACGGCGACAAGGGTGTGCTGCAGTACCGCGGCTACCCGATCGAGCAGCTGGCCGAGAAGTCGACCTTCCTCGAGACCTCCTACCTCGTGCTCTACGGCGAGCTCCCGACCAAGGAGCAGCTGGAGGACTTCACGGAGAAGGTCGCCAACCACATGGTGATCGACGAGCGCATCCGCGAGATGTTCCGCATCTTCCCGCGCAAGTCGCACCCGATGCCCGTGCTGTCCGCCGGCGTGACGGCCCTCGGCCTGTTCTCGCAGGACACCATCGGCTTCGACGACGACAGGATCGACGCCGCCACCCACCGCCTCATGGCGAAGGTGCCGACGATCGCGGCCTACTCGTACAAGAACTCGATCGGCATGCCGACCCTGTACCCCGACTATTCCCTGAGCTACGTCGAGAACTTCCTCCGCATGTCCTTCGGCACCGTCAGCCAGCCGTACGAGCTGGACGACGAGGTCGTCAAGGCCATGGAGGTCCTGCTGATCCTGCACGCCGACCACGAGCAGAACTGCTCCACCTCGACCGTGCGCCTCGTCGGCTCCGCCCAGACGAACCTGTACCAGTCGGTCTCGTCGGGCGTGAACGCCCTGTACGGTCCGCTGCACGGCGGCGCCAACCAGGCCGTCCTCGAGATGCTGGACGACATCGCCGACCGCGGCATCTCCGTCAAGGACTACGTCAACAAGGTCAAGGACAAGAGCTCCAACGAGCGCCTCATGGGCTTCGGCCACCGCGTGTACAAGAACTACGACCCGCGCGCGGCCATCATCAAGAAGCACGCCGACGCCATCCTGCGCAACCGCGCCGGCGGCAACGACCAGCTTCTCGACATCGCCCTGGAGCTCGAAGAGGCCGCCCTGAGCGACCCGTACTTCGTCGAGCGCAAGCTGTACCCGAACGTGGACTTCTACACGGGTCTGATCTACCGCGCGATGGGCTTCCCGACCGACATGTTCACCGTGCTCTTCGCGATCGGCCGTCTCCCCGGCTGGATCGCCCAGTGGCGCGAGATGATCAAGGACCCGACCAACAAGATCGGCCGCCCGCGCCAGATCTACATCGGTCACACCGAGCGCGACTACGTCCCGATGGACGCTCGCTGATCGCTTGACAAACCCGAAGGGGGTCGACCACACGGTCGGCCCCCTTTGACTCCTTGGCGCCTAGCCTACACCCCCCAGACTCAGTCAGGCCAAGCCCCCCTCTTCCTCCCAACCCGCGAGCAAGGCCCGCAGGCCGCGGGTGAACTCATCCTCGGGCTGCCAGTCGTAGCCCCTCGACAGTGCGTCGACGATGCGAGGGTGCGTGTCGGGGCCGAGCGCGCCCCACACCTCCTCGGCCGGGACACCCACCCCGCCGACCGGGTCGCGCACCTCGCCCTGCACCTTGCCGATGGTGAAGGCCATCAGGCAGTCGAGCAACTGCATCGCGGACGCCGGGGCCAGTCCGGCGTCCACCAACCAGCCGAGCGACCTCTCGGTCAGGGCGAGCATGTGCGGGGTCACGATGGGGCGCGACCCCATGATGGCCACCAACCGCGGGTGGGCGAGCAGCACCCGCCGCAACGCCACGAACGAGGACGCCGCGATCTCCCGCCAGCCCTCCCCCGGCCTGGGCGGCTCCGGGGATGTCCGTGCCCAGACCTCGTCGACGATCGCATCGAACAGGGCCGCCTTGTTGGGCACGTGGTGGTAGACCGCCATCGGGTCAACACCGAGATCGGCGCCCAGACGACGCATCGAGAAGGCATCGAGCCCCTCGCGGTCGATGAGCCCGATCGCCGCCGCGACGATCTGCGAACGGGACAGGATCTGCGGCGCCGGCGTCATGTCCCCAGCTTCGCAGGCTTGGTGAAGAAGAGCCCACGCTCCCGCCACACGACCACGACGCACACCAGCAGCAGGATGCCGGTCTGGATCACCTTGGTGTCGGGATGGGTCAGGAACAGCTCGTTGCCGACGTTCGCCACCAGGTGGAACACGAGGGTGAGCGGGATGCTGCGGCCGCTGCGGTAGTACACCCAGTTCATCAGGATGATGAACGGGAACACCGACACCCCGAAGTTGATGGACGCCAACAGTCCCGTCTCCACGACCTCGGCCTGGTAGTAGCCCTGGATCGTGCCCAGCGGCACGTGCCAGAAGAACCAGATCAGGCCGAAGACCAGCGAGGTGCGCCACACGGTCCAGCGGGAGGCGAGTGCGTCGGTGCCGTAGCTGTGCCAGGCGAGCTCCTCCACGACCGGGGCGAGGGTCAGCGTGAGCCACGCGGGAATCAGCCCCGCCGTGAAGGACACTCCGCCCCGCAGCAGGAACTGGTCGGGGGAATAGCCCAACGGCAGCGACAACGCGGTGCCGAGCAGCAGCGCCCCGGGCAGCAGGAACACGGCCACTGCCCACGCCCACGCGGGCACCTCGCGCACGTTCACCAAGCGGTGCAGCACGTCGGCGCGCAGCACGGGGTCTTGGCGCACTAGCGCCCACGCGACGCCCAGGGGTGCCACCAGACCGCCCAGGCCCAGGACCGCGATCAGCACCCGGGTGGCGATCGAGGCGTCCGGGCGGTGCGAGAGCCATCCGGCGGTGAACCACAGCACCCACGGGATGGCGGTGGAGAGCAGGTAGAACCGCCACGGGTGCCGGTAGCGGGCGATGACCGGTTCGACGTGAGACGGTTCCGACTGGCGGGTTTCTACGGTGTAGACCATGGGCACCACGGTAGTTCTACGCCGTAGGATGTCTCGTCGGGCTCTCCCCTGCACAACCCTGAGCTACCCCTTGGCTCAGCCGATGAGTTCGCCGAAGGCAGGGATCCAGAGAACCGCTCCGGGGTAGGCGAAAAGGGCTACCAACGCCAGGATGGCGACGAGGGTGGCGAGGTCCACCCAACCCTCGGGCTTGACCCCCGACCACCGGAAGCCTCGAGCCTGCATCCCCTCATCACCGATGCGGCGGCCACGGGCGATGAGGGCGAAGGCGACCGCATCCCTCGCTCGCCCCAACAAGACGAGGAAGGCGAGACCCATGCCAGCCATGCGGAGCAGATAGCTGCTCATACCCAAGGGCCCCAGCGCCTGAAAGGTCATGGTCACTCCCTCGACATACGAAGGCGCTCCCTGGGTCAGGATCGCAATCTCCGTCAGCGAGGGGATGCCTTCGACAGCCGATGGGAAGGCAGTCACGGCCCACCCGGCAACCGCAACGGCGAGAGCACTTCCGAGCAGATAGCGCTTGCGCCCCGTGTTGTGGGGGTACCTACCAGCAGCCACAGCGAGCAGCAGGGCCAGTAGGCCAACGACGATCGGGAGGACGACGGAGACGACACCCCAATAGATCGCGAGAAGCCAGACTACGGCTGCGACCAGCACCATCAACCCAAAGCCCAGGGCGAAGATCTCCCCTGGGTTCAGATCGCGTCCCGCTGCCGCGGGCGGGGCGTGGTAGACGCGGTTGTCGTGGTGCTCAACATGGTGCTGGGTGGTCTGGGTCACGTGATTGTGGTGTGCGTTGTCGAAGGAGGCGACATGACCGCCAGCGCCCGTCCGGATGCCCAGCACTGCTGAGATGCGAGCGCCGATGATCACACCCAGTGCGGTGATCACGGCAACGCCGGCGGGCGAGTTCAGGATCGAGACGATGTCCATGAGGGGTCCTTTCGGGGGGTGCCTCACCGTCGTGAAGTCCTACCAGTCTCAACGGGTAGATGTGACGTTTGCAATATCCGGGCGATAACCCCCATTATCATGGAGTTTCTCCACACATCCCGTCCTGTGGTCTACGCTTCTTTCCATGACCCACCCCCACACGCTGATCACGATGAGCCAGATCGCGGCACTGGCCGAGGTGCAGCGGCCCGTGGTGTCGATGTGGCGCCGCAGGTTCCGCAACGCCGCGACCCCGTTCCCAGAACCGGTCGAGCGGGCGGGCTCGCAAGAACTGTTCGCCCTTGATCAGGTCGTCGACTGGCTGGAGTCCACCGACCACGGGAACAATCCAGACGTGCGCGACACGGCAGCCAAGCGAGCGCAGCGGGTGTTGACGTCATCCATGCCCGCCGAGCGTCTCGTCGAGATCAGCGCCCTCCTCTGTCTCCGCCATGAGTGGGGCGGGCCGTTGGAAGTGCCGGCAAGAGATCATCTGACACACCTCGCTGCAAATCTGTGGGGGGATGACCACGAGCACGTCACGGTTCCGCTCCTGCGGGGCCCCGAGATCTTCACCGACCTGGGCTGGGTGGAGGAGGCGGCGAGTGAGTCGTTCAGCATCGCGGATGCACACGAAGACTTGGTCGAACGTGCCCTGCGGCACCAGTCAGCCCGGCTGGGAGCTACCTTGCTCCACCACCGACTCACAACGCTCCTCGAGCGCCTTGTAGCCACCCTGGCCGATGGCCTGGACCCCCTCGCCGCCGTCTGTGACCCCACTGGTCAGGGAGCGGAAACGCTGCTGGCCGCACTTCCCCCCAACCGCACCCTATTCCTGAAGCGACGCGCAGGCGCGATCGCCCTGCACACACGGCGGTTGCTGGCATTGCAGGACGCCTATGTCGAACTCTTCGATGGCCCCCCGGTCACCACGTCACACCCCACCGTGTACCTCATCGCCCTCCCTCTTGCCGACGCCCCCAATGCGTCCTTGGCGGTACAACTCAAACTCATCCAGCGCACCCAGGCAGCCATGCGGGAGCAGGATGTGGCGCTGGTCGTCGCGCCGGCCTCCTTGTTGACCGATGCGCTCATCGGCGAGGCATCCCAACGACGCGACTCACTGTTGCGCACGGGCTGGGTGCGCGCCATCGTGCGCCTGCCTGAGGGTTTGCGTGTCAACAAGCCTCGCGAGCATCTGGCCTTGTGGTTGCTGGGTGCGCCACCGACCGGAGACATCGCCGCGCAGTATTCCCGCATCGCTGACCTGGGCGGCGGGGTGTTCAACGAGGCTGACGTGGACAGCCTGGTGACCGACCTGGTGGCGAGCTTGGGGACGCGGATGGACGCCCACCGGCGCGAATGGGCACACCTGGTGGCGGTGGCGCGTCCGGCCCTGTTGGCGTCTGACTCGTTGGTGCGCGGTGCGCGGCGGGCCAGCGACTATGCGGCGCCGGAGCTCGCCGATGTCGAGCTGCGTCTGATGGCAGCCGATGCCAACGGCGTCTTGACGCGCTACTCCCTCGAGGAGGGGGCCACCAGCACCGCCCCGTCACTGTCGTTGGGGGATGCCCTCGAACGCCGTCTCCTTCGGCTGGTATCTGGCCACCGTCTTGACGTGTCTGCCCTACCCAAGGGGAACGTCCCAGTCGTCGGAGTTCGTAGCGACCACTCGGTGGGCCCCACCGGCGGACGCGTCGATCGCGCCACGCTGCTGGGTCGGACGAACGCCCACACCACCCAGGCCGGCGATGTGGTGTTCGTCGACGGCAAGGCCCCCCGGGCATGGGTTGACCGCGATGGCGGCAGTGTCGTCGTCGCGCCGGCACGCATCCTGCGGGTCGCGCCAGATGCCTCGCTGTTGCCGGACGCCGTGGCCGCCGCGATCAACGCCAGCCAGCCGGGCACCCGGTGGCGCGCCTGGACCGTAACGACCGTGGATGCGGCTTCTGTCCCCGCGCTCAGGGGCGCTCTGGACGACCTCGCCGCCACGGAAGCGCGTCTTGATCGGGAGCTCACCACCCTGCGGGCGTTGCGCACTGATCTCCTCGATGCCGTCGAACGACGGCACATCAGCATCTCGCGAAAGGAACCCGATGGCTCGTCCGAAGAAGGCTGAGGCCGCTCGCCCGTCCACGACCAAGGAGTTGCAGGACTTGTTGTGGGCGTCGGCCGACAAGCTGCGGGGGTCGATGGATGCCAGCCAGTACAAGGATGTGGTGCTCGGGCTGGTGTTCCTGAAGTACGTGTCGGACGCCTTCGACGAGCGTCGGCAGGCGATTCGGGCCGAGCTCGAGGCCGACCCGATCGCCTACGACGAGGACGACATCCTGGCGACCATGGAAGACCCCGATGAGTTCGCGGGTTCTGGGGTGTTCTGGGTTGCGGCCCCGGCTCGCTGGTCGTTCTTGGCCGACCATGCTCGGGGCACCGAGACGCAGACCGTCGGTGAGCTGATCAACGCCGCCATGATCGCGTTGATGGGCGACAACAAGGCGTTGGCCGGCACCCTGCCGACGATCTTCAACACCGAGTCGGTCGACCAGCGCCGGCTGGGCGAGCTCATCGACTTGCTGAACTCGGCCCACTTCGCCGGCGAAGGAGCGACGAAGGCCCGTGACCTCCTGGGTGAGGTGTATGAGTACTTCTTGGGCAAGTTCGCGGCAGCAGAGGGCAAGCGGGGCGGGGAGTTCTACACCCCGCCGAGCGTGGTTCGGGTGCTGGTCGAGATGATGCGCCCCGAGCAGGGCCGCATCTACGACCCGTGCTGCGGGTCTGGGGGCATGTTCGTTCAGGCCGAGAAATTCCTGGACGCCCACCATAAGAACCGCACCGCCCTGTCGGTCTATGGCCAGGAACTCAACGAACGCACCTGGCGGATGGCTCGGATGAACCTCGCGATTCACGGCATCAACGGCAACTTGGGTGCCTCGTGGGAGGACACATTCGCCAACGACCTGCACCCTTCGCTCGAAGCGGATTTCGTGCTGGCGAACCCGCCGTTCAACATCAAGGACTGGGCACGCCGCGAGGATGACTTGCGGTGGCGTTTCGGCGTCCCGCCCGCGCGCAACGCCAACTACGCGTGGCTGCAGCACATCATCAGCAAGCTGGCCCCGGGCGGTCAGGCGGGCGTCGTGTTGGCAAACGGGTCGATGAGCTCCAACTCGGGCGGCGAGGGCCTGATTCGGGCCCAGATCGTGGAGGCCGATCTGGTGTCGTGCATGGTGGCGCTGCCGACGCAGTTGTTCCGCTCCACGGGCATCCCCGTGTGCTTGTGGTTCCTGCACAAGGCGAAGGGCGCAAGGGCCGGGCAGGTGCTGTTCATCGATGCCCGCGAACTCGGCCGCATGGTGGATCGCGCAGAGCGGGTACTCGAGCCCAAGGAGATCCAGAGCATCGCGAACACGTATCACGCATGGTTGGGCCTGCCCGCGGCCGAGGGGACGCCCTACGCCGACGTCCCCGGCTTCTGCTATTCGGCGAGCATCGCCGAGGTGAAGGACGCCGACTACGCCCTCACTCCTGGCCGCTACGTCGGCAGCCCGGAGCCATCAGAAGATGCCGAAGACCTGGACGACAAGATCGCCCGGCTGACGGCTGACCTGCTCGCGGCCATGGACGAATCCCAGCGCCTGGACGCCGTGGTGCGCGAACAGTTGGGGAGGCTGGGATGAGCTGGACACACACCGATCTGGGTTCAGTGTGTGTGGATGGTGGCATTCAGACCGGGCCCTTCGGGTCTCAACTCCACGCGCACGAGTACACCGCCGCAGGAGTACCCGTGGTGATGCCTCAGGACTTGGGCGACAACACGATCGGAACCCATCGGATCGCGCGGATTCCCGACACGGTTGCTGCACGGCTGACGCGGCACCGGCTCGAGCCGGGCGACATTGTCTACTCCCGACGGGGCGACGTCACCAAGCGCGCCTTGGTCCGTCCCGAACAAGAGGGATGGATTTGCGGCACTGGGTGTCTCCGGGCGCGAGTTGATCCCCAGAAGGCGGACCCGCGGTTCGTGTCATACCTGCTAGGCAGTCCCGCCGTCCGCGATTGGATTCAGGGCCATGCGGTGGGCGCCACAATGCCGAACTTGAACACTTCCATCCTGAGCGCCGTTCCCTTGCATGTGCCGCCACACGGCACACAGACCCAGATTGCCGAGCTCCTCGTCGCTCTGGACGACAAGATCGCCGCCAACCATCGGCTCGCCACCAGTGCTTTGACGTTGGCGACAACGTTGTTCGAGGCACAGCCCACCCCCGCTCGACAGGACCGCTATGACGATGTTGCACTCATTGGCGGAGGTGGCACTCCGTCCACCAAGAACGAAGCGTTCTGGAACGGCACGATTCCCTGGGTCACTCCCACGGATGTCACCGCGTTGACCCTTCCCTACCTGGTGGGCACATCACGGCGCATCACTGATGCTGGCCTGGCAGCATGTAGCTCTGCGCTCTACCCGGCCAACAGCATCTTGATGACATCTCGCGCGACCATCGGTGCCTTCGCCATCGCCAAGGTCCCCGTGGCGGTCAATCAAGGGTTCATCGTTGTGCGACCCAAGGATGAGCGCTACTTCATGTGGTTGTTCCACGAGATGCAGAACCGCGTCGCCGAATACCTGTCTCACGCCAACGGAGCGACATTCCTTGAGCTGAGTCGGGGCCGCTTCAAGGATCTCCCGGTGCACTGGCCATCGATCGAGTCTGCGTCTCAATTCTCAGCGCACGTAACGCCGCTTCATGATCGCGCTGTCCAGGTCTCCCAAGAGAACACGCGCCTCGAGACTCTCCGCGACACCTTGCTCCCCCACCTGATGTCGGGGCGCCTGAGTATCCGGCAAGCAACAGCAACGGTTGAGGAGGTGCTGTGAAGGCACTGATCAGTGAAGCCGCCTGGGAGCACGCGGCGCTGGAGGTGTTGGGTGAACTCGGCTGGGTCTCGGCGTCCGGCTCAGACATCAACGACGAGCGCACGTCGGCGTCCGACCTCGTATTGCCGGAGCGATTCGAGGCCGCGCTGCGCAAGCTCAACCCGGGCGTGCCCGCGCCGCGGTTGCGGCAAGCCGTCACCGACATCCTGACCCCCACCTCGCAAGACCCCATCACCGAGAACAAGCGTCTGCACGACCTGATGGTGAGTGGCTACCGGGGCGTCACCTGGACCGACCATGAAGGCACCACCCACAACCCGACCATCCGGCTGATCAGCCACGAACCGAGCGACAACGACTGGCTGGCCGTCCACCAGGTGCGCCTGCAGGATCGGGAGCATCGCCGCCGCCTCGACGTGGTCTGTTACCTCAACGGCCTACCGGTCATCATCATCGAACTCAAGCAGGCCGGCGCAGCCCAGGCTGACCTGGCCGCGGCGCACGCCCAGTTGGGCACGTACCTGCGTGAGTTCGGGATGGCCTTTCGGGCGTGCGCGCTCACCCTCATCAGCGACGGCATCACGGCGAAGTACGGCACGCCGTTCACCCCCCTGAACCACTACGCACCCTGGAACGTCGATGACGACGGCGCCCCCCTCGACATCGGTCAACCCTTGCCCGACACCACTTACGACAGCGGCCTGGAGATCGCCCTGTTCGGGCTGGCCAACCCCGAGCGCCTGCTCCAACTGCTCCGCTACTACATCGCCTTCGACGCTGGTGCAGGCGGGCTGGCCAAGCGCATCGCCAAACCGCACCAGTACTTCGCCGTCGCCAAGGCGGTCGGCCGCACGATCGAGGCCAGCCGCTCCGACAACAAGGCCGGGGTCGTGTGGCACACCCAGGGCTCCGGCAAGTCCATGGAGATGGAGCTGTACGCCAACATCGTGGCGCGACGTCCAGAACTCAGGAGCCCGTCGGTGGTGGTCATCACCGACCGCACCGAACTCAACCGGCAGCTCTTCAACAGCTTCGCGGCGAGCCAACTCCTACCCAGCGAACCCATCGAGATCCTAGGCCGCGACCACCTGCGCGACGCGCTGACCACGGCTCGCAGCGGCGGCATCTACTTCACGACCCTGCAGAAGTTCAGTCTCACCGACACCGAACGCGAGACCAGCACGAACCACCCCCTCCTGTCGGATCGCCACAACATCATCGTCATGGTCGATGAGGCCCACCGTAGCCATTACGGTCTCAATGGCTTCGCCCACTGGCTGCGCCAGGCCCTGCCGCACGCCACCATGATCGCCTTCACGGGCACTCCCATCAGTTTCATCGACCGCAACACCCGGGATGTCTTCGGGGACTACATCGACGTCTACGACCTCTCCCGGGCGGTCTCCGACGGCGCCACCGTCCCCGTCGTCTTCGAGCCGCGCCTCATCACCGTGAAGCGGGCGGCCGACGTCAGCGAAGAAGACCTCGACCGCGCCGCCGATGAGGCCGCCATCGGGCTTGACGACATCGAACGTGCGCGCGTCGAGCAATCCGTGGCCGTCGTCAACGCGATCTACGGGGCCCCCGAACGCGTCAAGGCGCTGGCCGCCGACATCGTCACCCACTGGGAAAAGCGAGCCCAGCGCGTCCGGCCAGAACTCGACGGGCCCGGCAAGGGGCTCATCGTCGGCGCGACCCGCCAGATCTGCGCCGACCTCTACTCCGCCATCGTCGAGCTGCGCCCCCATTGGCACGCGGACACCATCGATGCCGGCCGCATCAAGGTCGTCTACTCAGGCTCGGCGACCGACAAATCCCCGATCATCAACCACGTCCGCACCGGCACCCAAAACGACACCATCAAGGCACGCCTGCGCAACCCCGACGACGACCTCGAGCTCGTCATCGTCAAGGACATGATGCTGACGGGCTACGACTCACCGCCGCTGCACACCCTCTACCTCGACCGCCCCCTCAAAGGTGCGCTCCTCATGCAGACGCTGGCCCGGGTGAACCGCACCTTCCGCGGCAAGGACACGGGTCTGCTCGTGGCCTACGCCCCCCTGGTCGAGAGCCTGACCGAAGCGCTGGCCGAGTACTCCCCCGCCGACCAGGCCACCCGTCCCCTGGGCCGCAGCTTCGATGAAGCCATCGAGCTCGCCCGCGCACTGGTCGACCAGATCCGCTCCCTCGTAGCCGGCTACGACTGGCGGGCCGCCTCGGCCGGTCCGCGTGGCTGGGTGGGCGCCGCCCAAGGGCTGACCAACTGGCTACGCGCCCCACACCCCTCCGACAACGAACCGGACGCCGCCGATACGGTGGCCTTGCGCTTCCGCAAGCTCAGCGGCCAACTCGGGCGGGCCTGGGCGCTCGCTGCCGGCGCGAAGAACCTCGGCGACATCGCCGCCGAGGTTCGCTTCTACGACGAGGTCCGCGTCTGGATGGCCAAGTACGACGCCGCCGAGCGCTCGGCCCGCGGCGAACCCGTGCCCGACGAGGTCGCCCGCCTGCTCAACCAGTTGGTGGCCGCATCCACCGAGGTCGGGGAGGTCATCGACATCTACGCGGCTGCCCAGATCGAACGGCCCAACTTCCGGGAACTCACCCCGGCGATGCTGGCGCGAGCCCAGGCGTCCGCGAACCCCCACCTCGCGATCGAGGCTCTCCGTGCCGCGATCCTGGCCGAGGCGGCGTCCGCGAGCGGTCAGAGCCTCACGCGGCAACGTGCGTTCAGCGAGCGCCTGTCGGCGGTCATGCTGCGATACACGAATGCCCAGCTCACGGCCGCTGAGGTGCTGGCGGAGCTGTACGCCCTCGCCCAAGACATCTCCGCCGAGGCCAAGCGCGGCGAGGCATTCGACCCGCCGCTGGCTGCCGACGAGTTGGCCACCTACGACGCGATCGCCCACAACGAATCCGCCGTGGACGTGCTCGGCCAGGACGTGCTCGCCGACATCGCCCGCGAACTGGTCGCGTTGGCACGCCGGGATGCCACCACCGACTGGTCGATCCGAGACGACGTGCGCGCTGCGCTGCGCGCCAAGATCAAGCGGCTGCTGCGCAAGCACCGCTACCCACCAGATCAATCCGAGCAGGCCGTGAAGCAGGTCATCGAGCAGATGGAGGTACTGCTCGCATGACGAGGGGGATTGCATGAGGACGGAGCAGCCCCCGGGAATCCGCACCACCAAGAGCGCTGCCACCGGGGCGGCGGGCTCGGGTGGCGACTGGAAGCACGCGCGCGATGCGGAGCAAACCTGGTTCGTCACCGAGTACCACGCCATGCTCGCTCCGATGGCGGAGTCAGAGCGAGCCCTCTTCAAACAGGAACTCAAGGCCAAGCTCACCCAAGGCGGTGAAGGGCTCCTCAGCTACGGGCACGCATCCCACCACGATGTCTGCTGCATGGGTCGACACCCGGACGTGCTGGAGATCAGGATGCAGGACTACACGGGTTTCCCCGAGGACGATCCGGACGGCGATCCCGAGCTTCGGCACACCCGGCTCTACTTCACTGAGCCTGCGCCGGCTCCGCTCCTGTTGTTGACCCTGGCGATCAAGAGCAAGTGCCCGGGCCCGTTGGGTCTGGACGAGCAGGATCGTCACGTGGCTGAGGCTCAAGCCCGACTTGATCGTTTCGGCCTCTGGCTGTTGCACCAAGGTATTACCGTGGGGTCATACTAGGAACCCATCGTTTGGAAAGGAGCGCGTCATGGACCTCGACACCCTGTTGGGCATCGACCCCTGTGACCCTCTCGACGAACTGGCCGAGCACTTGGTGCGCGAAGATCAGCGGCTGATGGACTATCTCGTGGCGGAACGCAAGCGCCAACAGCTCACCCAGGCCCAGGTGGCCGAGCGCATGGGCATCTCGCAGGGCGCGGTAGCTCGGATCGAGTCGGGTGAGCGTGACCCGCACCTCTCCACACTGCGGCGCTACGCCCATGCCGTGCGGGTGAGGGTGATCCACATGATGGCGCCCGCGGACGAGGCCCGTGGTGTCAGCCGCCTTCTCCCCGGCACGTGGCTCGGCGTCGAGGAATGGAACCGGCTGCCGCAGACCGTGGGGAGTCGTTGATGGGTGAGTTCCCTCTACCGACCCCGGCTGCGTCGCGGTACTTCTTGGGGGCCCTGTCCGTCCTTCGCTCCATGTGCAACCCGCTCCCGCCAGCGACGGACATCGAGATCAGCACCCGCATGTGGCTGGCTGAGATCGAGGGCTCGAATCCAAAGTCGATAGCCCTCTGCCTGCAGGTAACTGCGCCGACCATCGGGGGCACGCATGTGGTGGGGGTGGACAGCACCGCGTACGTCACACGGAGCGACGGCCAGTCAGTCACCGCCGACACTCCTGGCGAGCGAGACGAACTCCTGCGCGAGCTGTGGTCGATGGCAGCCCACGTGCTGTGGGACTACTCGGCCATGCACCTACGTCTCCTGGCATCGGGGCTGTTGCACCCGGGCATCGAACTTCCCACGTCAACCCCCAGTCCCACGCTCGTCTTCGACGCGGAACTCAACAACTGATCGAGACGCAGTCGGAGCGTCAGCCCCGCCCCGCCGGCGACGGACGTGGAGGGCGGACGAGGCGACCCACGGCGTCCAAGGCCCCGCGGACCACACCCGTCACGGGGACGGTGCGCCGCAAGTCGAGCTTCCACTGGGCGCCCACGACGGCCTCGACGAAGCCGCGCCCCTCGAGCCAGGCGGCCGGCAGGCGACGGCAGTCCCCCGCTCGGTGGGTGCCGGCCGCGATCACGCACCGCGTCCGCTGCGGTGCCGCGGCGGCCAGCCGCTGGACGAGCTGGGTGCCGATCAGCTCCCCCAGGTCCTCCCGCCGTACCCACAGCTGAAGCACCACGATGCTGTTGGCCGGGTACATGCCGCCCAGATCCGCACCCGGCGCGAAGGCGAGCGCGCCGACGACGCGTCCTTCCCGGACCGCCTTGAACCCACCGGACGCCCCCCGCGGCGTCCGGCCGCACCAGGGGCAGGCCAGCTCCCGCAGGTCGTGGCTGTCGAGTGCCACCAGTGAACGCACCGTTCGCCTCCTTTGGGAGCTTCACCCGCGAGGTGGGAGAATGGCCGGGTGAGCTCTCTCGAACCGTCCCGCCGCGACACGCGGCTGGATCCCTACATCGACCAGTATGCAGATCGCACCGGTTCCATGACCGTCTCGGCCGTACGAGCTCTCTTCTCCGTCGCCAACCGCCCCGAGGTCGTGAGCCTCGCCGGCGGCATGCCGAACATCGCCGACCTCCCGCTGGCGAACCTCGGGGCCTCCTTCGACCAGCTCGTCCAGACCAAGGGCGTCCAGGCCATGCAGTACGGCTCGGGCCAGGGCGAGCTGTTCATGCGCGAGAAGATCGTCGAGGTGATGGCCGAGGAGGCGATCACCGCCAACGCCGACGACGTCGTCATCACCTGCGGCAGCCAGCAGGCCCTCGACCTCGTCACCCGCATCTTCATCGACCCGGGCGACGTGATCCTCGCCGAGGCGCCCAGCTACGTCGGTGCGATGGGCACGTTCAACGCCTACCAGGCGCAGATCCACCACGTGGAGATGGACGACCAGGGTCTCGTCCCCGAGGCGCTGCGCCAAGCGGTCGTCTCGCTGCGCGCCGCGGGCAAGGCCGTGAAGTTCCTCTACACGATCCCGAACTTCAACAACCCCACGGGCATCACCCAGCCGCTCGAGCGCCGCCGCGAGGTGCTCGCGGTCGCCAACGAGCTCGGCCTGCTCATCGTCGAGGACAACCCGTACGGCCTCCTCACCATCGAGGGCGAGCCGATCGACGCGATGCGCTCGATGGACGACCAGGTCATCTACCTCGGCTCGTTCTCCAAGACATTCGCCCCCGGCTTCCGGGTGGGCTGGGTGCTCGCCCCGCACGCGGTGCGCGAGCGCCTCACCATCGCCCAGGAGGCGGCGGTGCTCTCCCCGCCGGTCTTCAGCCAGTTCGCCATCGCGAACTACCTGGAGAACTTCGACTGGCGTGGCCAGATCGACACGTTCCGCAGCATGTACCAGGCCCGCCGCGACGCCATGCTCGACGGCTTGGCAGCCCACATGCCCCCCGGCACCACGTGGACCTCCCCCAACGGCGGCTTCTTCGTCTGGGTCACCCTGCCCGAGGGCCTCGACAGCCAGGCGCTGCTCCCCCGCGCGGTGAACGAGCGCGTCGCCTACGTGCCCGGCACCGCGTTCTACGCCGACGGCTTCGGCAGCCGCAACATGCGCCTGTCGTACTGCTTCCCGACGCCCGAGCGCATCTACGAGGGCACCCGGCGCCTCGGCAAGGCCATCGCCGACGAGCTCGAGATGCACGTCACCTTCGGGCTGCGCTCCGACGACCACCGCCACGCACCCAACCTCGGCCCCGCGCCCGACATCAGCTAAGGAGTCGCCCCAGTGTCCGACAACGTCATCGTCCTCGCCGGTGGGCTGTCGCACGAGCGCGACGTCTCCCTGCGGTCCGGGCGCCGTGTCGCCCAGGCCCTCCGCGAGACGGGCCACACGGTGCTCGAGGCCGACGTCAACGCCTCCCTCCTCGAGACCATCGCCTCGGTCGAGGACCCCGTCATCTTCCCGGTGCTGCACGGCGGCGCGGGCGAGGACGGCGCCCTCCGCTCGGTCTTCGACCTGCTCGGCGTCCCGTACGTCGGCTCGACCGGCCCGGCGTCCCGCATCGCGTTCGACAAGGCCGTCAGCACCCCGGTCGTCGCCGCCCGCGCGGCGGGGTTCCGGACGCCGCGGCAGTCGTCCCTGCCCCACGACATGTTCCGCGAGCTGGGCGCCGCCAACCTGATCGCCGCCCTCGGCGAGCAGATCGGCTTCCCGATGATGGTCAAGCCCGCCCGTAGCGGGTCGGCGCTTGGCTGCACGAAGGTGACGCAGGCGTCCGAGCTGCCGGCCGCGATCGTGGCCGCGTTCGCGTACGGCGACATCGCGATCCTCGAGGAGTTCATCGAGGGCACCGAGGTCTCCGTCTCGGTCATCGATCTCGGCGACGGCCCGCAGGCGCTGCCCGCGGTCGAGATCCAGCCGCGCTCGGGCGTCTACGACTACACCGCGCGCTACACCGCCGGCGAGACCCGGTTCGTCACCCCGGCCGACATCTCGGACGCCGAGGCGGCCCGCTGCGCCGAGCTCGCGCTGGCCGCCCACCAGGCCCTGGGCCTGCGGGACCTCTCCCGCACCGACATCATCGTCCGCGACGGGGAGCCGGTGTTCATCGAGGTGAACGTGGCCCCCGGCATGACCGAGACGTCGCTGCTGCCCCAGAGCATCGAGGCGTCCGACTCGTCGTTCGCCGAGGTCTGTTCGGCGCTCGTCGCCGTGGCCCGTCGTCGGGCGGAGGGCACCGAGCCGGCATGAGCACGCGTCTGAAGCAGGTCCTCATCCTCCTCGTGGGCGTCGTGGGCGCCCTGGTCATGGTGTTCCTGGGCCTGTGGCAGATGCAGGTCTTCGTCGACAAGGGCAACAAGACGGTCGAGGACCGCGCAGCCCAGGCCGCCGTCCCGCTCGAGGACCACCTCGGCAGCGAGGCGTCCCTCGCCGACATCTACGGCAAGCAGGTCACGGTGACCGGCAGCTACCTGCCCGACCACCAGATCCTCATCCCCGGCGAGGGCGGGTACCGCGTGCTCGGGGCGTTCGAGGTCGTCGACGGCCGCACGCTGCCCGTGGTGCGCGGCCTGACGCCCTCCGAGTCGGACATCACTCCCCCGCCCGCCGGGCAGGTCACCGAGACCGGGTTGTTCCTACCCGGCGAGGGCAACGTGCTCGACGACCGCGGGGTCGCGGTGCAGGTACCCGATGGCCAGTTGGCCTCGGTGCGCATGCCCGCGCTCGCCCAGGAGTGGTCGAACCTCGTGCCCGGGTTCATCACGCTCGGCGCGGCCGACTCCGAGGAGCAGGGCCTCGCCCAGGCACCGGTGAACCTGCCGACCGGCGAGGGGTCGGCCCAGAACAGCGGCTACGCCCTCCAGTGGTGGGTGTTCGCCGCCTTCGGCCTCGGCATGGCCATCATGTTGGCCCACAGCATGGGCGTCCGCGAGCGCAAGGCGCAGGAGGCTGCCGCCCTCGAAGTGATCAGGAAGGATGCATCCGCATGAGCATGTCGGTCGACGACAGCCCCATCGAACTCGAGGAGGTCCCCGGCATCAAGGGGGCCCTGCTCCGGTACCGCGTGATGGCCTGGGTGGTCGGCATCCTGCTCGTCGTGCTCGTGGTCGTGGGCATGCCCCTGAAGTACTTCGGCGGCAACGATGCCGTCGTGGTGGCCACGGGCGTGCCCCACGGCTGGCTGTACATGGTGCTGCTGATCACGGCCTATGACCTCGGACGCCGCGTGCGCTGGCCCTGGCTGCGCCTCGGCCTCATCGCCCTCGCCGGGACGATCCCCTTCCTCTCCTTCGTGGCCGAGCACTACGCCACCAAGGACGTCCGCGCGCGCATCGCCGAGCTGCAGGCCCCGGGCCAGCACTGAGCCAGCTCTCCGCCACCTCGCCGGGCTTGTCCACCTAGCGATTTGTCGACTTAGCTTTTCAACCTGTTATTGGTTTGTCGTGACGCCTTCGCGCAGGACGACGAGGATGCGGTCGAGGTCCTCCTCGCCGGCGAACTCGATGGTGATCCGGCCACGCTTCTTGCCGATCTGGACATTGACCCGGGTGTCGAGGCTGTCGGTCAGGGTCTCGGCCAGGTGCACGGCCCGCGGCGACGGCGCACGCAGCACCGGGGACCGGCGGGTCTTCGTGCCCCGCTCCCCCACCGCCACGATCTCCTCGACGCTACGCACGCTCAGGCCCTCGGCGACGATCCGCTGGGCCAGGCGCTCCTGCTCCACGGGGTCGCTCAGGGGGAGCAGCGCGCGGGCGTGGCCGGCCGAGAGCACGCCGGCCGCTACGCGTCGCTGGACGGGCGCCGGCAGGCGCAGGAGCCGGATGGTGTTGGAGATCTGGGGCCGTGACCGCTTGATCCGGGTGGCCAGCTCCTCCTGGGTGCAGCCGAAGTCGTCGAGCATCTGCTGGTAGGCGGCGGCCTCCTCCAGCGGGTTCAGCTGAACGCGGTGGAGGTTCTCGAGGAGTGCGTCCCGCAGCAGGTCGTGCTCGGCGGTGTCGCGCACGATCGCCGGGATGGTCGCGAGGCCGGCCTTCTTGGTCGCGCGGAGTCGGCGCTCGCCCATGACGAGTTCGTAGCCGTCGGTGACGCGACGCACCACGATGGGCTGCAGGAGGCCGACCTCCTGGATGGACTCGACGAGCTCGGTGAGGTCGTCCTCATCAAACACCTGTCGGGGCTGCTTCGGGTTCGGGACGATCTGGTCGACGGGGATGTCGCCGAAGCTCGCGCCCGCCGGTGCCGCCACCAGGTCGGGCGTATCGGGTACTTCAGCGGTGGGCTGGGGCGCCTCTTCGGGCGTCGTGGGGCGGATCAGGTCGCCGAGCCCGCGTCCGAGGCCGCTGCGTTGACGTGGTGCTGCCATGGTGGTGCCTTTCGATCAGAATCCGGTTGCGCCGCGCTCGGCAATCTCCGTCGCTGCCGCGAGGTACGCCTGCGCGCCGACGGAGTTGAGTTGGTAGGTGAGGACGGTTTGCCCGTAGGAGGGTGCCTCCGCGATCCGGACCGAGCGGGGGATCACGGTCTCCAAGGTTTCCCGCTCGAAGTGCTTCCGCACCTCGGCGGCGACCTCGGCGGCGAGCTTGGTGCGCCCGTCGAACATGGTGAGGAGCACCGTCGACAGCACCAAGCCGTCGTTGAGGCGTCCCTTGACCAGGTTGATGGTTCGGAGGAGCTGGGTGACGCCCTCCAGCGCGTAGTACTCGCACTGGATCGGGATCATGATCTCATGGGCGGCCACCAGGGCATTGAGGGTGAGCAGCCCCAAGGATGGGGGACAGTCGATGATGACGTAGTCCACGTAGTAGTGGTCGAAGAAGGCATCCAGGGCCATTCTGAGGCGCGTTTCACGTGAAACGGTGGCCACAAGGCCGATCTCGGCTCCTGCGAGATCGATCGTGGCGGGCAGGACCCACACCCCGGGGAGGTCGGGGCAGCGCTGGACCGTGTCGATGATCGGCTCCTGGTCCACCAGCACCTCGTACGTGCCCGGCGTTCCCTCGCTGTGCTCGACCCCGAGGGCCGTTGAGGCGTTGCCCTGGGGGTCGATGTCCACGACGAGGACCTTAAGACCGCCCGAGGCCAGGCCAGCCGCGATGTTCACCGCGGTTGTGGTCTTGCCAACCCCGCCCTTCTGGTTGGCGACGACCATGATGCGGGGAGAACCGGGCTGGGGGAGTGTGGGTGTTTCACGTGAAACACCGGGGGCGAGATCGTCCGGCGCATCCGGCTCGGTCACGGCATCCTCTGCCACGTCGAACGATGCTCGGCGCGGGGAGGCGGGGGAAGACGTCACAGGTCGTCCTTCCTTTCACAGGAGATGACCTGCTCAATCTACCGGACCGGCACGACAACACAGTCGGCACACCCGACTGAGGCGCTCGAAGTCGTTACGACTCTTTGTCGATATACCGCTCTATCGGTCTAGCTTCACATCTCCACTGAGCGCGACCTTGCCCGTGTGGGTGGGTCCGACATCGATGCGCGAGCCGACACCCTGATGGATCCGCAGCGCCCGGTTGAGGTGCGCGGCCAGCAGGATCGCCGCCGAACCGGTGGCCTCGTCCTCCTCGATGCCGACCTCGTCGACGAACGCACGCGCGCGCACGATGCCGCGGGCCTCGTCGATCCAGGCCCACACGTACTCGTGCGACCCCTCCCACGGGCGGTAGGAGTCCACGACCTCGGGGGAGGCCACCTGGGTCAGGTCGATCGGCGGGCTCCACGCGGGGTCGGCGAGCACGGTCGCGCCGAGCTGGGTGGCCACGCTGTACACGGTGCCCACCTCGCACTCGAGCGTGTGCACCTCGTGGCCGAGGTGGTCGATGAGCCACGCGGCACCCACCGTGGGATGCCCGGCGAAGCCGAGCTTCACGGTCGGGGTGAAGATCCGGATCCGGCCGGTGCGGATGTCGTCGACGAACACCGTCTCGCTGAAGCCGAGGTCGTGGGCGCGCGACTGGCAGAACTCGTCGGTCCAGTCGCCGGTGTCGAGGAAGATCCCCAGGAAGTTGCCGAATCGGCCGTCGGCGTCGGTGAAGACTCGCAGGACATGGTCAACGGGGCGCATGGCCCCGACCCTATCGCCGGCCACCCGGACGGGTCACCGGGTACAGACGACCAGCCAGGTCGGGTCCGCACCGTCGTGGGTGGTGACGGGGATCGCCTCGGCCTTCAGCCGGTGGCGGGCCACGTCGGCGGCGGCGTCCGAGACCTCGCCCGCAGCGGAGGACCCCTTCAACGCGACGATCGACCCGGTCGGCGCCATCAGCGGGACGCACCACGCGAGGAGCCGGGGCAGTGCGGCAACCGCGCGGCTGGTGACCACGTCGTACTGGGCGTGGTGGCCGAGCGGGTCCTTGTCGTCGGGCCCGACCGCGCGCCCACGCACGACCTCGACCCGCTCGCCCAAGCCGAGTTCCTCGACCACGCCGGTCAGGAAGTTGGCCCGGCGCAGCAGCGGCTCGAGCAGGGTGACACGCAGGTCGGGGCGGGCCAGGGCGAGCGGGATGCCGGGCAGGCCGGCCCCGCTGCCGACGTCCACGACGGACGCCCCGGGTGCGATCGCGTGACCCACGGCCACGCTGTTGAGGACGTGCCGGTCCCAGATGCGGTCCACCTCGCGGGGGCCCATCAGGCCCCACTCGAGGCCGCGGGTGGCGAGCAGGTCCGCGTACGCGGTCGCCCGCCCCAGCTCGTCGCCGAAGACGGACGCCGCGGCGTCCGGCACGCTCACGTCAGGCCTTGGGCAGGACGACCACGCGGCGGTTGGGCTCCTCGCCCTCGGACTCGCTGACGAGCCCGGCGGCGGCGACCGCGTCGTGCACGATCTTGCGCTGGTAGGGGTTCATCGGCGTGAGGCGGACGGGCTCCCCGTTCTCCTGGACGTCGGAGATGGCGTCGGCCGCCATGTCCTGCAGCATCGAGCGCTGCTTGTCGCGGTAACCGGCGACATCCAGCATGAGGCGCGAGCGGTGGCCGGTCTCGGTCATCACGGCGAGGCGCGCGAGCTCCTGCAGGGCGTCGAGAACCTCGCCGTCCTTGCCCACCAGGGCGTCGGAGTCGGTGATGATCGACACGTGCGCGCGGCCGCCCTCGTTGAAGGTGTCGATGTCGCCGTCGAGGTCGGCGATGTCGAGCAGCTCCTCGAGGTAGTCGGCGGCGATCTCGCCCTCGTTGGTCAGGGCCTCCTCGCGCTTGCTCATCCGCGGGGCAGCAGCCTCGCCCGCCTCCGAAGCGTCCTCGTCGGTGTCGGCCTCGTCGGCCTCGTCGGCCTCGTCGGCGGACGCGGGGGAGGCGGCGGAGTCCTCGGAGGACTCGACCGGCGCGTCGTCACCCTCGGCGACCACGGGGGCCTCGACCTCGTCGGTCACCGGCTCGCCCACGAACTCGACGGCCTCGGCCACGGGGGCCTCCTCCTCGACAGCCACGGTGGTGTCCAGGTCCTCGCTCATGTGTAACTCCTTACGTGGACGCGCCCGGCTTGCGCGGGCGGGCCTGCTTGCGGTTGGCACGGGTGTTCTTCGACGGCTGCTGCCGCTTGACCGGACGCGGGGCCGAGCCCGCGGCGTCCGTGGTGGTCGTGTCGTCGGCCTTGGCCGCCGGCGCGGACGTGCTGCCGGTGCGGCCCTGGCGGGCGACCTTCGTCGGGTCGCCGGCGGTGGCGACCGGGCCGCCACGCTTGCGGCCGGTCTTCTCGGCGCGCTGGCGCAGGATCTCGGCCGGGTCCTTGCCCTTGGCCTTCATCCGCTCCTCCCAGTCGATGAACGCCGGGGTGTTCGGGGTCGGGTTGTTGTGGATGAGGATCCACTGCTGGCCGATGGTCCACAGGTTCGAGGCGAGCCAGTAGATCATGACGCCGATCGGGAACGCGACACCGGTGAACAGGTAGATCGCCGGGAACAGGTACAGCATCATCTTCTGCTGCTGCGCGAACGGGCCCTCGAGCGACTCCGGCGGCATGTTCTTCCGCATCATCATCAGCTGCATGAAGAACAGCGACGCGGTCATCGCGATGATCAGGAAGCCGGCGACGAACAGGGTCGGGCCGAACACGAAGCCGTTCTGGGCGAGCGTCGCGGAGATCTCGGTGCCGAAGATCTTCGACTTCTGCAGGGACTCCACCAGGTGGGGGCGTTCGACGAACCACGTGCCGACGGGCGTGCCGCGGGCGGCTCCGTTCAGCACGTAGAACAGGCCGAGGAACACCGGCATCTGCAGCAGCAGCGGCAGGCAGGAGGCGGCGGGGTTGACGCCCTCCTCCTTGTACAGCTTCATGACCTCCTGGCCGTACCGCTCGCGGTCGGAGCCGTACTTCTCCTGGAGGGCGCGCGCCTTCGGGGCCACCAGCTGCATGGACCGGGAGCTGTTGATCTGCCGCACGAACAGCGGGATCATCAGCGTCCGCACCACGACGGTGAGCGAGACGATGGCGAGGACCCACGTCCAGCCGGAGTTCGGGTCCATAACCATGGACCACAGGCTGTGGGCGCCCACGAGGATGCCCGACATCACCCAGTAGATGGGTTGCATGAGCATGTCGAAGAAGCCGCCGATGGCGTCAAACATGGTGCACCTTCTGTGCGTCAGCGGCCGGCACGGGGTCGTAGCCCCCGAGCGACCAGGGATGGCAGCGCACGAGGCGCCTCAGGGTGAGCCACGTCCCCTTGACCGAGCCGTGGGTGCGGATCGCATCCAGCCCGTAGGAGGAACACGTGGGGTAGAACTTGCAGACATCGCCGTACAGCGGGCTGATCACCGCGCGGTACGCCTTCAACAGGCCGATGAGCAGGTACTTCATGGCCGCGACCTCACGCCGCCAGCTTGCCGAGCGCGGTGCGCCAGGCGCCGGTGAAGTCCTCGACGAGGGGTCCGGACGCCGCGGGCGGCAGTGCGCGGACCACCACGTCGACCGGCTGGGGAGCCGAGCCGAGGGCGTCCGAGACCAGGTGCCGGAGGCGCCGCTTCACGCGGTTGCGGGTGACGGCGTTGCCCACGGCCTTGGACACGACAAAGCCCGCCCGTGACGGCGGGCTCTGCTTGGCCAGGGCGTGCACCACGAGGGTCGGCCTGCCGACCCGGACGCCGCTGCGCACCACGGAGCGGAACTCGTCCGAGGCGCGCAGTCGGTGGGGTGCGGGCAACACCGCGGCAGGGGTGACGTCAGCCGGCGAGGCGGACGCGGCCCTTGCGACGACGGTCCGCCAGGATGGCGCGACCGGCGCGGGTGCGCATGCGGAGGCGGAAGCCATGGGTGCGGCTGCGACGCCGGTTGCTCGGCTGGAAAGTGCGCTTGCTCACGCCAATCTCCCTAACTTGCTGTGACCACGGGTGCGGATCGACTGTGCCCACGCGGACACAGGCGTCGCCGAGGCGGCGACCACGCAACTCTACGCGGGGAGGGGGTGTCTGGGCAAACTGGGGCGCCGCGGAGCGGAAGTCGAGGCGACACGCCGAGGACCATCCACCTTG